>JBDNHZ010000120.1:0-2385 GCA_041688515.1 Verrucomicrobiota bacterium
GTCGGAAAACTCGGTCTCCGCCATGCCCGGATCGATCGAGCCCACCCGGATCCCGCTGCCGTTCAATTCCAACCGCAGCGCCTGGGTGATGGAACGTTCCCCGGCCTTCACGCCGCAGTACGCGGCACCGCCCTCGTAGGCAGCATGGCCGGCGACGGAACCGACGTTCAGGATCCACGCCCCCTCATGATGCGGCAGCAGCGGCAACAGCGCGCGCGACACACGCAGCACCCCCAGGAAGTTGGACTGCACCATGGCTTCCCAATCTTCGTCGCGACCGGTGGCCACCGGATCCAGACCGTGCGCACCCCCGGCGTTGTTGATGAGGACATCGACGCGGGAGGTCACCGTGCGCAGAAGCGCCGCGAAACCCTCGACGCTGGTGGTGACGGCAACATCCAGCGGGAATGGATGGGCCGACAAGGCTCCGGCCTCCCGCGCCGCCTTTGCGGTGGCTTCCAACCGGTCCAATCGACGCGCCCCCAGCACGACATGACACCCGGCCCGGCCAAAGGCCACTGCCGCGGCTGCGCCAAATCCGCTTGAAGCCCCGGTGATCACCACCCAACGACCCGACAAGTTCATGCGGTCCATTCAAGCGGGTGCATCGACGACTGTCAGCGTTGATCGCCGGCGGCCCAAGAGCGCAATCCCAAGATGCACCCTATCGACGGCCGTGCAGGTTTCGGGGCATTCTCAATGCGTCCGAGCCAAGCCATGAAAATCGTCCAAAGCCTGATGAAGCCCGAGTACTGGTTCCAGCCCAGGCAGGTGCTTCGCCGATTGGCACGCCGAGGACCGCTGCCGTCGGTTGCCGACGTCGTCAGTCCCTGGGGCCTGCCCATGCGGGTATGCCCGACCGAGACGGTGGGCCACGCGATGTATCATCTGGGGGTGCTGGATCTGGCGGCCTGCGAGGTCGGTTGGCGATTGCTGGAACCGGGGGAAACGGCGGTGGACGTCGGCGCGAACATCGGAGTCTTCACCGGATTGCTTGCTCGTCGGGCGGGCCCCACCGGCGAGGTGTTCTCGCTCGAACCCCACCCAGGGATCCATGCCGAACTGGCCCGGCACGTCGCGCAGTGGTCCCAATTGGGCCTCCCCTTGGCGAAGATCCAACTCTTCACCGATGCCGCCAGCGACTCGGCGGGGGAAGCGGAACTCTTCGAACCCGAGGATTTCGACGGGAACGCAGGTTCTGCCAGCCTGCTCCCATCCGCCAGCGGCCGGAGCCATCGGATCCGCACCCGGCGACTCGATCAACTCCTGCCGTCGGGCCGACGCTTTGGCGTGGTGAAGATCGATACCGAAGGCCATGAACCGGGAGTGCTGCGCGGGGCGGGCACCCGGCTCACCGACGGAACGATCCGGGACATCGTCTTCGAAGAACACGGCACGCCGCCCACCGAGACCACCCGCATCCTGCGCGAGGCGGGATACACCCTCTTCTTCATCGGGCGTTCCTTCTGGGGACCGAAACTGACCCCACCCGACGAACGTTCGTCGCTCCCTTCCTGGCTGCCCCCGAACTACCTCGCCACGCGGGACCCGGCCCGGGCCCTGGCCCGGTGTAGTCCGACCGGATGGAAGGTGCTGGGCGCGGGGAAGGCGTAGGGACCGTGCCGCTCGGGCGCGTTGAGGAAGAGGCGGGCGACGACGCCCGCGGTCCCAGGAAGGATCCGTGTGCAGCGACCGGCCCGTGCCCCCTGCCATCCAGGCCCTTGCCATTTCGGCGGAAACGTTCAGAACGGGAGCCTCGCGTTGCTCCATTGAATTGCGGGTGGACCCCACAGCGCCCGTACGCCGTCATGAATCCTCTCTTCAGGTCTTCGATTTCCGCCCGGAGCCTCTGGCTCGGGCTTCTGCTCGCGCTCAGTCCGTCCCTGCGGTCGCAGATCGTCCCCCCCCTGGACCAACCCGCCCGGATCGCGCTGCTCTACCCGGTCAGCGGTGCAGTGCTCCACTCCGACAACCTCCATTTCGAAGCGGTGACGCACGATCCCGACGGCGCACCCCTCACGGTCGTGGAGTTCCTTTCGGACGAGCAGGTCGTGGCGACTTCCGATCGTTCCCTTGAGGTCTGCCCGGGGGTGATCGGCCTGCGCGTGCCACACAAAGCGACCTGGCCCAAGGCACCGATCGGAATCCACGTCCTTCAGGCCCGCGCGATCGCCGACGGGCAGGTCGTCGCCCGCTCGATCCCCATTCGGATCGTGATTCAAGAATCCGATCCGCTGCCGCCACCGCCGCATCTCCCCGTCGTAACCCTCCACACCGTCCATGCGGAGGCCCTCGAGAGCGACCCGCAGGCCACGCTGGTGTATGAATTCCGTCGGACCGGCGACACCGCGGCACCCATGACGGTCCTGTTCCTCGCCAGTGGAA
>JBDNHZ010000121.1:0-7490 GCA_041688515.1 Verrucomicrobiota bacterium
AATGAGCCTCGTGCCCTCGTCTCCTCCGTAGGAGACGACGTCAGGAGACTCTGACTTCCATCCGGATGCGCCTCGTCACCTCGGCACCTACCCCCACTCGATTGGAATGAGCCTTGTGCCCTGGTCTCCTCCGCTTGGGAGTCGCGCACTTCAACAAATTTCTCTTGATTCCAGATTGATTGAAACTGGAAGCGCCTCCGTCGGGTAGAGCAGTCCGCTGAATCTGGACTGAGTTTATGAACACGACCGCGAGTTTTGACCGCCCTGCTGATCCCGCCACCGTGGCTGCCCGGATCTGCATCGCCCACCAGCGACGCCGCGATGCGATGATCCGCGCGTATCGGCGGGCCCTGCGCCTGGCCGAGTATCGGGCCTGGCTGGCCATGGAGCCCCGGACCCCGCACTCCGACGGCACTTCGAAAAGCGTGCTCCAACGCCTGGTGTTCCTCGGCCTGGGCCTGGTTGCCGGAGCGGCCACGGTGGCCGCGCTGATCACTTCGACCCCGTTCGTTCTTTGGCTCCTGCACAACACGCAGTTCTGATCGCCATCGCGGGCTCGTAACCTTTGGCCTCCCGGTGACTCTTGATGGGAAGCCACTCGCATGACGCGATCGCATCCCATGAGTCCCAAGACCTTTTCCCGAAGCCTGCTCCTCGCCTCTTTCTCGGCCGCCTTCTTCTTCGCACCGCTGTTGGCGCAACAGGGTCCCCCGCCCGGGGGCGGCCCGGAGGGTCCCGGAGGACCCCGCCGCCCCGGAGGCCCGGGAGGTCCCGGTGGACAACGGGGTCCGGGCGGATCGGGTGGTCCAGGGGGGCCGGGCATGGGCGCGTCGGAAACGAAACTCCTCAAGAAGTTCGATACCGACGGCTCCAAGTTCCTCGATGCGACCGAGCGCAAGGCCGCCCGGGGTTTCCTGACCCAGGAACGGGCCGAAGGCCGAGATCGCCAGCGCGGGCCGGGTCGCCAGGGCGGCGGTGAAGTCCAGGCGGTGGAACCGGGCCCGAAGGTCAGCCCCGATCAGGTCAAATCCGGTGGGAACAGCGGTTTCTACGATCCGACCGTTCTGCGCACCTTGTTTCTCCAGTTCGAAGATACCGACTGGGAAAAGCAGCTTTCGCAATTCAACAACACCGACGTCGAGGTTCCCGCCCAGGTGACCGTTGACGGCAAGCAACTGCGTCATGTCGGCGTGTCGTTTCGGGGGGCGTCGTCCTACTTCACCGTGCCGGAAGGCCGGAAGCACTCGCTCAGCCTGTCGGTGGACATGGTGCACGAAGACCAGAAATTGCTGGGATTCAAGACGCTCAACCTGCTCAACGCCCACGTCGATCCGAGCAGCCTGCGAACGGTGCTGTTTTTCGGGATCGCGCGGGAGTATCTGGCGGCTCCGAGGGCCAACTACGTGCAGGTCGTGATCAACGGCGAGAGTTGGGGCACGTACGTCAACGTCGAGCAGTTCAACAAGGATTTCGTCCAGGACCGTTTCGGTTCTGCCGATGGCTCACGCTGGAAGGTTCAAGGCAGCCCGAATGGACGGGGAACGCTGGCGTATCTGGGGGAGGATCCCGAGGCCTACCGCAAGATCTACACCTTGAAGAGCAAGGAGACCGCGGCGGCCTGGAAGTCTCTGGCACGGCTGTGCAAGGTCCTCAATGAGACGCCACCCGGACAACTGGAGGCGCACCTCGCGCCGATCCTCGACGTCGAAGGAGCCCTTCGTTTCCTCGCCCTGGAAAACGTGATGGTGAACAACGACGGCTATTGGATCCGATCCAGTGACTACAGCCTGTATCTGGATCCCAAGGGCCGGTTCCACATCGTGCCCCATGACTCCAACGAGACCTTCTATCTGCCGGGCGGCCCCGGGTTCGGCGGGGGCCGTGGCGGCGGCGGTGGCGGCGAAGCGGCCATCCAAGGGGTTGAACTGCCGCCCCTCTACGGTTCGGACAACGAGGAGCGCCCGCTGATTTCCAAGCTGCTGGCCGTGCCAGCCCTGCGCACCCGTTACCTCGCGATCGTCCGTGAAATGGCCGACAAATGGCTGGACTGGGAACGTCTCGGGCCGATCGCCAGCAAGCATCAGTCGTTGATCGCGGGCCTCTTGAAGACCGATACCCGCAAGCTCTCGTCCTTTGAAGACTTCGAAAAAAATCTCACCGGCACCGTTCGTGGAGGGGGCGGACCCGGGCCGGGCGGCGGCCGCGGGATCATCGGGATCAAGGAGTTCGCCGACCAACGCCGGGCCTACCTGCTGAAGGTCACGGCACCTGCGGGGAAGTGAACGGGACCGCCACCGGGCCCACCGCTTCGATTAGGACCCAATCGCTTCGCGCGGGAGCAACTTCCAGGCGCCCGGGGCCAGATCTCCCAGTTCATAGGGACCGAAGCGCGAACGATGCAGGGTGGTCACCACCGCACCGACTGCTGCGAACATGCGCTTCACCTGGTGGAAGCGGCCTTCGGTCAGTTCGAGCCGGGCCGCGCACGGTCCGACCAATTCCAGCTTTGCCGGCGCGCACGGCTTGGTCTCACCCAGCATCTTGAACGTGCCGGACGCAAACAAGGCGATCCAATCGGGCGACGGATCCCGGTCGAGCCCGACCTCGTACACCTTGGGAACATGATGACGCGGGGCGGTCCATTTCTGGACGAGCGCCCCGTCATCGGTCAGCACGAGAACGCCGCTGGTGTCCTTGTCGAGGCGTCCGACGCTGCTGACCGGAGGATTGCGATCCTTCCAACGCTCCGGCAGCAATCCGTAGATCGTGGGACCTTCCTCGTCTTCGTGGGTGCAGATGGTGCCCACCGGCTTGTGGAACAGGACGAGCAAACCGTCCGGGTGCTCCAGCGGTTCGCCTTCGACCACGACCTGGGCTGCGTCCACCCGGTCTTCCGCAGACTTGGCGACCACTCCATTGACCGTCACCCACCCGCGTTTCACCCACTCTTTTGCCTCCCGCCGGGAACAGTAGCCACAGGCGGAGAGCAGTTGATCGATTCGACGGAGACCGGCGGGGGGGATGGGCATCGGGAGGAGTTGGGGGCGCAGACGACTGGAACGATCAGGAACCCATCAGGTGGTTCAGGACCAGTTGGTCAAGATCCTGGTAGTTCCGATCGGCGATGAGGGCCTGGGCGGCCTTCTCGGGATAGGAGCGGGCCTTGTCCACCAGGCGCAGGAACGTGTCGCGCGAGTTGGACAGGTGCTTGAGGGAATGCTCGGGCTTGGTCGTGCGGAACGGGTGGACGTCGAAGCAGATGAACTCGCCGCCGCGCCCGTAGGCATTCCGTTCCAGCGCGCGCACCTGGTTGAACGCCACGCGGAGGTTGGCCGAGCCGAACGGTTTGTCCTGGTCGAACTTCAGGCCGTTCTGGTCGTTGAGATGCAGCGACCACAACTTCCCGAAGGCCATGGCAAAATCGATTTCATCGGCCGGATCCAACCCCGCCAGGATGGCGTGGGCCGACTCGATCAGGGCACCGACCCGCGCCGGAGCGGTCGTCAACTGCGCCACCGCCAGTGCATGCCCGATGGTCGGGATGTAGGCATGATCCATCGGCTCGTTCGGCTTGGGCTCGATCGCGAGGCGGATCTTCTTGTTGTGGGTGAGCATGGCGTCCATCGCCTCCACCAGCAGATCCACCGAGCGCCGCGCATTCTTGGATTCGCGCAGATAGGAACCCTCGCGGGCCAACCAGAGGACGATCAGATCGGTTCCCAGAACGCCGGCGATGTCGATCGCCTGCTTGGAACGATCAATCGCATAACGGCGAAGCCGCTTGTCGTTGTTGGTGTAGGCACCGTCGATGGTGTTCGGATGAAACCACAACCGGGGTGCCACCATCTCGGCGACGAGCCCTTCGCCATCCAGACGCTTCTTGAGTTCCTTGGCTTCCTTCAACACCTGTGCAGGCGACTTCGAATCGATGTCGGGCACGGCGTCGTCGTCGTGGAACATCATCGCGTCGAAGCCCAGTTCCTTCAGGGCCTGGAGCTTCCAGTCAAACGTCTGCGCCGGGCGCGTCTCCGGACCGTAGGGATCGCGTCCTTCGCTGAAATTCCAGGGTCCTGCGCAAAATCGATACTTGGGAGCCTTAGCCATAGTTTGTCGGGTCAGCCTACCGATGCACGCCCCTGCCCCGCAATCTTCGTTCTCTTGAGGTCGCCGGTGACGAGGTGACGAGGCTCATTCTGTTCCGGCGGGGAACGTCCACGGACTCGTGGAACTCGTCCCTCCAGGAAGTCAGAGACTCCTGACGTCGTCGCCTCCGTCGACGACATCCCTCCAAGAGCCCGCCCTTTCCAACCGACCCTCGTGGGTATATCCAATGCCGCATGGACCGCGCCCTTCCTCTTCTTTGCGCCAGCCTGATGACCGTGGCGCTGCACTCAGCCGACCCGATTTTCTCCGGGCCGCAGCCAGGCGAGAAGGTGACGCTCTTCAAGGTGAACGCGATCAAGGGCGCGGGGGCTGGAACCGAGCGGGATCCGATCACGCTCCATCAGGGGGCCGCGACGGCCTTGGTGTTCGTCCATGGAGTTGAGCGTTCCCTCGTTCCCCTGCTCCGCGCCATTGACACCTACGGCGCTTCCAACGCCACGCGTCTCCGGACCGAGATCGTCTTTCTGAACGCCGACCGTCTCGCCGGCGAACAGCGGACCAAGGCCGTGGCCAATTCCCTCCGGCTCCAGTCGCCGGTGGGCCTCTCGATGGACGGAGCCGAAGGCCCCGGCAATTACGGGCTCAACAAGGATTGTCTGATGACCGTCGTCGCCTCCCGCAGCAACGTGGTCTTCACCAATTTCGCACTGGTTCAACCCGGCATCGCCGACGCTCCCCGGGTCATCGCCGCTCTGGCAACCCTCTGTGGCGACACCAACCCGCCTTCCGCGCAAGTCCTCCTCGCCAGCGGCAATCCCGGACGGATGGACGGCGGCGGCATGCGACCGGATCGACCCGGGGATACCAACGCCGCGCCCGCCCGGACCGGCAAGGATCCCTTCCCGGGTGCCGTTCCCACCGACGCCAAGCTCCAGGGATTGCTCCGCCGATTCATCCGGCCCACCAATGACAATGCCACCGTCGACACCGTTCTGGCGGAGGTGAAGCAGCTCATCGGAACGGATCCGGAACTAAGAAAACAGGCGGCGGACGGATGGACCCGCGTCCTGCACTTCGGCGACCGATACGGGACCGAATACTCCCGCAAGCTCGGCGCGGAATTCCTCCAGTCGCTTCAGCCCGCGAAATGAGCTCGGCGACCCAACTGCTCCTCCGGAGAGACGAGCTCCGGAGGGACGAGCTCTGCGAGTCCCCATTCTGCCCCGCGCCCGGGACTGCGGGCGTCCTCGCCCGCCTCTTCCGCCATCACGACCGAGCGGCCGGGGCCGACCGCGGCCCCAGGGTCCTCCCGGGAAGGTCTGGAAATCCGCTTCCTGCATCGGGAGCGGTTTCAGAAGGCGACGCCGGCGGCGGAAGGGGAGGTTTCGGACTCGCGGAGCTCGCCCCTCCATCGGAGCTCGGTGTTCCCTTGCGGCACTTCGCCCGCCTCTTCGCCGTTTTCCTC
The DNA here is from genome assembly GCA_041688515.1 of Verrucomicrobiota bacterium. Lineage (GTDB taxonomy): Bacteria > Verrucomicrobiota > Verrucomicrobiia > Limisphaerales > UBA9464 > UBA6176. Next base: position 5,570 of record JBDNHZ010000121.1, read on the forward strand.
CTGCTGCTGCACACCCCGGCGCAGGCGGCCTCGCCCGCCGCCGATGCCCCTCTCGATTTCAACGTCCGCATCCTCCCAGTCCTGACCAAGGCAGGATGCAACGCCGGCGCCTGCCACGGGGCGGCAACGGGACAGGGCGGATTCAAGCTGAGCCTGCTCGGGTACGCGCCGGATCTCGACCACGCCAGCATCACCCGGGAACGGGGGGCGCGGCGCATCGACTTCACCCACCCGGGCGACAGCCTTCTGCTGCGCAAGGCGACCCGGCAGATCGAACACGAAGGCGATCGCCGGTTCAGATCGGATTCCCCGGAAGCCCTCCTGCTCCGCGAATGGATCGCGCAGGGTGCCCCCCGCGGACGGCCCGAACTGGTGGTCACCGGATTGGTCGTCCATCCGAAGATCCTTGGCCCCGTCGCCTCCAAGGAACCTCAGTCGCTCTCGGTCACCGCCCAGCTCTCGGACGGATCCACCACCGTCGCCACCGACCTCGCGCTTTACACCTCCAACGACGACAGCATTGCCGATGTCGATCGCCGCGGACGCGTTCGACTCCACGGTCCCGGTGCGACCGCCATCATGATCCGCTTCGGTGGCGCGGTGGGATCGGTCCGGGTTGGATTCCCTTTTCCTGGTGAGCCCGACGCGGCCGCCTTCGCCGGGTTCGCGCCGCGGGGCTTCATCGACGAGGCCGTCCTGCGCCGACTCCGCGAGATGAACGTGCCGCCCTCGGCCGGCGCTTCCGGCACCGAATTCCTGCGTCGGGTGCATCTTGACCTGACCGGACGCCTTCCCGCGCCGGACGCCATCGCTGCGTTCGCCCACCGCGGAGATCAACCGGAGCAACGCTACGCGGTCATCGACCGACTTCTGGCCAGGCCCGAGTTCACCGATCTCTGGACCCAGCGCCTCGCCGATCTCCTGTTTCTTTCGGGTAAACGCGGAAACGAAAAGGCCAGCCGCACCTATCATCAATGGCTTCACGCCCAGGTCGCCACCAATGCCCCGTGGAATCGGATCGCCCGCGAACTGCTCACGGCCGAGGGGCCGGTCGACGACGTCGGGCCCGCCTCCTTTGCCCTGCTGGCCAATGATCCTCGCGACTTCGCCGAACAGGTGGGATCCATCTTTCTCGCCGCGCGCATCGGATGCGCCCGATGCCACGCGCATCCCGCCGATCGTTGGACCCGGACGGACTACCATCAGTTCGCCGCCTTCTTCGCCCGCATCCGCCGCGACGGCGGACGCATCGACACCGCGCCCCGCGGGGAAGTGGAGGATCCGCACACCGGCCGCCCCCTCGCGCCACGACCGCTGGGCGAACGCATCGCCCTGGATCCTGCGACGGATCGACGTCAGGCATTGGCCGACTGGGTGGTTTCCGCCGACAACCCGCTCTTCGCCCGGGCCTTCGTCAATCGGGTCTGGAAACACCTCATGGGCCGTGGCCTGGTGGAACCGGTGGACGACCTGCGTCCAACCAATCCTGCCACCCACCCGGAACTGCTCGACGCCCTGGCCCACGATTTCGCGGCCAATGGATTCGATCTCCGGCGTCTGGTGGGAGGCATCGTCCGGTCCGCCGCCTATCAACGATCGGCCCGCCCGCTGCCCGGCAACGCGACGGATGACCGGTTGTATTCCCACGCGCTGCTGAAACTGCCGGACGGACGGGTGCTCCTCGACATGATCGCGCAGGCGACCGGAGTGCCCGAGGAATTCCCCGATCAACCCGGGGTCGAGCGGGCCGTGCAACTGGTCGGGGCCCAGTCGCCGTCGATGGCGTTGGACATCCTCGGACGCTGCGCCCGTGAGACGTCGTGCGAAACGGCATCGGTGGCGGGCGGCGGACTGGCGCAGGCGCTCCATCTGGTCAACGGGGCGACGATCAACCGGCGCCTGGGACAAGGGTATCTGGCCC
>JBDNHZ010000122.1:0-15377 GCA_041688515.1 Verrucomicrobiota bacterium
AAATCGATGGTCGGGACGACAGGATTTGACCCTGCGACGTCTTGGTCCCAAACCAAGTGCTCTACCGGGCTGAGCTACGTCCCGCCTGTTCGAAGGAACGATTGACTCTCCCTCTTCTTGAAGCCGTGAGCAATCCGAATTCCTGAGCCACTATGACGGGGTGTATTCGGGAGCAATCCGTGCGTACGAATACGTATTTCAAAGGCCGACCCGAAATGAGCAGCCTCCGTCCATGAGAAAAGCATGGATCCACTGGGTGCGGGCGATGCTGCTGGTGGGCGTTCTTGCGCAGGGGGCGGAGGCGCAGGGGGCGGGGACGCTCGACGCGGTGTTCAATCCGGTGGGGACCTCAGGAGGGCGCTTCTGCTCAGGCTGGGAGGGCGGAAAGGCGTTGGTCTCGGGCGGCACAGTTGCGGGGGGAAGGGTGACTCATTTCGTTCCCAGCGCTGACCCAGCCCACTAGCATCCCGCACATGGAGCTCCCCGATTTTGTGGAGATGGCAGTCAGGCCGACGGCTCTCCGGTTTCTGATCATCGGCGGCTACGCGGTCGCTGCACACGGCCATTCGCGGACGACCTTTGATGTCGATTTTCTCGTCCGCCAAGCAGATCGGTCCGCGTGGATGTCGAGGGCCGGAGCGGCGGGTCTCGTCCATCCAATCGAGTCGCAGGCTTTCGCTCAGTTTTCTCAGGCGAACGGTGGGGACGGGTTGGACTTTATGTTCACCAGCGACACCACCTTTGAGCAAATGTGGGAGCGATCCGAAGAGAGGTCATTCGGCTCGGCCGTGGCTCGTGTTCCCTGTCTGGATCATCTCTTGGCGCTGAAACTGCATGCCATGCGACATTCCCCTTCGATCCGTACCTCCAAGGACGCAGTCGACGTAGAAATGCTGCTCCGGAGGAACGCAATCAAGCTGGAGGACTCGCACTACGAAGCCCTGTTCTTGAAGTATGGAACGCGAGAATTGCACGAAGCCTTCGTCCGCATCCTCCGCCATGAATGAGAGCGAATGGACGCGAGAGCATCTGGATCTGCCGGCCGGTCCGATCCGGCGTCACGAAGCGGGAGCGCTCGTTCCCTTTGATCGGATGCGCGACCGGATCCGGCAGTTGCGTGCTTGGTTTCCAGCGAGCCTCCCGACACCAGAGGAGCGGTGGAAGGCCAAGGTTCAGGTTGAGTTCCGAATCATGGAATGAGAAAGGCCGTCCGATGTTGGGATCGGACGGCCTGGGTGAAAGGACACCTTGTGGGTGCCGATGCTGTCCGGCGGGGCATGGGCCCGCGAGCGCTCAGTAGCGGTAGTGCTCGGGCTTGTAGGGGCCGTCGGCGGAAACGCCGAGGTAGGAAGCCTGTTGCTTGGTGAGCTTGGTCAGCACGACGCCGATCTTTTCCAGGTGCAGACGGGCGACCTCCTCGTCGAGCTTCTTGGGCAGGCGATAGACCGTCTTGTCGTATTTGTCCTTGTTCGTCCAGAGATCGAGCTGCGCCAGCGTCTGGTTGGTGAACGAGTTGGACATGACGAACGACGGATGGCCGGTGGCGCAGCCGAGGTTCACCAGGCGTCCTTCGGCCAGCATATAGATGCTCTTGTCGCCGGGGAGGTAGTAGCGGTCGTACTGCGGCTTGATGTTCTCGATGGTGACGCCCTTGGTCTTCTTCATGGCATCGACCTGGATCTCGTTATCGAAGTGGCCGATGTTGCAGACGATCGCCTGGTCCTTCATCGCCAGCATGTGCTGCACGGTGATGATGTCGCAGTTGCCCGTGGTCGTGACATAGATGTCGCCGACACCCAGCGTGCTCTCGATGGTGTTGACCTGGAATCCTTCCATCGCGGCCTGGAGGGCGTTGATTGGATCGATCTCGGTCACGATCACGCGGGCCCCGTAGGCGCGCAGCGAGTGGGCGGAACCTTTGCCGACATCCCCGTAGCCGCACACGACGGCCACCTTGCCGGCAATCATGACGTCAGTGGCACGCTTGAGACCGTCAGCGAGGGACTCGCGACAGCCGTAGAGATTGTCGAACTTCGACTTGGTGACCGAGTCGTTCACGTTGATCGCCGGGATGAGCAGCTTGCCCTGTTCGGCAAGCTGGTACAGGCGATGGACACCGGTGGTCGTTTCCTCGGAGACACCCTTCCAGTCCTGGACGATCTTGGTCCAGATGCCGGGCTTCTCGACGGCGACGCGCTTGAGAAGGTTTTTGATGACCTGCTCCTCGTGGCTGCCGGAGGGGGTGTTGACCCAGGTGGATCCGTTCTCGAGCTCATAGCCCTTGTGGATCAGCAGGGTCACGTCGCCGCCGTCATCGACGACGAGCTGGGGGCCGGTATCGCCGGGGAACAGCACGGCCTTGAGGGTGAGCTCCCAGTATTCTTCGAGGGTCTCGCCCTTCCAGGCAAACACCGGCGTGCCCGTGGCGGCGATGGCTGACGCGGCGTGGTCCTGGGTCGAGAAGATGTTGCACGAAGCCCAGCGCACGTTGGCGCCGAGGTCGATCAGCGTCTCGATCAGGACCGCGGTCTGGATGGTCATGTGCAGCGATCCGGTAATCCGCACCCCCTTCAACGGCTTCTTCTTGGAGTACTTCTTACGGACGGACATCAGGCCGGGCATTTCGTGCTCGGCGACGGCGATTTCCTTGCGGCCCCATTCAGCAAGACCGAAGTCGCGCACGACATAGTCCTTCCCCGCCGGCGTCTGCGCTGTAAAGGCGCGGAGGTTGGTCAGGGTCGTTTCGTCGAGAGCAGGGGTGGGGGCGGGTTTCTTCGCAGGTTTGGCAGGCATAATCAAAAACTTGAATCTAGAAACTCAGGAGTTCACAGGGCCTTGAGCAGCGCCTTGACCTTGTCGGTCTTTTCCCAGGTCAGCTCGGCGTCTTCCTTGCCGAAGTGTCCATAGTTGGTGGTCTTGGAATAGATCGGACGGAGCAGGTTGAGCTGCTTGACGATGTCTGCCGGCTTGAAGCTGAACACCTTCTCGACTGCCTCAGTGATCGCACCGTCGGTCAGCCCACCTTTGGCCGTGCCGAAGGTGTTCACGTACACGCTCACCGGGTCAGGATAGCCGATGGCGTAGGCAAACTGGATTTCGGCCCGCGCCGCCAGCCCGGCGGCAACGATGTTCTTGGCCACGTACCGGCCCATATAGGCCGCCGAACGATCGACCTTCGACGGATCCTTGCCGGAGAACGCGCCACCGCCGTGACGTCCATAGCCACCGTAAGTGTCGACGATGATCTTGCGTCCGGTCAGACCGGTGTCGCCCTGGGGCCCGCCGATCACGAAACGACCCGTCGGATTGATCAGGTATAGCGTGTCCTTCGTGAGCATGTTCTTGGGCAGGACCTTCTTGATCACTTCCTCGATGCAGAATTCCTCGATCGTCTTGTGGTCCACATCCGCCGAGTGCTGCGTCGAGATGACGACGTTGGAGATCGCAACCGGGCGATGGTCCTCATAGACCACTGACACCTGCGACTTGGCGTCCGGGCGCAACCACTTGGCAGCTTTGCCGGCCTTGCGGATCTGGGTGAGCTTCCGGCCCAGGCGATGCGCGAACATGATCGGCGCAGGCATCAACTCGGGAGTCTCGTCCGCTGCGTATCCGAACATCAGGCCCTGGTCACCCGCTCCCTGCTCGGCCTTCTTCTTGCCCTTCGCCGCCTTCGCATCGACGCCCTGGGAGATGTCGGGCGACTGCTGGGTCACGTACACATTCACGAACACCTTGTCGGCATGGAAGACGTCGTCGTCGTTCACGTAGCCGATCTCGCGGATCGCCTCACGGGCAATCGCGACGTAGTCGAGCTTGGCCTTGGTGGTGATCTCACCGCCAACCACCGCGATGTTCGACTTCACGTAGGTCTCGCACGCGACGCGGCTGAACTTGTCCTGTGTCAGGCAGGCGTCGAGAACGGCGTCGGAGATGGTGTCGGCCACCTTGTCAGGATGTCCCTCGCCGACGGACTCGGAGGAAAAGATGAAGCGATTGCTCATGGAGCTGATGGATAAAGGATCTTGGTACTCGTGCGTGGTACGTATTGACGTATCAGGATGGGATGATACGAACCTTGTGTGCGCGGTCAAAGGTCTTTTTTGTTGCGATGGCTCCGGTGCTGTCTCCGGCCCGGTTGCCTTCGGGTCCTGACGTTCGGGTTGGCTCTCGGCATCGCTCCCGTACTCGCCGGCGATCGGCGGGGTGCGGTCGCCACCGTGCATCCGCTGGCCACTCGGGCCGGCCTTGAGGCGCTGGCTTCGGGAGGAAATGCCGTCGATGCCGCCGTGGCCTGCGCGCTGATGCTCGGGGTGGTGGATGGTCACAATTCCGGTCTGGGCGGAGGCTGCTTCTTTATGGTGCGGTTGGCCGACGGGCGAACCGTGGCGGTCGATGGGCGGGAAATGGCGCCGGCCGGCGCGACGCGCGAAATGTTCCTGCGCAACGGCAAGGCGGATCCGCATCTGAGTGAGGATGGGCCGCTCGCCGCTGGGGTTCCGGGGGAGTTGGCGGCGCTCGATTATGTCTCGTCGCGCTTTGGGCGAATTCCTCTCCGCCGGCTCCTGTTGTCGAGCGCGCGGGTGGCAGCGGCAGGGTTCATTCCCTCCGCGGGGTACCGGGGACGCGTGGAAGGGACGTTGAACGATCTGGCCTGGGCACCGCCGGCGGCCGAAGCGTTCGTCGGGTTTCGAAAGATCTGGCGGCTCCCGTCCGGAGATGGAGCCTGGCGGTTGAAGCAGCCGGAGTTGGCCGGGTTCTACCGGCGTCTGGCAGAGCAGGGGGCGAACGAGTTCTACCGCGGTGATTTTCCCCTTCAGGTCGAGGCGCATCTGGCCCGGTTGGGTGGCTTGTTGAAGGCCTCGGACTTTGCCGCCTACCAAGCCCGCCTCCGCGAGCCGATCCGGACAACCTACCGTGGTTTGGAGATCATTGGATTTCCCCCACCCAGTTCCGGTGGGGTGCATGTGGGGGAGATCCTGAACGTCCTGGAGCATTTCGACCTGCAATCGATGGGGGAAGACTCGGTGGACTTGGTCCATGTGGTGACGGAAGCCATGAAACTGGCCTTTGCCGATCGTGCGCACTGGTTGGGCGATCCCGACTTTGCCCGGGTCCCCCGCGGGCTGATGTCGAAGGCCTACGCCCGCGAACTGGCGGCCCGGATCGATCCGCTTCACGCGTCGCTGGTGCCGGGCGCGGGCCAGCCTCCGGAGGCGGGAACGGATGTCTTCGAGCGGGAGCGCCACCGGCACACCACCCATTTCTCCACTGCCGATCTTGAAGGAAACTGGGTGGCCTGCACGGCAACCGTCAACACCAGCTTCGGATCGAAGGTGGTCGTTCCGGGAACGGGTCTGGTATTGAACAATCAGATGGACGATTTCGTTGCCCAGCCGGGAGTGCCGAACTTTTTCGGACTGATCGGGGCGGATGCCAACGCGGTCGAGGCGCGCAAGCGACCTCTGTCGAGCATGAGCCCGACCCTGGTGCTGCGGGACGGAAAACCCATCCTGTCCCTCGGTGCGGCCGGTGGACCGACGATCATCAGCCAGACGGTGCTGGCGATCGTGCGGGTGGTGGACTTCGGGCACAGCCCGGCAGAGGCTCTCGGCGGACGACGTTTCCATCATCAGTGGCGTCCGGATGGGGTGAAGCTGGAGCGTTCCTGGGGTGAACCGGTGGCCGCTGAACTGCGTCGGCGCGGCCACAGTGTGGAGTGGGTGGACAGCCTGGGCGCGACTCAGGCGGTGGGGCGGCGGGGCGATGGACGGTTCGAAGCCGCTGCCGATCCCCGTGTCTCCGGTCTGGGTGCCACCCGCTGACGTCAAACTGAGGAATACCAAATGTCTGCCACACTCAGATCGCTACGGGCCCTGGCGGATCCGACGCGTCTCCGGATCCTGGCTCTCCTCGAGAAGGACGAGCTCTCCGTGAACGAATTGCAGGAAGTTACCCGCTTGGGTCAATCGCGGATCTCGACCCATCTCGGACTGCTCGCAGAGACCGGGCTGCTGGTGTCGCGCCGGGACGGACGTCGGACGTTCTACCGGCTGAACCCGGATGCGGACGAACAGGCACGGGAGTTCCTGCAACTGGCGTTGCGCGGCGCGCACGAGTTGCCGGAACAGGGGGCGGATGTGGTGAACCTGAAGCGGGTTCTGGCCCGACGCGAGGAGCAGGCGCAGGTGTATTTCAACCAGGTGGTGGGCCGGTTCGACCGCAGTTACGGACCGGGCCGGTCGTGGCAGGCATTCGGGCATCTGCTGCTGCGGATGCTGCCCCCGATCGACGTGGCGGACCTGGGTTCGGGTGAGGGATTGATCTCCGAGTTACTGGCGCGGCGTTGCAACCGGGTCATCGCGGTGGACAACAGCGAGAAGATGGTGGAGTTCGGAGCGCGCAAGGCGAAGAAGAACGGGCTCGCCAACCTGGAATTCCGTCTGGGCGACATCGTGGATCCGCCGATCCCGGCGGCGAGTGTGGACGTGGTGATCCTCAGTCAGGCACTGCATCACGCCTCGGATCCGGCGCGGGCGTTGGTCTCGGCATATCGAATCCTGCGACCGGGTGGCCAACTCCTGCTCCTGGATCTCGTTCGGCATCGGTTTGCCCAGGCGCGCGAGTTGTACGGAGATCAATGGCTGGGGTTTGCCGAGGCGGATCTGCAGGGCTGGCTGGAAACGGCCGGCTTCCACCGGATCGAGATCAGCGTCGTCGCCCGGGAAGAAGAGCCCCCGCACTTCGAGACCTTGCTGGCAACCGGCGAGAAGCGATGACCTCGAACCCCGGTGGTCAGGTTCACCCGGGTGATTCCACCGCGGTCGAGGGCTGGGTCCAGGCCAGCACCTTGTCGACGCGGTGTCCGTCCATGTCGAGCACCTCGAAGAGATAGCCGTGGGTGATGAACTGCTCGCTTTCGAGGGGAACCCGGCCCAGGCCGTTGAGGAGGAAGCCGGCCAGCGTCTGGTAGTCACCGCCTTCTTCCGCGGACAACCGGAAGCCGGGCAACACCTTCTCCAGCGAAGGAATGTCGATGGACGCATCGATCAGCCAGGTGCCGTCGTCGCGTTGGCGCGCGGCGGGCTTGGCGCGGGCACCGGCCGAGGGAATGTCGCCGAGCACCGACTCCATCACGTCGTGGAGGCTGACCATCCCCACGAGATGCCCGAACTCGTCGGTGACCATGGCAATATGGCGACCGGCCTTCTTGAAGCTCTCGAGCAGTTGGACGGCGTTCTGGGTGTCGGGAACGACCAGGGCAGGGATGGCAAGACTCCGGAGTTCCACCGTCGCGCCCGCGGCCAGATTGGCGTAGATCGACTTCAACGAGACAATCCCGAGGGCGCGGTCGCGGCTTTCCGAATACAGGGGAAAGTATGAATGACCGCTGACCACGATCTTATGCCAGATCTGCTGGTGCGAGTCGTCCACCCGCAGCCAGATCACCTTCGAACGCGGGGTCATGATCTGGCGCACGGTGACCTGGTCGAGTTCGAGGGCCCCATGGACGATACGGCTTTCGATCCGATTGAATGCGCCGGCCCGAAGCCCTTCCTGCATCAGTTGCCGGACCTCTTCCTCGGAAACAGCAACGCCCGGCTCCTGTTTGAATCCGAGCAATCGGAGCAGGCCTTCGGTGGAAACCGTCAGGAAGGTCACCAGAGGCCCGGCCAGTCGCGCGAGGAGGGTCATTGGGCGGGCCACCCGCATGGCGATCGCCTCCGGATGACTCAGTCCAAGGTGTTTCGGAACCAACTCGCCGATGACCAGCGAGAGGTAGGTGATCCAGGCCACCACCAACCCGAAGGCCAGCTGCCCCGCGAGCTTGTCGGACAGGCCGGCGGACGCGAGGAGAGGGGTCAGTTTTTCGGTCAGGGTCGCTCCGCCGAAAGCTCCCGCCAGGATCCCGACGAGAGTGATCCCGATCTGGACCGTGGCGAGGAAACGGTTCGGCGACTCGGCCAGTGCCAGGGCTGCGCGGGCTTCGCTCCGGCCTTCCTGCGCGAGTTTGCGGAGCCGCCCCTTCCGGGCCGAGACCACCGCGATCTCCGCCATGGCAAAGATCCCGTTCAACGCCAGCAGCGCCAGGATGACCAGGATTTCGAAGGTGATGGAGCCCACGCCAACAGCTTGCCCACTCCGATGCCTGCCGTCCACGGCGGGCAATTCCTGGAGGCGACTGTTCCCGGCGCTTGGAGCGTGTGTGTGGGATCAGGCGGGCGACGGGGACTCGTGGAGCGAGTTCTTCCGACCCGGAAGGACGATCACACTTTGTAAAGTGTGATCGCGATCGGGGGGCTCGTCCGGAGGCATGCCTAGCCGTATCCATGCGGGTGCGACTTCGGAAATCGTGTCACGCGAAGCCGTGAAGAAAGGCCGCGCAGTGAGTTTCGCGCGCGGGCAGTTCGCCCTCACCGGCCGCTGACCCATTTCGCTCCCGGCTTGGGAGTCCCTCTTCGCGGCTTCGGGCCTTCGCGTGAGGACTCCTTTCGGCCGGTGAATGGATTCGGCTTAGGGCTCCTCGTCCGGCGGTCGATCCAGATGGGTGCCGGGTGGGAGGTCTTCCAGGCCGGCGAAGTCGGCGGCGTTCAAGGGTCGGGACAGGCGATGCTCCTCGTTGAACCACTGTCCCAGATCAATCAGGCGACAGCGCTGGGAGCAGAACGGACCCCAAGGGGCGGCGAACCACGTGCCGCGCTGACCGCACTGGGGGCAACGGACGACCAGCGTTTCCGGGGCAGACGATCGGGGAGATGGATCCACGGGGGAGGCGCGGAGTTCCTATCGTCCGCGCATGCCGCGGATGGCCTCCAGCGCCTGCTTGGCGGCCGCGTCGCCGGCCTCGGCCCGGGCGGCGAGATCCGCCTGCAGATTGCTCATCTGGTCCTGGACGGCGGCACGTTGTGCAGCGGAGAGCTGTTCCTGAGTGCGGAGAACCGCCAAGGAAGCTGCCGCCTTCTCGAACTCGCCCTTCTTGGCAGCTTCGGCTGCGCTGTCGACCAAGGTCTGCACCTCCTTCTGTTGAGGCGTGACGGCCTTCTCCTTGGGGAAGGCCTGCTGCAGGTCGGAAACGTCGGAGCCGGATTTCTCGCCACAACCGGAGAGCAGGGCGAGGGCGAGACCAGCGGAGAGCGAGGTAAGTCGGGGGTTCATGGGACGTGGGGATTAGAACCGGAGACTAGGAACCGTCGCCCCGGCGGCTGCCGGGGTCACACCAGAGACGACCGGGACGGTTGTTCACCTCCTGATAAAACTTGGTGCGCTTGTAGTACTCCACCGAGCCGGTGACGACGCCCACGGTCGTGCCCTGACTGTGCAGGCGGGTGATGTTTTCGTTGGGCGTGCTGGAACCGTCGTTGAAATCGCCGGGGGAACGTTCGTCCGCCTGCCACAGGACGATCGCGTCAGCCTGGAACTGCGCCTGCTTGTAAACCTGTGAACGGATCTTATAGCCGCAGATCGCGCCATTCATGATATAGCTGGAAAGCTTCATGCCGCGGGCGCGGAAGGTGGCGGTGTTGGTTTTGTCGAGCGGGCAGAAGAAGGGCTTGTCTTCGCGGAGGGTCTTTCGGAGCAATCCCTGCTCGACGAAGGTACGATTGGTGAGGGCGGGCGGCGCACCGGAAGACGTGGGACGATAGAGCCAACCGGCGTACCCCGGCTGATTGTCCCAGTTTGGATGGGGCATCCAATCGTTGTTGTCGGTCACATAAATCTGTGACGCCAACATGATCTGCTTCTGGTTGTTGATGCAGGTGGTGCGCTGGGCCTGTTCCTTGGCCTTGGAAAGGGCCGGGAGCAGCATGCCCGCCAGAATCGCGATGATGGCGATCACCACCAGCAATTCGATCAGGGTAAAACCGGAGATCCGCGAGGGAGAAGACGACCGTGCCGTGTCCATCCCGCGACGATGCGCCCGGGCCTTGGGTTCGTCTAGCCCCGGAACAGGGGGTGACTCAGTTCTTCCAGTACAAGGGCAGACCCGGCTGGGTCTCCCGGAGGATCTCGAGGATCTCCTGCCGTGATTCCGGATCGAGTGTCTTCCAGGTTTCCGCCGTGTCCTTGCCGGTGAGGACGTCGTGTAGCCGCTGGTAGATCCGCTCCTTCATCGGTTCCGGGATTCCGGCGAAGGCTTCCCCTTGGACCAGGAAGCTGCACCGGTGGCGGAACAACCGGGTCTTCAGGTCGAGCTGACGAAGGGAGCGCCCCTTCGAATCCCGTGGTCCGCCCTTCTCGAAGGCACGGACGAACTCCGGGTTTCCCTTCACTTCGGCCGTCAGCGGCACTTCCTCCACCAGCAGGAAGTATTTCACCAGCGATTCCACTGCGGTCCGCAGGTAGTTGACGTGGCCGTAGGCCCCGAGATGCAACCGTGCCTCGTATCCGACCCGGGTGATGAAGTTCTGCCCGTGCTGCTGATGTTCCATCACCATCAACGACACGATGTCGCTGGTCGGTTCCGGATACTTCGCCGGATCGAAAAAGCGCGAGAGATCCCCGAGATTTCCAGAGAAATTGGGCTGTTTCTCCTGCTTCGCGAAGGCTTCCTTGCCCACCAGATTGCCGCGGTGGATCTGGCTTCCGTGCTGGCCGGTGACGTACCAGCCACCCCAGCGGTCGGCCAGAGGCGTCCGATGGTTCACCGGATCCACCCCGGTCAACAGATCCACCATCCCGGTCTCATCCGTCTGGAAGGAGCGCACCAGATGTCCCGGGACCCCCATGGTCCGGGCCGAGGCATGGCACTCGGTGCAATTGTCGGTGCGCACGAATTTTGGACGTCCCGTTTCTTCCTGATCGAGGGTGTAAAACACGGCTCCCAACTTGGGATCCACCGAAGTGAATTCGAGCAGGTGGGACCCTGGGATGTAGCCCACGTAAACTCCGTCGTTGAAGAACAGCGCCCGTGGATTCGCCGGGCCGATGCGCTCCCGTTGGAAGGAGGTCTTGGAGAAGACCAGCATCTGGGAAGCGGTCGAGACCTTGAGTTCCCGCAGGACCGACAGCAGGTAACCAAACCGGGCGTCCTTGTTCAGTGTGACCTCGCCGCGGTCGATCTTGCCCTGCAACTGCGCGATGGCACCGGTCTCGGGAAGCCTTGCGTAGCCCAGCGTATCCTCGTCATAGGGCATCAGGTGGGTGCTGCCCTGAAAGTCCGCGCGAAGCCCGCCCGCCGCCAGCAGGCCGGCCACGATCCAGGCCCATGCCTTCGTGCAGAGCGAAAGAGGGTGAAAGCCTTTCATGGTTTATATCCATCAACCTGCTTCCAAGCCTCTCCTGCCGCCACACCGAAGTTGGCGTGAACCGGGCGCGGGTTGGTGCAGGGAATAGGCGGACGCCGCCCCCGCATGCGGACAGCGGGCCTGCAAACCTGGATTCCCGCCCATCTCACGTCAGCGAACTGTCGATGAGGATGTCGATGGACAGGGCAACCTTCTGGCCGAGGACCCGCTGGAGTTCACGCCGGGAGAATTCCCGGATCTGCTTCACTCGGGCACCGGCGCGGCCGATGAGCATGCGTTGATACCGCTCGTCGCCGGCGAAGATGGTGGCGTCGATCCCCAGACGTTCGGGTTTCCCGTCGGCAGCCGGCATGATCTCGACCTTGTCGATCGAAACCGTGGTCCGGTAGGGGACTTCGTCGGAAGCCTGGAGATAGACCTGCTCGCGGATGATCTCGGCGATCTGGAAGTCGCGGGTGGTGTTGGTGGTATCGGAAGGCGGGTAGAGCGGTTCACCTTCGGGAACCAACTGGATGAGCTTCTCGACCAGGGCGGCAATCCCGCTGCCGGTCGCCCCCGATACGTCGATGACGGAATGGTAGTGGTCGCAATTCCCGATCCAACACCGGCGATGCGGACGTTCGCGCAGGTCCGCCTTGCCGATGCACAGGATCTTGGGGGTCTTGAGATCCTGGATGGCGTCGGCGACGAGTGCGTCTTCGGGCCCGGGTTCGCGCGAGGGATCCACCAGGTGCAGGATCACATCGACATCACTGAGGGCTTCGCGGGTGCGCGCATGGAGTTCTTCAACCAGACGTGAACCGCGGGTGTGGAAGAATCCCGGCGTATCGACGAACACCACCTGACCCTTCGGATGATGAACGATGCCGTGGATGGCATCACGCGTCGTCTGAGGCTTGGGGGTCACGATGGAGACCTTCCGGCCGATGATCGCGTTGAGCAGGGTGGACTTGCCGGCGTTGGTGCGTCCGACCAAAGCGGCGAGACCCGCCCGGAATCCGGGCGGCGTAACCGGTGCGGGCGCGATCGTGGGGGCAGGAGCGGCTGCGGGAATCGGCTCCGGCGAAGGACTCTGGGGTTCGTTCATTCGAAAAGGTGCAGATCCACTGTGACCGAGATCCGGGGAAATAAGCAAAGGCGGAGAGAGCAAAGCACCCAGAGCGGGCGCATCCGGACGCTGCCCCCGCGGCGTCACGCGATGCGGGAAGGCGATCACACTTTGCAAAGTGTGATCGTGGTCGGGGCGTCGTTGAACGCGAGAACGGACGGTCCGCCCGCTCCCCACGCTCCCCACGCCTGCTCACGTTTGCTCACGCTTGCTCACGCTTGCTCACGCTTCCCCACGTTTGACCTCCGATTCGAGGCGGTGCCTACCCAGATACGGGGCGCATCCGGACGCTGCCCCCGCGGCGTCACGCGATGCGGGAAGGCGATCACACTTTGCAAAGTGTGATCGTGTTCGAGGCGTCGTTGAACGTGGGAAAGGACGGTCCGCCCGCTCCCCACGCTCTCCACGCTTGCTCACGCTTCCCCCACGTTTGACCTCCGATTCGAGGCGGTGCCTACCCAGATACGGGGCGCATCCGGACGCTGCCCCCGCGGCGTCCCGCGATGCGGGGAGGCGATCACACTTTGCAAAGTGTGATCGTGGTCGGGGCGTCGTTGAACGCGGGAACGGACGGTCCGGCCGCCTCTCTCTTCTCTCCTCCCTGTTCCTTCTGAGCGGAACTCGTCCTTCCGGGGAATCTGGGTTTGGGCAACGCGCCACAGGCTTCTCCCTCAAGGCAACGCAAAGGCCATGTAGGCGTCGCCGCTCCGAGTGCCGATCTTGCCGCCGCCACAGGCGATCACCACGTACTGCTTTCCGCGGACGGAGTAGGTGGCGGGAGTGGCGTAGCCGGCCGCGGGCAGTCGGGCCTTCCACAGTTCGCGTCCGGTTTTGCGGTCGAAGGCGCGGAGGTGTTCGTCGCGGCTTGCCGCGATGAAGACCACGCCGCCGGCGGTCACCACGGGTCCGCCGTAGTTTTCGGTGCCGGTGGGTGGGACGCCGCGGGCGGTCAGTTCCGGATACTCGCCCAGAGGCACCTGCCAGCGGTGTTCGCCGGTGTTGAGATCAATGGCGGTGAGGGTTCCCCAGGGCGGTTTGAGCGCCGGGTAACCGTTCGTGTCCAGCCAACGGTGGTAACCGGTAGAAGTGTAGGGAATCGAGCCGAGGGCATTCTCCTTTCCGGGTTCGACCGGTTCCGCCCGTCCCGGGTCCGCCTTCCCCAGGAGATGATCCACGACGGCTTGCTTCTGGTTGTCCGAGAGGAAATCGAAGGACGGCATCACGCCCTTGCCGGTCTTCAGCAGGGCCAGCATCTCCTCTGGCTTGCGGCGTTGTCCGATGTCCACCAGCGAGGGGACGTTCTGGACGGCATTTCCCCGACGATCCACGCCGTGGCAGGCGGCGCAGATCTGGGTGTAGAGGGCGTCGCCGCGGGAGGTGGTGCCATCCGGCTTTCCGCGGGTTTCCACCAGCGTGAGCACCCACGGCATCTCGTTGGCGTTGATGTAGAGGATGCCGTCGGGATCGGTTGCGGCACCGCCCCACTCGGCACCGCCATCGAAGCCGGGGAGAATGATGGTTCCCTCGCGACTGGGCGGGGCGAAGGGGACGTGGGCGCGCAGACGGGAGAACCGTTCCAGCACGTGCCGGTGCGCCCCGGGCGAGAGGTCGGTGATCTGATCGTGGGTGAACAACTGCCGTGCAAACGGAGCCGGCTTGCGCGGGATCGGTTGGGTGGTGGCGACGGACTCGCCCGGCACATCCGAAGCCGGCACCGCGAGTTCGTCGATCGGGAAGAGGGGCTCGCCCGATTCACGGTTGAAGACGAAAACGTGCCCGGACTTGGTGACCTGCGCGACGGCATCGATGCGCCTCCCCTGATGCTTCACGGTCACCAGATTGGGCGGTGCCGGAAGATCCCGATCCCACACGTCGTGCCGCACCATCTGACGATGCCAGACCCGGCGTCCGGTGGTGGCATCGAGGGCGATCAGGCAGTTGGCATAGAGATTGTCTCCGATGCGATTCCCACCCCAGAAATCGAAGGTGCCGGAGCCGGTCGGGCAGAAGACCAGACCGCGCTTTTCATCCAGGGCGAACCCGGTCCAGACATTGGCGCCCCCGGCGTATTGATAGGCGGTGGGCGGCCAGGTCTCGTGCCCGGGTTCACCGGGTTGTGGGATCGTGTTGAACCGCCAGACCAACGCACCGGTGCGGAGGTGGTAGGCGCGGATGTGTCCGGGGGCCGCCGGGGCAGGGCCTTCGCCCAGTCGCATGCCAACGATCAACAGATCCCGGAAGACCACCCCGGGTGTATTGGCCATCAGCGACAGGCCGGTCACGTCGCGACCGAGTCCGTCGAGGAGATTGACCGAACCCTCGGTGCCGAACGAAGGGACGCGTCGGCCGGTGGCGGCGTCCACGGCGTGAAGGAAATGGTTGTTCCCGTAGATGACGCGGTGGTCGGTGCCGTCGGCCCAGTACACCAGGCCCCGATTGACGCCCGCCTTGGTGGCGCCCGCGTCGCGAGCGGGGTCGAACCGCCAACGTTCGCGCCCGGTGTCGGCATCAATCGCGAAGAGTTGAAGGTCCGGAGACGTGCCGTACAGCACGCCGTCGATCACCAATGGATTGCACTGGATCTGGGAACGGTTGTTGGGATCGGCACCGCCCGCCCGATAGGTCCAGGCCACCTGAAGCTTCGACACGTTCGACGGCGTGATCTGGCGCAGGGTGGAGTGGTGCGACGACGCCTTGTCGCCCAGATAGGCGGGCCAGGAGACGTCGGCGGCCGACGCGGATCGGGTCAGGCCGGCGAAGGAGAGGAATACCGGCGCGACGCAGGACGCCCACCGGGATTGCCACGGGAAGAGACGGGACAACGCCGACAACATGGCTTCGAGGAAAGGGGATCCTATCGCACCCTTCGAATGGCTCGGTAGAAACGCACTGGTGCCTGGCCCGCGTCGTCATCCATCTGGACGGTGGCGTCGGCGGAACCCGGCGTGCGTGCGATCCGGGTCCAATGGGTGAGATCGGTTGAGATCTCGATGTCGGTCTCGGTGGTGGCCGATCCGCCAATG
>JBDNHZ010000123.1:0-8777 GCA_041688515.1 Verrucomicrobiota bacterium
AAAGAATTCGAGCGAGCCAAAGCCTCTATCCGTGAAGAAGGCGTTGTCGGCGATGCCAAGCTGCAGACGCAGGTTGGCGACGAGCGGTTCTTCGTTGCCGGGCGGGAGCGGGTTGCGCAGCCACTCCCAGGCGTCGCGCTCGTCGAGCGGGATCTCAGTGCCTTTCACCACCGGCAAGGCCCGCGGCAGATCAACCCATGGACTGACCGCCTCGCGACCAAGGACGAAGTCTGTGCCTGCATTCAGGATGCGCATCAAATCCCAAAGCTCGCCGACATCGGTTTGGATTGGGGGTTGCCGTGCCGAGGAGAAGATTCCGCGTGCGCGGTCCGATGCGCAGCATGAAATCGAGCAGGCGCACCTTGTCGCACGTCCCGCGCAGCATCACCTCCAGCGACACGCGGCGAGGCTCGTCCTCGCGCTCGATGCGTTTCCACTCAACCCACCGTTCCCAGTCCGCCGTGAGCGAGCCGACGCGGCTGTCCGTGCCGTTCGAGGCGATGAGCAGCGCGTTGAACACGAACAGCGCCGGGATGCCGTTCTGCGGATGCTTGTAGCTCGTCAGGTTTTCGTCGAACGCCGCGCGCGCGGGCACGCCCGGCTTCTTCAGTTCAATGACGGCGAGCGGCAAGCCGTTGACAAAGGCCACCAAGTCCGGACGCCAGGCGTAGAGCGCGCCCGTGACGCTCAACTGGCTGACCAGCAGGAAATCATTCGTGGCGGGGTTCTCCCAGTCGATGACGCGAACCCGCACCATTCGCTGCCCGCCGGTGCGTCGCCGCGAACCCTCACCCTTGATCCCTCTCCCAGAGGGAGAAGCCGAACTCCCTTCTCCCCCTGGGAGAAGGGCCGGGGATGAGGGTGGGGCTTCCGAATCTACAACCGAAACCGCGATGCCGTCCTTCAAAAGCCGATACACTTCGCGGTTAGCTGCCGGAAGCCCCATGGCCGAGCGGTCGCGGGTCAATTCATCCACGGCGGCGGTGATGGCCTCGGGCGGCAACGACGGATTCAATTTTTCCAACGCCGCGCGCAACCGGGAAACAAGCACCACCTCGCCGGGTGTCTCCCGGCCAAGCGTGCCGTTCGCACCAAAAACTTCCTCCCTCGCCGACACCGTTTGCCAGCCCAGCTCCGCGAACAAGCCGATGGCGGGCTGATCGACGAGTTGGTCTTCGGTGTAAGCGTGGGGCATTACGTCGCGGGCTTGTCTGGTTTCTTACGCAACGGCAGGAACGCCAGAATGACCTCGCGCCGCGCCCTGACCTTCCGCCCATCGCGAGCAATCAAACCCATCTCCACCAGCGCGTTCAAATCACGCTGCACTGTCTTCGGAGTTTTGCCCGCGTAAGCCTTCGCCAGCCTCGGCGTCAGTTCCGTGATTTTTCCAACCTCGACCCAGTCACCGCCATCTCCAAGGTCCAGCGCCAAGTGCCGCTGCCGCGTGTCCGTCGGGCTGTTCCGATTCTGGAATCGCTCATGCACAAAGTTCCGCCAGACGACATCCCATTGTTGCGTCCAGATTTTCTCAAGCTGCTCCCGCAACCCATCCACGAAACCGCGCACCGCGTAGCCGATAAACGGCACGATTTCTCCGCCTGATTTGCTCGCTTGGTCGAGCTGCCGGTAATACTCCGTCCGCGTCTGGTTGTAGTGGTTGCTGAAGAGATGGGCCGCCGGAGACGGCACGCCCGCCGAGAGCAGGATATGAAACTCCAGCAACCGCGCCGTGCGTCCGTTGCCAATGCCGAATGGGTGAATCCACGCCAGATACAGATGCGCCACCACCGACCGCAGAATCGCATACACCGTGTCCGTGCCCGTGGGAGAATTGTCCGGCGTTTGGAAATCCGGGCCGTTGAGCCACTCGCACAGTCGGTCCATCAGATACGGGCAATCCTCTGCGGGCGCGCCGCGATACACGTTGCCAACCACCACCGAATGCGTCCGCAACTCCCCCGGTTTCACGCCATCCTTCACGGGCAGTTTTTCGAGCACGAGTCGGTTATAGGCGGACAGCAGTTTGGCCGAGAGCGCGGGCAGCGTGCCCTCCGCCAACTGGCTGCCGATGCCGTTGCACGCCGCGATGATGTTCTCCACCTCCTGCTTCAGGTATTGCTTCGACGGCGGCACGACCAATTTCCCCTCGACAGCTTTCAGCACTTCAGTTTCAGAAAGCGTGTTTCCTTCAATGGCCGTCGTCGCCGCCGCGCCTTTGGCGAGGTAGAGCTGATGCAACGCCAGCGCCGTGGACGGACGGAGTGGAACGCGTGAAATGTGCTCGCACTTCGACGCCGCCTGCCGAGCGAGAGCCAAAGCTCCGCCCCCGCCTTGCCGAGATCGCAGCGGAAGGAAATCCAAGGATGTGTCCGTTCAGATGTCCGCATGAATGTCCGGCAAGATTTCCGGACTCCTCTTTGAAAACAAACCACTTCCGAACAAATTGCCAGCTTCATGTCCGCTTCCATGTCCGGCAGTTCCGGAAGGACTTCTACTAAAAACCGCCATTTCACCGGCGATTGAAACTTGGCAAATCACTGAAATGACCGCGTCGGGTCGCGGGTCAATTCGTCAATGGCCGCATCAATCGCCTCGGGTGGCAACGCATCGTGGCCCGGGCGGCTCGCATTCAATTTCACCCATCTCGCCCGCGGGCGGGCAACCGCCCCAGCAACACCCCTGAACTGCGCACCCTCAACCCGGCCTGCTGGCCACCCTTGTCCCAACTCCTCTCCCCTTGGGCCCATCCGGGGCCGGTTCGTTTGGGTGCTACGCGCGGGAAAGGGCGTTGTCGCTGACGAACAGGTTGCGGGAACGGAACGCAGGCGGGCTCTCCAGAAGGAGCACGGCCCGGAGGGCGGCCAACGGCGAGGCAAACCAAGGCCGGTGAAGCTGGCGATCTTCGCCCACGGTCCAGCCGGGGCAGGGCAGGGTGTAGCGCCGAGCCAGTTCTTCCGCCGTGGCGGCGAGGTAAGCGTCCTGGACAGAACCCGGCTCCCGATGCGCGCCAGCCAGCAGCGGTGGCGCATCGGCCAGAGCCGCGGCGGTCGGAGTCGCATAGAACTCATCCAGAAAATTGGCGAGGCAGCGATCAAAGGAGTCACCGCGTGCCGTCAGCTCGGCGACCTCCTGCAATGATTTTGGTCTCATATCTGTCCTTCCTCAAAGAGGCCTTCCACAAGGTACTGGGTTCGGATCGGGATTCGATTCTCGGGAAAGTATAGCCCAACCAGGTCCAGAACGGCACCTGCGTTTTCCAGGCGCAGATGACGAATGAGGAACACGATGTCGGGGACGTCGGAACCTCAGCCAGTCGTGCCGCCCACCCGGGCCGCCATGCACTTCATGGCCAGCAAATACTCGGGCACCGGCATGGTCAGCCGGGGGTGCGGGAACTGGGGAAGATTGCCGGTTGTCGTCTCAGGACGGGCGGACACAAATCCCTTCACTCCATCGTTCAGCCAGTCCGTAGGGAGTTGCCGCTCTTCGCCCACCCGGCGCACTAGTTCGCGGGTAAGCGCTGTCGGATGGAAGATCGCATCCACATCCTTGGTTGAAAGGCGCGCATTGAACGCCAGCACCATCACGGTTCCGCCAAACAGGCAGATTTCGCCGACCACACCCTGCTTTCCGAGCGCCTCAGACAACGCCGACAACGCGCCCACGATCGCCTCACGGGTGAGGGCGGAACCAGAGGAAGACGATGTGCTCATCGAGTCAGGGATTCATCCGCAGATTGGCGCAGATTCGCGCTGATTTCTTTGGGAGGACGCAAGCGAGTTGAAGGTCGATGGCAGCCCCAACCGGCCTCTTTCCCTGCCTTTTGAATCTGTGTTCATCTGTGTGAATCTGCGGATCATGTTCCCATCGCGATCTGCTTCAGGTCGGTCAGGGACTTTCCGAAGCGCTTGGCTTCCTCGCGCACGTATTCTTCGTAGTAATCGCCCATATTGAGGCCGAATTCGGGGTCGAGCTGGTTGTGCCACTGCTTGAGCCAGGGCAACAGCTCGTTCAGGCCGGCGAGGACTAGGGGCAGCTTTTCCTGACCCGCCCCCGTCTGCTCGCTGGGAACTCGAACTTCATGGCGGTGGATCGTATCCTCCCTGACGGAACATCAACGGCGGCGCATCGCTCGGCAGGCCCAATGCCCTTGCTCAGACGCGGCAGGCCAAGGCCCGGACGATTTCCCCGCCAGCAGCGAGGGGCTCGCTTTTTCGCTGGGTTCGAGCAGGCCGTAGTGTTCGAGGATTCGCTCCATCGAGACGGCCTCCCGGACCGCGCGGAAATCGACCAACTTGTTTTTGGACATGAGGCTTCCCTGGATTGGGTGTGCGGGGAACGGGTGAATCCGCCGGCAAACGCCGGGACTCACATCCAATCGGGATCATACCCTGCGGGCCGGACGTCCCGCCATGCTCGCCATCGCTGCGCCACGAATCCGGCGAGGTGGCAAGGGATCGTTCGACCGCCCAGCGCTTGACCGGCGACACAGGTCCGCTTTCGTGCCTATCCAGCCATGCCCGCCGCCCATTTGGGGATCAACCCATCGCCAAGTGCCACTGGGATTCCAGGCCAAGCCGAGACACCCAATCACTCAGCGCGGCGTGATCGAGTTGGTCGCCCGACACCTTCGACATTGCCCGAATGTCGCGAAGGTGTTTCTCAGAGCCACCCTCGCGGAAGTATTCGAGCTTCCGGAGAATCACATACTCTGGCGGCGCGACGGCGATGGTGCTTCCCGCAATCGAATAGCTCGCTACCCGGTGGAATGCCCAGGCATGCAGTTCGTCGCGACCGGCGGTGTAAAGATCGGCTTTCAAACCCGATTCCACGTGGATCACCTTGAAATGACCTCGTCGCTCGCGTGCCATGGCCGCCAAGATTACATCAGCCGGCGGAACGTAAAACGCCGGCACTGGGAAGATCTCCGAAAGTCGGACGGAATCCTCGGCGCGCAAGACGACAACGAAATCGATGTCGTGGGTCACGCGCGGTTCGCCGTAAAGCATGGCGGCGACACTTCCGCTGATGAAGTAGCGGATGCGAGCACGGCCCAACGGGCCCGCGAAAAGCTCGATCAGGTCAGGTTCTGGCATGGGAGAAGATCTCCCGAACCGTCGCCTCGACCTGCTCCTGCGTCCAAGCGGGGTTTCGGCTGCGGATGAAAGCCTCCTTGTGACGGCGCATGGTCCAGTATAAGCGATGCGCGGCACGCCATCGTTGTTCCGGCGTCATTCGCCGGAGCACCGCGATCTGCTCGTCACTTGCCTGCTCATCCGACAGCACAACCGGAAGCTAATGACGGCGATCGCGAGTGCAACGCCGATCTCGGAAGGATTACCGGTCTCGCTTCACTGCCAGACCGAGCTTCCGATCCTTGGTGGCCAAGGAAGCGTCGATCTGGTCCTGACCCTTGGAAAGCGCCGGTTGGCGTGTGAAATCTCCACCACGAACACCGCCGACGAAGAGGCTATTCACCTGATGAAGTGCCCCGCAGCAGGGTTCGCCGAGATCATTGGTGTCTGCGACGCGACCGTTCGCCGGCACCGCATTGAGACGCTGTTGATCATTGCCGTGGTGACGATCGGGGAGGCGACAGGGAATCGGGGAGCGACTCCGGGGGCATGGTCGGCGCGATGGAGGGCGAGTACGTCGTCAGCGTCGATTCGAGGTTGGTTGCCAGCACCCCTTGAGTAAACGCCGGCATCGCCTCCAACATGCAGCGATATCAGCTTGAGCATATCGTCCGTGCCGCTGCCGGCATCACAGGTGCCGCCGAGTTCGTGATCATCGGCAGTCAGGCGGTTCTCGGTGCCGGAGCGGAGGATTCTCTGTGAGACCCGGCTGCTGCGGCTGGCGCGAGGCGAGACCTTCAATTGACCTGGTTCTGATCGCCAATACCCGAGCCGCACGTGGCGGCCAGAGGATCTGCTCGGGCCAATGGTGGGCCGCCCTCGCCCGTCATCTCGCAGCGTTCTGTATCGCTCCTGTGAGGACACCCACTCAGCCGTATCCATGCAGTGGAGAGGCGGTAGATCGTCTCACGCGAAGGCGCGAAGAAAGGCTCCGGAATGGGCTTTAAGCGAGAGCGGTTCGCACTCACCGGACGGTGACTTGGCTCCTTCCCGATTTTCTGGTCCTTTTTCGCGGCTTCGCGTGAGGACTCATTTTGGGCGGAGGCATGGATACGGCTAAGAGGCGGCGGGCTTTGAATGCTTGGGATGATTGGCAAGCGGGCAACCCGATCAACGCCGTGGTGAAGATCGCGGCGGCGACAGGGAATCGAGGAGTGACTCCGGGTGATCGACGCGGGCGGTCTTCCAGAGAAGCTCCAGCGGATCGGGTGCGGTGCGAAGGGATTCAGCGTCCATGAACAGAAACAGACCTTGGCCTCGTGCGAGACTGCGGCACGCCTCCACCAGACTCTTCACGCGGCCGGGTCGGTTGGTGACGGTCAGCACGCGGAAGCGGGAGAATCCCCAGCGGGTGCGATGCAGGCCTTGCGACCACGTCGCTTCGTAGGCGAGGAGTTTTTGACGGATTGAGGTGCGGGTCAGGGTTGGGCGAACCACGGGCATGTTTGCGCGATCAGCTTCGAGGAAGAAGTGGACGCGCACCGGTGCCTTGCCGCGGGCGGTGAATTCCAGCGCGAACACCCGATCGGGAGCCACCCCGACGTTCGCGCCATCGGCGAGGGTGACGTTCCATTTGAATGGTTCGCGTTTTCCCCGGATGGCGGAGGGAAGCGGCAGATCCTCGTCGATTAGCAATCGCACCTGGTCATGTCGTCGGCAGGCGATCTCGAGCGTCACCATGATCTCGCTGGTCAGCAGGGCATGCTCCAGGAAGAGCCGTCCCGCCCCGCGATTCTTGGCACTCCAATCGGTGCGATGAGCGGAGAGATCGAGGTCGCGCTTCAGCCACGTGGCGCCCTTGTTGCCGAGCCCGTAGGCGATGGAACGGGATCCGCCGTGGTGAAAGTAGTCGATCTGGGCCCGCGGACGTTCGAGGTAGCCGTGGTGGTACAGCCGTTGAAGCCGGCGGAGGACGTGCTGCCGACTCCCGCCCAGCAAGGCGACGATCTGGGAGGAACGCAGAAATCGGTGCCGACGCACCTGACGCAGAATCTCTCGGTCGCGTGCGGTCAGTTCGATTCGCGCCAGACCAGCGACACGGTGAAAACGGGGAAGACGGGATTGGGACATCCCGCCATTTTAGCATGACCGCCGGACGATTACTTCTTCGGGGCTCGGGTCTTCCGCTTCGGTGGTTCCTCGGCCGCCTTCTTGATGAGATCCCCAAGATCCACTTCCAAAGCCGCTGCCATGCGAAGAGCGATTTCCAGGGAAGGACTTCTGAGTCCACGCTCGACGTAACCCACCATCTGCTGAGAGACGCCCGAACGTTGCTCCATCGCGTACTTGGAAAGCCCGATCCGTTCACGCTCCTCCCGGAGCAACTGAACGACGCGGGCACACAAGGCTTGATGGATGTCACCGGACGGCACTGGGACACCGTGCGCCCCGGCGTCCTTGACAGCATACGTCACATTCGTTGCGCATCGACCATGTTCTTGCGACGTCTTGGATCCTTCGCTGCGCCCCGTTCGTGCCAGAGCACGACGGGTTGTCCGGACATCTTCGAACTGGTCGATGGGGACTTTGCCGTCATCGGCACCGACATCACTGCCTTCGCCGGACAACTGCCGTCCACTGCCGGATGTGCGCCCGACGAACGGATCGTGAAGATCCCGCGGGCGATCCTCGTGGGTGCCAAGTCGGATATTCCCAGCGCCCCCTGATCGGCCGCTGGATGTGGTAGAATGGGAGACATGCAAAGTCTCCACTGGCTGGCCGATAGCTGGATCACCTACCTCAACGCATTGGGCGTGGTGGGTGGCTTGTTCTTCACGGGGTTCTCGCTGCATCTGGAGACCAAGACCCGGAAGATCGCCAACCTTCTGACGTTGGCCCAGAGCCATCGGGACATCTGGAAGGAGGCGCTTCACGAACCAAAATTGAACCGGGTACTGTCCGCCGGGGTGGACACGGATCGATTTCCCGTCACCCGCGAGGAAGAGATCTTCGTCACCTTGGTTCTCCTTCATTTGGGGATCGTCGTGCGCGCGATGAAGAATGACCTCACCATCACCCCCGAAGGCCTGCGACGCGATGTCTCCCAATTCCTTCAACTGCCGATCCCGCTCAAGGTTTGGAATCGGATCAAAGACTTGCAGGACCAAGACTTCGTCGTCTACGTCGAGTCTTGTCGGAACTGGAAGTAGCGGTGTAGCTGGGGTTCGGCATTCTTGCGGAGACCGGCGCGGCTTTACGGGGGCAAACCCTTGGAATAGGATCCAAAGATGATTGCAAGTGACTTGATCACGGTTGACCCGGAGATTCTGGGCGGGACGCCGGTCTTCAAGGGCACACGAGTCCCCGTGAAAACGCTCTTCGAGTATCTTGAGGGCAACTACACTCTGGACGAGTTTCTGGAGTGTTTTCCGTCCGTGACGCGCCAGATGGCCTGTCAGCTTCTGGATCGGTCCGAATCCGCACTGCTCACCGCATGAGGATCCTATTGGATGAGTGCGTGCCTTGTCCGATGCGCAGGATGCTGGCCGGCCATGAATGCACCACCGCCCAAAGGCGTGGCTGGGGCGGCGTCAAGAACGGCGATCTCATCCGGTTGGCCGAAGGTGAGTTCGACCTTTTCATCACGTCCGACCAAAACCTCCGCTATCAGCAAAACCTCGCGGGGCGCGTCCTCCCGATCCT
>JBDNHZ010000124.1:0-1655 GCA_041688515.1 Verrucomicrobiota bacterium
CACCGGCCCACCGCTCAGCTTCAGCCGTGCCCCGATCCCCTGACGGTTTCCTCCCAGCCCCTTCAATCTCACTCCCACCCGCGCTCCCACTCCTTCGTTGCGCAACACACTCGCTGGCCCGTTCAGATTGTTGATCACCACATCCAGGTCCCCGTCGTTGTCCAGGTCTCCCATCGCCATCCCCTGCGACACCCCCACCACGTCGAATCCCCATTCCTTCCCTACCTCCTCAAAGCGCTCCCCCTTCACGTTCCGGAACGACAGATTGGCGACCTGGATCGAAGGGAAATCCGCGAGGGCGGCCGCGGGATCGAGCATCTTGCCGGATCGCTGACGTTCCGAGGCGCGGACGAGCGCGTCTGAATCCGTCATGTCATGGCCGTGGCCATTGGCGATCAAGAGGTCCTCGAACCCGTCCAGATCGACGTCCAGAAACAGGACCCCCCAGGACCACTCCGACGCCGACACCTGCAGAGCCAGTGCGGCCTCGGCAAAGGTGCCGTCGGGCCTCCCGAGAAACAGGGTGTTGCGCATCACTTGGGGACGGGCCAGAAGGCCTTCCAGATCCGGTGGCCACCCCCACCAGGGATCCGGTTGAAGTTCCTGATTGCTCCTCTGAAAGCTCCGCCGCAGGTGCGAACGGCTGAGCATGTCGACCACGAAGAAGTCCACTTGGCCATCCCGGTTCAGATCGCCGAAATCGACGGCCATGGAAGCGAACGAGGACTTGCGCAGGGCGAGCTGGGGAATCGGCTGGAAGCGCCCATCGCCGTGGTTGATCCACACCCGATCCGGCGAGAAGAAGTCGTTGCAGACGTAGAGATCAGGAGTGCCATCGCCATTCAGGTCCCGGAAGGCGGCCGAGAGCCCCCAGTCCCGGGGCGCATCGACGAGCGCCTGGCCCGCTGCATCCATGAATCTTCCGCCGGTCCACGACTCGGCACGAAAGCGACCCGCCCCCTCATTGATGAACAGGGCATCGGGTTCACCGATCTCCATGAGGGCCTGGTTGTCGCCACTGCCGCCGACGGTGAACTGATCGGCATTCTCGGGTGGCACCACCAATCGACCGTTCACCCGCCGCAATCGGATGCGGGTGGATCGGGTCTGCGCCTTGAAGGTGCTGGCCCGATAGTTGGCAACATACGCGTCCAGGTCCCCGTCCCCGTCGATGTCTGCCAAGGCGATTGAGTGAGAACCCCGGTTCGAACCCATGCCCGAGTCCCTTGTCTCCTCGAACGCGCCCTTCCCGTCATTGCGGAACAGGCGGGTACCCTTCCCGATGCCGTTCACCAACAGATCCAGGTCTCCGTCCCCGTCCACGTCGGCCAGCACCGCCCCGGTGGACCATTGCTCCGGACACGCCGCCCCACCCGCGAGCGGCACCTCCTCAAACCGCCATCCACCCCGATTCCGATACAACGCATTCGCTCCCTCCAACCGACACAGGTACACGTCGCACAACCCGTCCCCGTCCACATCCCCCAGCGCCACACCCGAGCCGTTCTCCAGGATTGGATTGCTCGCGGCAGTCTCGACGGAGAGCCGGTTGGTGAAGCCGATGCCGGTCTGCTGAGGAGCCAGGGATCTGAAGCCCGGCCGCCCCCCGGGCGACACCGTCACGGTTGCCTCGCGATAGCCCCGCGCCGGGGTCC
>JBDNHZ010000125.1:0-11655 GCA_041688515.1 Verrucomicrobiota bacterium
GAGTGGGTGGGTGAGGCATTCGGT
This sequence comes from Verrucomicrobiota bacterium, assembly GCA_041688515.1. GTDB lineage: Bacteria > Verrucomicrobiota > Verrucomicrobiia > Limisphaerales > UBA9464 > UBA6176. The sequence goes on from JBDNHZ010000125.1 coordinate 25, forward strand.
GCAACCTGTGCTTCGATCGGGTTACTCATCCTTCTGGCATCGATCATTGGGGAATGCCTGACCCAGAGCGGTGCGGCGATCCGGATCGTCCAGTGGATCCAGGAGCGTTTTGGGGAACGTCGGGCACCGCAGGCGCTGGCCAGCAGCGCCTTTCTGCTCGGCATCCCGGTGTTCTTCGACACCGTCTTCTATCTGCTGATGCCGCTGGGGCGCGGACTGGCGCTGAAGACGGGGCGCAACTTCCTGTTGTACACGCTTTCCATCGTGGCCGGAGCGACCATGGCTCATTCACTGGTTCCACCGACTCCTGGACCCTTGTTTGCGGCGAGGGAGTTCGGGGTCTCCCTGGGGGTCATGATGATGGGCGGGACTGTGGTGGGGACGATCACGGTAGCCGTGGGTTTTCTCTATGCGCGCTGGGTGAATCGACGATGGCCGTTGCCCGTTCGCGGACTGCTTTCCGGAGGAGCCACAGAAGGCGGTGCCATCGCTTCGTCGGGGTTTGCAGGCCCGTTGCCGCCGCTGGGGTGGGCGGTCCTTCCGATCGTGCTCCCGTTGACGCTGATCGCCCTGGCGGAAACGAGGCGGGCACTGGCGCCTGGATCCGGCGAAGGCCTTCGGATCGTAGGGTTCCTCGGGCAGGGATCCATGGCACTCCTGCTGGGAACTGCCGTCGCGGTGCTGCTGCTGGTCCGGAGCCATTCGTGGCGATGGGCACCCATCAAGACGGCCTTGGGATCGGCGATGTCCAGCGGCGGCGTCATTTTGCTGATCACCGCGGCCGGAGGTGCCTTCGGCGCGGCCCTCCGCCAGACCGACGTCGCGTCGCGCCTGTCCGGACTGACGGGGAGCGGTGGCTTTGGACTCCTCCTGGCCGCGTTTGGTGTGACGGCCCTGGTCCGAATCGCCCAAGGCTCCGCCACCGTGGCGATGCTGACGGCGGCGGGGGTGGTGGCACCGGTGGCCTTGGCGACAGAGTTGCCCTTCCATCCGGTCTATCTGGCGCTCGCCGTGGGTTGTGGATCCAAGCCGATTCCGTGGATGAACGACAGCGGCTTCTGGGTCATCGGACGGATGTCGGGCATGACCGAACTGGAAACCCTCCGGAGCGCCAGTGTGATGATGTCCCTGATGGGATGCGTGGGGTTCGGGACCGTCCTGCTCGGGGCCTGGCTGCTTCCGTTGAAGTGATCACACCGGGAAGCGCACCAGCGCGAGGTCTCCGTTGTGGCAACCGGCCAGGAGCCATTGATCGTTCGGGGCGACGGCCAGGGCGGTGACCGCCGAGGTGAGGCGGATCTGACGGATGGGCGTCGAGGATTTGCCGGCGTTCCAGAACATCACGCTGGCGTCCTGCGCGCCGGAAGCGAGCAGATGTCCGCGGCGTTGGTACGCGAGGGCGGAGATGCGGCCAACATGCCCTTCGAGGATGCGCGGGGTGCTGCCGGCGGGCCCTTTGCCACCGCAATCCCAGATCATCGCTTCCGTTCCGCCGCCGGTGGCGAGGTAACGACCGGAAGGATGCCAGGCGAGCTCACGGACCTTGGCGGCGTAGCCGGACATGGCGAGTTCCTCGCCTTCCTTGAAAGGGTAGGGCCACACTTGGATAGCCTGTTCCTGGGTTCCTGCCACGACCCAGCGTTGGTCGGACGACCAAGCCAGCGAGACCATGGACGTCTTCCACGGCAGGTCTCCGACGGATTGGCCGCTGTTGACGTCGTACAGTCGCACCCCGCCGTAACAGGCCGCGCCAATCACCCTGGAATCGGCACGCCAAGTCAGGGCGGACACCGTGCTGCTGTGCCCACCAATGGCGTGGATCCAGCCGCGTTCCCGGTGCCACAGATGCACGACTCGGCCGGCCCCGACCGCCAGCCATTCGCCAGAGGGTGCCCAGGCGAGTTGCTCGACCCAGGCGGTTCCCGCTGCGAAGGGAGCCGGGGTTGGCCCGTCCGCGGAATTCCAGAAGCGGACGTGGCCATCCTGACCCACCGAAGCGATCAGGTCGCCGCCGGGTTGCCATTCGGCGTGGAAGGTGCCCTCGGCGTGACCCGGCAGGGTCTCCAGAAGGCGGCCGTCGTTTGAAATGATCCACAGGGATCCCCCGGCACCGGCGACGACGGCGCGGGTCGAATCCGGTGCCCAAGACACCGCCACGAGGGCGTCCGGGACGTTGAGGAGGTGATCTGCGGGGCGCAGGGGTGCCGGCATGGGAGGAAGGCAGGAGTCGCGCGAGATCAGGCCAGGCAACGGCGGAACCCGGCATTGAGCGCTTCCCGGTCCAGATTGCGTCCGATGAAGACCAACTGACTCTTGCGTTCCTCCTCCGGCTTCCAGGGGCGATCCGCCTTGCCTTCGAAAAGCATGTGGACGCCCTGGAAGACAAACCGGCTCTGGGTCCCCTTGAGGTGGAGGATGCCCTTCATTCGGAAGATGTCCTGACCCTTGGTCTGGAGGAGTTCGGACAACCAGGCATTGAGCTTCTTGGGATCCAACTCGCGCTTCTCCTCGATGCCCACGCTCCCCACGGTCTCGTCGTGCACGTGATCGTGCACGTGGCCGCCGTGCTCGTGGGTGTGGTCCGCTTCGATCTCTTCGCCGCCCTTCAGCAGGGCTCCTTCGAATTCGTCCAGGCCGTGCTGGGTGAAGAGGGCGTAGTTGCCATGGGCGGGAATCTGAACGCGGAAGTCGCTGGTGTCGGACCCCAGGATCAGCTTGTGGAGGGTGCGCCCCGGCTTGATCTGGCCGCCGGGCCGAACCGAGAAGGCCTGCTGCTCGAAGAGCGCGGCGGCGACGTCCTCAGCCTGGTGCAGGGCATCGTGCAGACCCCCGTGGCACTGCTCCTCGTCGCCGTGCTCGTGATCGTGTTCATGGTCCTTGGCAGGAGCATGTCCGTGCTCAGGGCCATGGTCGTGGTCGTGGTTGTGGTCGCTCTCCTGGCTGTGTTCGTGGGTGTCGAGTTGGAGGAGGACGATCCCCATGACCGGATCGGGGCCGGCTTCGAGTCGGAGGAGGTATTCGCCCGCGTCGAGGTGATAGGCTCCGCTCCATTCGAAGGGCAGATCCTTGTCGAGAAAGCCGGGTTCGATCGTCAGTTTGTGGTCGAGATCGAAGGCGTGGATGTTGATCACCTTGTCGACGGAGAGATCGCTCTGGGTGGTGCGATGGATCTGGGCGACGCGGTTGATCCCGTGGATCCGCTGTTCGAGGTGCTGGAGTTCGTCGGGAGTCACCAGATCGACCTTGTTGAGCAGGATGCGATCGGCGAAGGCGACCTGTTCCATGGCCTCGGCGGAGTCGTCGAGGTGCAGGAGGATGTGTTTTGAATCGATGACGGTGACGATGCCGTCGAGGCGGAAGTTGGCCTTCAGTTCCTCGTCGCTGAAGAAGGTCTGGGCGACCGGGCCGGGATCGGCCAGGCCAGTGGTCTCGACGAGGATGTAGTCAAACTTGTCCCGGCGCTTCATGAGTTGGCCCAGGATCCGGATGAGATCGCCGCGGACGGTGCAGCAGAGGCACCCGTTGTTCATCTCGAAGATTTCCTCGTCTGAATTGATGACCAGGGCGTTGTCGATGCCGATTTCGCCGAATTCGTTTTCGATCACCGCGATCCGTTTGCCGTGATTGGCGGTGAGGATGCGGTTGAGCAATGTGGTCTTGCCGGCACCGAGAAAGCCGGTGAGGACGGTGACGGGAATGCGCGTGTCAGCAGGAGTAGCCATGCGATGGCGCTATGCATAGCCGCGGGCGGGTCAGATGCCAATGACGGAGGCGTGTGACCCGGGGTGAGGGGGGTACATCCGGACGGAAGTCAGAGTCTCCTGACGTCGTCTCCTACCCGAAGGAGACGAGGTGACGAGGCTCATTCCAATCAGGCGGGGACAGTGTTACGGACTCGCAGAGCTCGTCCCTCCAGTGGAGTTCGTGCCCGACTTGGGGCGGTAGAGGAGGTCTACCACGTTGCGCACGTATTGTTCGTCGGTCAGGGCTTCGGCCACGTCGGGTGGAAAGGCGACCTGGGAACGGAAGTCCTCGGCCAATTCCCGGAACAAGGTGACGCGGGCGGACGACTCGAGTTCATCGCGTCGGAGCAGGGCCTGGAGGGCGACGGCCGCTTCGCCGGCATGGATGCGTTGGCGGAGTCGGGCGGCGAGGTGGGGATGAGCCCGGAGCGAATTGAAGCGGCCGCCCAGCAGGGGTTCAAGGTCGGGGGATGCGGTGCGTTGGAGTCGGATGACGACGGTGCCGGCGGCGAGATCGCCGAGGCGTTGTCCCTTGCGGTTGAGCAGGGTGGTGACGCCGCCCACCAGATAGAACAGCGGCAGGAAATCGACGGCGCGAAGGAGGTTGCGAAGCAGGAGTTGGGACGGACGGAGCTTGAGGCCTTCGGCATCGACGACGCGCAGTTGGAACAGGCGTTTCCCCACGGTCTGACCGCGCCAGAGCCATTCGGCCAAGACGCCGTACACGATCGGCAAGACGAAGAATCCAATCTGAAGGAAGGCTTCGCTCAGGTCGCGGGACACGATGGCCATCAGGGAGAGTCCGAAGGCGAGCAAGGCATCGGCGGCGACGACCAGCAGGAAATCGACGAAGTAGGCCAGCGCGCGGGAGACCGGGCCGGCGATGGGCAGGGAGAACTCGACCCCTTCCGGGGTGCGGATGCGCAGGTGGGTCATGACAGGCTCGCGTCAGACAGGCGTCGTCGTGGGGGTGTGGCTCTCGCTGCGCCCGCAAAAGGTCAGGAACAGGATCAGTCCGATCAGTTCGGCCAGGCCGAAGGCGATCTTGAGGGCATAGGGAATGACGGGTTCATGGTACTGGGACAGAAAGGACTCAATGATGCCGGCGTAGATCAGCATCAGGCCGACGCCACAGATCAGGGTGACCAGATCGGGGGCGACGGCGCGGAAGCGTCCAGCCAGGGGCAGGTTGGATCCGCGGCCGAACAGAGCGCTGGCGAGGACGAGCCCGGCCTGTCCGGCAATGAAGATGGCGGGTAACTCGATGGAACCGTGGGGCAGAAGCCAGGCGGCCAGGAATCCCCCCTGACCATCCTGGATGTAATCCGCCCCGATGGCCCCCAGGACAACGCCGTTGTAGAAGAGCAGGATCAGGGTGCCGATTCCCCAGGTCATCCCGAGGGCCAGCGTGCCAATCGAGACCTGGGTGTTGCGGGTCATGAGTTGGCCGGAGAACGAGGCGTGCCGCGTATGGATGCCACCCCGGGATTGTTCGCGCTCCTCCCGTTTCACGCGATCGGTCGGCCGGATGTCCGCGTGCCCGAAGGGCATGGTGACGTGTCGGGAATCCGGGTCGACGACGGTGGCGAACCATCCGAACCCCGTTCCCAGCAGGCTGATTCCGAGCGAAAGGGCGAAGGCTCGGGCATGACGGCGGAAGGTCTGCGGGAAGACGATCAGGAACCAGTGGAAGAAACGGAACCGATCCTGGCGGGTGCGCGTCTCGTGGATCTCGGCGTAGGCCCGGGCGACCAGCGTTTCCAGGTAACGCCGGGACTCTGGTTCCGCGGCAAAGGTGGCGAGGCGCGCGAGGTCAGCGGAAGCACGTTCGTACAGGGCGTGCAACCGGCGGGCATCCGGAAGCGGCAGGGACTCCCCGTGGTCAAGGCGGTTGAGCAGATGTTCCAACCCCTGCCAATGGGGTCGCTCCTGCGCCAGGAATCGCTCGAGATCAAGAATCATGGGAAATCACAGGGCCTGCCGGCGTTTTACATCGAGGTATCGGGTGACCAACTCCGCCGCGAGTCCGTCGGAGGACGCCATCGCCAGCGACACCCCGCGATGCTGAAGGGCTGATTGCAACTCGCGGAGCCCGCGCCAGTGGAGGTGCCCGGCCAACGCCTGGTGCAGCTCGTCCACGGTGTCGACCCGGTCGTTGGAGAAGATCGCCTGGACGCCCGGGGCCTTGGGTTGCACCACGACGCACAGGTGCTGATGGCGGAGGATGTCCACGGCCCGCAGGAATCCCTCGGCCGCCACCGGATCGTCCAGGGACGTGAGGAACAAGAGCAGGGCACGACGTCGCAACCGCACCCGGATGAACGAAGCGAGTTCCTCGAAATCCGGTGTCACGGGCCGGACCTGGAGGTTGACCAATTGTTCGCGGCAGGAGCTGAAGTGCACTCCGCCGTTGTCGGCCCGGACGAACGATTCGACCTGGGAGGCGAAGGTCACCAGACCGAACAGATCGCCTTGGCGCTCGGCAGCGGCACCGAGGATGAGGGCGGACTGAATGAACTGTTCCAGCAACGGTTCGCGCCGACGCGGGATCGCGGCTTCGTGTTCCGGCGCGAGGATGCGTCCGGACAGTCGCGAGGCATCGACGAGGACGTACACCTCCTGGGTTCGTTCCACCTGGAAGATCTTGGTGACGGGATGTCCCCGCTTGGCCGTGGCTCGCCAATGGATGTCATCGACCGAATCGCCCGGGATGTAGTCGCGGAGCTTCTCGAAATCCCGACCCTTTCCGACCTGACGCAGGGAGCGGGTGCCGGAGAGGGCGCGGGCGAGGAAGGCGGCGTTGGCCTGGAGTGCCGAGGCCAGATCGGGTTGGACCCGGACGTCGCATCGCACGGGCAGGGCCCGTCGGTGCAGCCAGAGCCCCAGGGGCGAGGGCGTCTCGGCATGGCAGGTGGTGATCTTGAAATGTCCGCGCTCCGGCGCGGTCACCGGCCAGGCGTATCGGCTGGCCGGTGCCTCCGGCAGGCCGGTGACCAGCTCCGGTTGCGAAGACTGGAATCCCGGGGGCAGGGCGAGGGCGAGACGGACCGTGGAGATCCGGCAGGCCTCGTGCTGCAGCCGAAGGAGAAGGGTTCCCTCCCGGCCCTTGACGATCCGCGCGACGGCCGGAAGTTCAGCGACCAGGGGCCCAAGTAGGTCGCGTCCGCGGAGGGCGTCGATGGCGGCAAGGGCCAGCACGCTTCCAGTGGCAGCAAGGCCAATCGACCTGAATTCGGCATCGATGCCGGCCAGCGCCAACGCCGGGCAGACGATCAACCCGAAGATCCACATCAATCTGGAGGTGGGGACGATCATGCCGCGGTTCAGCGGGGGACGGGGACGGTTTGCAGGATCCGGTCGATGGCTTCCGAGACGGTGGAACCTTCCAGCTCGAACTCAGGTCGAAGGATGAGTCGATGTTCCAGCACTGGCTGGCTCAGGTGTTTGACGTCGTCCGGGGTAACAAAGTCCCGGCCGGCGAGGGCAGCCCAGGCACGGCTGGCGAGCAGCAAGGATTGCGAAGCGCGCGGGCCGGCACCGACCAGGACCGATTCGTGCGTGCGGGTGGCGCGAACGAGATCGACGGCGTAGGCGACCAGTTCCTCGCGCAGCGTGACCTGTCGCATCTGGAACCGGAGCGAGACCAGATCTTCCGGGGTGATCACCGGCCGGACTTCGCCCCGTTGCAGGACGGCTTCGGGTGAGTCCGTCCCGAGCGACCGATGGGCAAGGATCAATTCATCGGAGCGTTCCGGGGCTTCCATGCGGATCTTGAGCATGAAGCGGTCCTTCTGCGCCTCGGCCAGCGGATAGGTGCCTTCGCTCTCCATCGGGTTCTGCGTGGCAAACACGGTGAAGTTGGCCGGCAGGACGTGCGACTCGCGATCGATGGTGACGGTGCGTTCCTGCATGGCTTGCAGGAGCGCAGACTGGGTCTTGGCGGGGGCGCGGTTGATTTCGTCGGCCAGCAGGAAGGTGGTGAAAATCGGCCCGCGGACGAGGGTGAAATCGTTCCTCTGAAGGTTGAAGATGTTGGTGCCGGTGATGTCGGCGGGCATCAGGTCGGGCGTAAACTGGATGCGGCCGAACTCGCAGCCCAGCACCTGTCCGAGCGAGCGGACGAGCAGGGTCTTGGCGACGCCGGGAACGCCTTCGATCAGCGCGTGTTGATTGGTGAAGACGGCCACCAACGCCAGATCGACGACTTCCTTCTGGCCGATGATCACCTTGCTGATTTCGGCGCGGGCCCGGGCCAGGGTGTTCTTGAGTTGTACGAGGGAGTTTTCCATGGGAGACGACAGGTATCAGCGGGTGCGGAGAATCTTGGCGAGACGACGGTAGGTAAGGACGGGGTTGCGATCCCGGGGCGGACGTTCCATTTCGAAGTTGAGACAGTCCTGGGCATCGGCGACCCGGCGGTCGGTGGTCTGGGCGCGTCGGGTGTGGGTGGCGCGCCATTCCTCCAAGCAGACCGCGGTGAGGTCGGCCGGCGCAACCGATCGACGCAGGATGTTGAGAAGTCCCGCGGCGCTGCCGCGCCCCTGAACCACGTCATCGGCGGAGCCGGTGTCCAAGGGCGGATTGAAACGGGCCATCGAACGCCAGACATGAAGGCCGGCCAACAGGAGCATTCCAAACGCTGCACCGCCCAACCGGTATTTGAGCAGGAGTCCAGCGACGCCCGGTTCGAGGGAGAGCCCGAGATGCGTCTCGTCGAAGATGACCGTGCGCGCCGGCCCAATGACCCATGAGATCAGCGCGGTCTGCGGTGCCGTCCGGAGGGATTCGTTGCTGAACAGGTAATCCGAAGAAAGAAACACCACCGAACCTGCGCCCCAGGCGCGCTCGGCGACGACGACCTTTTCGTCCCGGGCATAAACCGCACGCCAACCCGTGGAGAGATTGGTCAGGCACCAGGTGGACGTCCACGGAAGCGTTGCGGGCAGGGTCGTATCGGGCACCAGACGTTCGGCAACGGCATTGGTGATCTCCGGGCCATAGATCAGGACGTAGCCCAGTTCCCTCCCGAGATACCGCGGCAGGTTGGTGTTTGCGATGGGGATGCTGGCGAAGTTGCGCAGGGCTCTCCGCATGGCATTGGTCGCCAGTTGCAGGCTTTCGTGTTCCACCGCGAGGACGAGGCGTCCACCGCGCTCGGCGAAGGACATCAGGATCGGGTTGTCATCGAACGAAGCACACGGATGCTGGACGTCGTGGGGGGCCACGCCCAGCAGCAGCAGGGTCGTGCCGGGGCTCTCCGGCAATCGGCTGAGCCGATCCAGGTTTTGGCGCACGTGGAGGCCCGGTTGCAGGGCCAACGACTGATACAGGGCCCGGGCACCGACGGGATCGGCACGGCGCGAGGACGAAGGCGGGTAGATGTCGCCGCTGGCGAATCGCAGTTCGAACAGCCGGTACATCCCCCAGAAGAACATCAGGGAAACCACGGCCGCGATCAGGAGGGGAATGCCGCGGCGTCTCATGCGGAGGGGGGTGTGGTGCGCATCGTTTCCAACCGGCTTCGCACGCGTTCGAAGTGCGAGGAAGTCGCCTCGTGCCTCCCATACCAGACCCGGTCGAACTCGAGGACCGTTTCGCTGAAGGCCGACTGCACGGCCGGGAGCGAACGGGCGCGGCGTCGGAGTTCGGCCTGGTATTCGTAATTGGACTTCGAGGGCGCGAGTCGGACGAGTTCCCGGTGGGCCAGATGGGCGAGCGATGCGAGATAGACCGCCCGCAGTGCCAGGCGCCATTCGGCTTTGGCGGCCATCTCCGCGGCCAACGCGAGCCAACCGTCCTCGGGAAGTTGATCTGCCGACACCGTCTCCGCCCGGAGATCCGGGGTGCCTGCCTGCGGAACGGTGGCCACCGGGGTCGTCTGAGGCCGACGGCCCCGCCAGAATTTGAGCAGCAGCCAGACGAGTCCCGCGACTCCAACAGTCAGCAGGACGTAGAGCGCGACCTGGAGGCCGGCGAGCCAGTCCACCTGGCTGTTGCCAGTGGGAATCGCCGGAGGATTGAAGCCGGAGAAAATGCGCTGGATCAACCGGCCGAGGGCCTGGAAGAAACTGCCGACGTTGCGTCCGGTGAACTCGCCCACCGACCGGAGTTGCTTTCGGATCCAACGCAGGATCCGGCTTTCGCCCGGACGTTCGGGTTCTTCCGGCGACAGTTCCCGGGGTCCCCGCCAGGTGTATTCGACCCCGCCCAGGACTTCCCGGATGGAGGCGTCGAGACGGGCGGGTTCGACCGTGCGCCGCGCCGGGGTGGCCCGGGTCGGGACAGGCGGGGGCGTGGGTTCCTGGGCATGGGCCCGGGGCGTTGGGCAGACGAGGAGCAGCACCGCGAGCAGCAGGGCGGAAGTTCCTGCCGCAAGCCGTTCCTGCCGCAGTTCCGCGAACCGGGAACGCAGGTCATCGCCACTGTGGATCGAGTCCGCCTGGAACGTCCGAAGCACGTAGATGGCCTTGATCAACGGATCCATCACCAGATAGGTCAGCGCCACCAGCGACAGGACGAAAGTCGTGTTGAGGTAGGCATGGATCGACAGGGTGAAGTCCGTGGTGATGCCGAACAGGGTCTGGGCCAGGAACGGAAGGGCTCCCACTCCGACCGTCACATCGACCAGCACCGCCGTGGTGCACACCAGCAGGAGTCCGACGATCCCGTGGTTCTGGCCGGGCCAGAGCATCGCCTGGCGCAGCGCGGATCGTGCGCACCGGGATACCGAGCCGCCGGCACCATCGGCCGAGACGCTGACGCCCTGAAAGAAGGCGAGCAGCCAGGGAAGCGGAACCATCAGCAGGGGGACGATCGACAGCGGAAAGAGCAGGAACCCGAACGGTTGCAGTGCCGCCTGCGTCACCAGCAGCCTCCAGCAGCGGCCCACGGTCCACGGAGTCGGAGTCTGGCGCGCCACCGCCTGTCGCAGGCGGGCGCAAAAGGCGGCCTGCCCGGTCTTCATCAACAGGTACAGACCGGAGAGCAACAGCGCTCCCGGAGCCACCCGGCCGTCGGCATAGGCTCCCCGGGTCATGTCCGACCAGAACCACAGCAGTCCCAGCACAAACGACGCCGAGGCGATGTGGTAGATCAGGTGGGTCGCCACCGGCGTCTGACGCAGCAGATGGATGGCGTCCTCGACGAGGTCGAGGGCGCTGTCTCCTTGTCGTTGGCGCCGGGTCGGGTTCATCTCTTCAGATCAACGCGTGTCGGTGAGGATGGCTTCGGCCGCCTTGCCTTCGTGCCATTCAGACGGGGTTTTGAGCAAAACCTGTCCCAGGAGATAGAAGGCCACCCACGTCAGCAGGAATCCCGACACCAGCGCAACCGGGCCGAGCAACACCCCGAGGCGCCGCTGTTCTTTAACTCTGGGAGCCGACTTCTTGCGCAGGCAGGCCGCACAAAAGATGCGCCCATCGTGTTCGGTGACGCATTCCCGACAGAAGAACTGTCGGCACGAAGGACAACGCGCCGCCGCTTCGCGCCCGGCGTGGATCACACAGCGATGCTGGGCCAGCAGACTCATGCGATGGGTGGGGAGGCGGGATCGGACGCGGTGGCCTCCGCAATGGGCGCAGTTGAATGTGAGGGAGCGGCAGTGGGCGCGGTCGGCGCGGTGGGCGTCAACGCCGCGGCGGCCGTCCGGAGTTCGTTCGCGAACGCCTGGGCCCGGGGCACCCGGTAGAGGCCGGCAAGGCGGATTTCCTGCACGCCGGTGACGAGACGGGTCTGGCAGGTCCGGCCTCCGATCGTCACCCACGCCAGAGCCGCCAGCGTCACCGCCAGTGCAAACCCCGCGATGGCCGCACCGACGTACCAATCGGTGTCCGCGGTCGAGATGCCCACGTAGAGCAACCAGGCGGTCAACGCGACGAGCGGAAGCGCC
>JBDNHZ010000126.1:0-8117 GCA_041688515.1 Verrucomicrobiota bacterium
AGGGAGGCCATCGACCGGATGCTGCTCCGGATCCAGGTCGAACGAACCGACGGACCGACGGAAGAACTGGCCTTCAAGACCGGCGCCGGCGGCCTGATGGCCGCAGAATTCCTCGCCCAGAAATGGACCCTGGCCGCCGGAATCCCCGAGCCTAACACCCGCCGGGCCCTTGCCCGGGGAATCGAAGCGGGTCAGGTCTCGCAGGACGACGGTCGGCAACTGCTTCAGGCCTTCGACCAACTCCGCCGCATCGAACTCGTCCTGCGCCGCTGGAGCTGTCAGTCCGAATCGGTCCTCCCGCAGGATCCCGCCGCACAGGATCGCGTGGCCGTGCGATGCGGATGGCCGGACGCCGCGGTGCTCCTGCGGGAACTTCGAACGGCGCGGGCCATCCTCGGAAGGTTGACGCAGCGCGGCGGCAACCCCGGCGAGCCCGGTTCATCCCCGCTCGTCGTGTCCGTTGCGCCGGGGGGGTGAACCGCCCGCTCAGCCTCCAACTTCAGCACGGGCCTCGGCCGCCAGAGCCGTGGAGAGGTACCGTTCGCCCGTCGAGCAACCGATGGTCACGATGGTCTTGCCCAGGTTCTCCGGACGTTTGGCCACCTGGATGGCCGCCCAGACGTTGGCACCGGTGGAGATGCCTCCGAGGATGCCCTCTTCCTTCGCCAACCGCCGTGCCATGACAAAGGCGTCCTCGTTGCTGACGGTCATGGCCTCGGCGATCTGCACTTCGCCCGACTCCGACTTGAGATGCAGATTGCGGGGAACGAATCCTGCGCCAGTGCCTTGGATCTTGTGTGGGCCCGGCTTCACCGCCTGGCCGGCCAGCGTCTGCGTGATGACCGGTGAATCCGTCGGTTCCACCGCAATCGCCTGGAAAGAGGGCTTCCGGGGATGCAACGCCTCGTAGCAACCCGTGATGGTGCCGCCCGTTCCCACGGCCGCCACCAGGATGTCGACCTGACCGTCGGTGTCCGCCCAGATCTCTTCGGCCGTCGTCCGACGATGCACGTCCGGGTTGGCTGGATTCTCGAATTGTTGCGGGACCCAGGAATGGGGCGTCTCACGCGCCAATTGTTCGGCACGGGCGATGGCTCCGCGCATTCCCTCGGAACCGGGCGTCAGGACCAGCTTGGCCCCGAGCAACGCCAACAGCGTCCGCCGCTCCAGAGACATGGTCTCAGGCATGGTCAGGATGAGCTTGTAGCCCTTGGCCGCGGCGACAAAGGCGAGCGCAATGCCGGTGTTGCCGGAGGTCGGCTCGATGATGACGGTGTCCGCCGTCAGGATCCCCCGGGCTTCCGCCTCCTCGATCATGTTGCGACCGATCCGATCCTTCACCGAACCCAGCGGGTTGAAGAACTCGCATTTAAGGAGGATCGACGTCGACGGATCGACCCCGGCCGACGCGGGAATTCGGTTCAGACGCACCAGCGGGGTGTGCCCGACGGTTTCCACGATGTTGTTGAAGATACGGCCCATGGCTTATGCGGAGTTGATGGTGTTGCGGATGACTTTCGAAACGCTGCGGAAGGGGGCGCACCAAGGCAAGCCCTTCCCTGCTCCTCTCAGATGACGTCGCGATAGAGGGCGCGGAAGTCATCAGCCGAAACCGGGACGGCGTTGGTCTTGTGACAGGGATCGTCCACCGCCTGCGCCACCAACGCCTCCAGCGCGTCCGGGCTGACCCCGTGATCCCGCAAGCGGGTGTTCAGGCCCAGGTCCGCCAGAAAACGGTTGATGAAGGCGATCGTGGTCGCGTCCGCCTCGGCATCGCTGACCCCCAGCACGTTCAAATCACAGGCGATGCCCACCCGGCGGTAGAGCCCTGGCTTGCGGGCGGCACAGAACTTCATGCCGACGATCAGGCACAGGGCGTTGGCCAACCCATGATGCATCCCGAACACGGTCGAGAGCGGATGCGCCATGGAATGGACCACCCCAAGATCCTTCTGAAACGCCACCGCACCCATGGAGGCAGCCACCAGCATGCGACCGCGCGCGTCCAGGTCTCCGCCGTTGCGGACCGCCCGGGGCAACGCCTCGATGATCAACCGCACCCCCTCCAGGGCGATGCCATCGCACATCGGATGGAAGGCCGGACAGGTGTAGCTCTCGATGCAATGGGTGAGCGCATCGGCTCCGGTGGCGGCGGTGAGCTTCGGGGGCAATCCCACCGTCAATTCGGGATCCAGAATCACCAGCTTGGCCAGCAGTTCCGGATGGAACAGGACCGCCTTGCGCTGGGTGGAATCGAGCGTGATCACCGAACTGCGGCCCACTTCACTCCCCGTGCCAGCCGTCGTCGGAATGGCGATGAAGGGAGCCAGACCCGACCAGTCGTGCGGTTCGTCGTAAAAGCGGGCCATGTCCAGGTCCGGCTTCTTCGCCAGCAACCGCGCAGCCTTTCCCGCGTCGAGCGGGCTACCCCCGCCAATTGCAATCACGCCGTCGCACCCCTTCTCGCGCATGAGCGCCCCGGGGAGTCGGACGTCCTCTTCCACCGGATTGGGATGCACTCCGTCGAACAGGAACCAGGTGTTCCCCTTTCCGTCTGCCCCGAGGACCAACTCGAGCAGACGGAAGGCATCCGTGCGGACCACCCCCCCATCGGTCACCACCAAGGGACGATGGATTCCAAGGCGGACGAGGTGGACCGGCAATTCACGAAGGGCGCCCGCTCCAAACAGGGTGCGGGTCGGAAACGAAAAAGAGGTCAGCGACATGCGGGCTGCACTCTGGAGGAATCCCCGGGGCTGGTTCAATCGCCGAACTGCCGGGACGAGCTCCTGGAGGGACGAGCTCCGCGAGTCCTAAATCTGGGACTCGTAGAACTCGTCCCTCCAAGAAAGAAGCGGGCGAGGACGCCCGCGGGGACGGAAGGCTTCATCCCGGAGGCGGAGAGAAACCTGGGGCGGCACCGCCCTATTTCTTGGTCGGCTCGTTGGGCAGGACCCGGCCAGAGCCGTCCGGATTGATCTCCACATTAAGCCGGCCATCCAAGGGAGGCGCATTGGTGGCAGCCGCCCGTCGGATGCCCTGTTGCAGCAGCATCGCTCCCTTCTGGTCGAAGTTGATCACGCCTTTGCGGATGATTTCCACGCGCCGGGCCAGGTAGGCCTCGTCGCGCAATCGGCGGACCTGTTCGCGCACCTCGGAGAGGTCGGTAAACCGCTTCTCCAACTCGACCTTCTCGGTGAGCATCCGGCGCAATTCCTTCTTGAGGATCTCCCGGTCTCCTTCGCTGGTGGCGAGGCGACGTTCGGTCTCCCGGATCTGGGTGTTCAACCCAGTGATCTTCACCGTCAGATCGTCGAGGCGCTGCGTCAGGTCGTCCTTCTCCCCTTGAAGGCCCGCAATCTTCTTCTCGCGCTCCTCCAGTTCGAGTTTGGCCTTGGCGGCGGACGCCTTGGCCTCCGCCTCGGCCTTGCCCAGTTCGGAGGTGATGAAGTCCAGCTTGGTCGAGTAGAGCCCAACCTCTTCAACCCGGCGGGTCAGGTTCGTTTCCAGGGAGGAGTTGACCTTGATCTGCTCGGTCAGCTTGGTTTCCGAGCGCACCAATTCGGCTTTCAACTGGTCCGCGGCCTCCGCGGCAGCCCGACGCTCCTTCGAAGCGCGGTCTTGGACGAAGTACAACCCGCCCCCCAGCCCCAGGCTGAGGACCACCAGAAAAGCCGCCACGAAACGCGCATTCACAATGGAGGAATGGTCGCGCCCCAGCCGCACGATGCAATCCCCTTCACCAGGAAGGACGCGGCTCGATACTGCCACCAATCGGGCGGGAGACGCGCGTGGGCCGGCGCACGTCCGGATGGAAGTCAGACTCCTGACGTCGCCTCCGACGTAGGCGAGGGTACGAGGCTCATTTCAATCGGCGGCAACGTCCGGTTGCGCGGCAGCTTGCAGCCATGGGTTCCCACCGTACCCTTCGCCATGCTCGTTCCCGACTCCGCCGGAGTCATGATCCTTAGCAATGCCGTCCTGTTCCCCCAGGCGATGCTGCCTCTTTTCATCTTTGAGCCCCGCTACCGAACCATGCTGGAGCAGTCGCTCGATTCCCACCGGATGTTCTGCGTCGCCATGCAGAAGCCCAATGATCCCAGGGAAACACCGCTTCCCGTGGCGGGAGTCGGCATCGTCCGGGCTGCCGTAAAGAATGCCAACGGCACCTCCAACCTCGTCCTCCAGGGCATTGCCCGCGTCCGCCTGGGCCGGGTCGTCCGCTACAAGCCCTTTCGCGTCCAGCAACTCCACATTCTGGACATCGGCGACGTCGACACGGTGACCATCGACGCGCTCCGGGTGCGGGTGCTCGAACTGGTGGAAAATCGACTCCTCCAGTCGGACGATCTGTCCTCGGACCTTCTCCAGCGACTGATCAAGAGTGGCGGCGACTCGGAGAACCCCATCCACTCGGCGATGGGCACCCTCCAGAGGATTCCGGACGCCGGACACATGGCGGACCTGGTGAGCCTGCTGATGATCGGGCATCCGCTGGCGCGGCAGGTCATCCTGCAAGCGGCCGATGTCGCCGATCGACTGCGGCACCTGATCCATTTCCTCCAGGTCGACGTCACCGAGCAACCCAGTGACGGATCGTCCCCTTCCTGAGGCGGCTCCATCCAGAAGGGGAACGGCGAAATGGACGGCACCCCCCGTTCCGGCCAAGAAGCCCGATTCCGAAATCGTCATCCGGTTCCGTCCGTCGCAGACTGGCCCCCGGTGAAGCTGTTGTTCTCCGAGACGACCCCCGATTACGCCCACTACCTTTATCCGTACGTGGTCTGGGCGTTCCTGGAACCGGGTGAAGTGGCGGCGGACGCGTTCGACGCAGGGTTCCTTCCCGGCAACCCGGAGATGGACCGGTTTTACCTCGTCCGAAACCTGCGCGTCCCCCTCCGGGAATGGAAACCCAGTTCTGAAAACCGTCGGATCCTGCGCAAGGGTGCCGGGGTCCGGATGGAACTGATCGCCAAGGGGGACTTTCCGGATACCCCCGAACGACGGGAACGCTGGCTGGCGTACGCGGCGGAACGATTTGGGCCCGGAGTCATGCACCGGGAACGGCTGACCCGGTTGCTGGCCGGGCCTGTCATCAGCCATTTCCTGCACTTCACCGACGCCGACGGACGCGAGTTGGGAACCGTCCTGATGTACCTCGAAGCTCCGCGGGTCGCCTACTACTACTACGCCTTCTTCGACCTCTCCGATCCGACGCGCAACCCGGGGATGTTCCTCATGACCCGGGCCGCCGAGTCCTTCGCCGAGGCCGGATTCCATCATCTCTACCTCGGCACCTGCGTCACGTCGAAGGCCCGGTACAAACTCCAGTTCGAGCCGATCGAGTTCTTCAACGGGTTCCGTTGGTCACGTCAGATCCACGAACTGCGACACCTTCTGGAAACCGACCTCCCGGGACGCCACCGACTCGACACGCCCGAGTTCCTCGCCTTGCAACCGGGGCCGCCGACGGATCTGGCGGCGCACTCCCGATTCCGGGCGTACTGAACGAGCCGGGGGGCCTACGGCTGGGCCGCGATGCTCATGTCCGAGGTGAAATACAGGAGGCGTCCGCAGTTCGGACAGGAGACGAGATCGAGTTGGGCCTTGGCATGGAGGCACACCTGCAAGGGCAGTTTGACGTGACACCCGCCGCACACCAACCGATCGACGCCGACCAGGGCATTGTCCCCCTTGGTCTTGAGGATGCGCTCGTAACGGGTGAGCACGATCGGGTCCAGCTTGGCCCCATGCGCCGCCCGTTCCCCGGAGACGGAGTCGAATTCCTTGCGGATGTTCGCTTCGCGGGAGGCGACATCCACCAACTGCCGGTCGGTTTCGGCCTTCTGGGCCACGGCGATCCGGGAGGCTTCCTGCACGTCGCGCCCCACCACCTCCGCCTGTTCCATCAACTCGATCTGGCGATCGTCCAGCTTGCTGATCTCCGCCTGCGTCGTCTCGATCTGATGCTGGAACGCCTTGTACTGATCATTGCTCCGGGTGCCCAACTGTTCGCTGCGAAGCTTGTTGATCCGCTGCTGGAGGGTGGACGCCTCCATCTCCAGCGCCTTGCGCTCACTTTCCAGATGGGTGGACCGCTTCTTGACCTCGTCGAAGGCCGCCTGCGTCTTCATCGCCTTCATCTGCAGCAACTGCCGCTGGGGTCCCACGGCATCCAACTCGGCCCGGAGCCGGATCAGGCGGCGATCACGGTCCTGAAGTACCAGCAGCGCTTCGATGATCGGGAGCATGTGCGTGCACGCTACCCCTCGAAGCTCTCCGGTTGAAGTTCGAAGATTAAGGTTTGATGGGGAGGGCGGCCGCGCTCTCCGGGTTGCATCCGCGGATCGCCGGCGTAGCGTCCGGCATGCGTCCGCTTCCCCGTTTCCAGGCCTTCGCACTGGCCGTCGCCATCGCCGGTGCGCTCGGCGGCACCGCGTCCCTCTCCGCAGCGGCACCGGCCGCCCTCGACGTGGTCCGGCAGATGAACGAGGTCTTCGTCGGGGTCGCCGACCGATGCACCCCCACCGTTGTCGTCGTCCAGGTGGCCCAGAAGATCGGGTCGGGCGAGGACCAGGAAGCTCCTCCCTTCCTGCAACAGATGCCCGAGGAGTTGCGCAAGCAGTACGAAGAATTCCTCCGTCGCCAACGCCGTCGGCGTGACCAGGAAGGCCCTCAGTTCAACGGCGAAGGTTCCGGAATCGTGTACCGCGAGGACGGCTACATCCTGACCAACGCCCATGTCGTGGAGAATGCCGAACGGATCCGCATCAAGCTCCATGACGGTCGCGAATTCGATGCCGAGGTCCGCGGAACCGATCCCGATTCCGACATCGCCATCCTGCGGATCAAAGACAAGGTCTCCGGGCTTCAGGCCGCGAAGTTCGGTAACTCCGACCAGGTTCGGGTGGGCGAATTCGCCATCGCCATCGGGGCCCCCTACGAACTGGAATATTCCGTCACCTTCGGCCACATCAGCGCCAAAGGCCGCGCCGGTCTCAGTCAGAACATGATGGACGAGGACTTCCTCCAGACCGACGCCAACATCAATCCCGGCAACAGCGGCGGCCCCCTCATGAACCTCGAAGGCGAGGTCATCGGGGTGAACTCCATGATCCGCGGCGTCGGCACCGGCATCTGCTTCGCCATCCCCGCCAATCTGGCCCGGGAAGTCGCCAATCAACTGGTGGACTCCGGCAAGTTCCAGCGCTCCTGGCTCGGGGTCGGGATCAAGGGCCTGCGAGAAGACGAACGACTCCGGGCCCGCTTCGCTTCGCTGACCAACGGCGTGGTCATCACCGGCATCTCCGAAGGCGGCCCCGCCGCCAAGGCGGACCTGAAGAACTTTGACGTCATCACCGCCGTGGACGGTCGATCGGTGGGCACCGTCAATCAGTTGCGTCGCGAGATCACCCGCAAGCGCCCCGGTTCAGACGTCGCCCTCGACATCCATCGCAGCGGAAAAGACCTCAAGATCACCGTCCAACCCGCTCCCATGCCGGACCTCGAACAGCGCATCGCCATGTCCCGGCCGCCCGGACGCTCGACCCCGGACGAACCCGAGCCCACTCCCGTGAATCCCCCGGCGACGCCCGTAGACGCGGCGCTGGGTCTGACGGTTCAGACCACCGATGACGAACTCTCCACCCGCTTCAAACTCGGGGCGACCTCCGGGGTGGTGGTCACCGGGGTGGACGAAGCCGGGCCGCTGGCGGAATACGGATTCCGGGTGGGCGACCTGATCTACGAGGTGGACAAGAAGTCGGTGAAGACCGTCAGCCAGTTCTCCGAGGCGTTGCGCACCGCCGCAGACAAAAAGAAGTTCACCCTGCGCTACCAACGTTCCGGCGAAAAGC
Source organism: Verrucomicrobiota bacterium (assembly GCA_041688515.1). Taxonomy (GTDB): domain Bacteria; phylum Verrucomicrobiota; class Verrucomicrobiia; order Limisphaerales; family UBA9464; genus UBA6176. The sequence goes on from JBDNHZ010000126.1 coordinate 7,857, forward strand.
TGTCCGCCGTCGTCCTCACCGAAAAGACCCGGGACAAGGACAGCAAGTAGACGCCACATTGCGCGCGCCCGCATTCCACGCCATCCATACGCCCGCATGTTTCGTCGCATCGCTGCCTGTTCCCTGTTCCTCGCCACCGCGGTGGGAATCCAGGCAGACACCCTTCCGCCCGCCCACCTTCCCCCGCTGTCCGAGTTGCGCGATCTCCTCCGCAACCACGTCAAGGACCTGCCCGAAGCGGAACTCGACGCCGTCGCCGCC
>JBDNHZ010000127.1:0-14967 GCA_041688515.1 Verrucomicrobiota bacterium
ATGATCTTCATAAACTTCTTTTCACGAAGTTCCCGCGCAACCGGCCCAAAGATCCGCGTCCCCTTCGGTTCGCCCTCTGGATTGATGATCACGATGGCATTGCGATCAAAGCGCAGATAAGACCCATCCGAGCGGCGGATTGGAGCTCTGGTCCGAACGACCACTGCGTTACACACATCGCCCTTCTTGACCGAACCATCGGGAGCGGCCTCTTTAATGTGTACCTTGATGATGTCACCTACCCGCGCATAGCGCTGGTTGCGGCCCAAAACACCAATGGTCCAAGCTACCTTGGCACCCGTGTTGTCCGCGACGTCGACACTCGAACGAATCTGAAGCATGATGAAACTCCTTTAAAGGTGCGGTGACGCACTCAAGCGGCACTCTTGGAGGAACCGTCGGCGTTGAGGACCTCCACCAGACGCCAGCACTTGGTGCGCGATAGCGGGCGGGTTTCCTGAATGCGAACCAGATCCCCAATCTGGGCCTGTTTGTCCTCATCGTGCGCGTAAAGCTTCTTGAAGCTGGTCACGATTTTCTTGAACTTGGGGTGGCGAAATCGACGCTCGACGCGGACCACAATGGTCTTCTGCATCTTGTTTGATACGACTTCTCCTGTCCGTTCTTTGCGGTGCCCGCGATCCTGGGAAATATCAGCCATATACCTTAGGTTCAAGCCTTGTTGCTGTCGGACGCCACCCGAAGGGCAGACAACCGTGTTTCGCAGCGTGCAATATCACGTCGCAACTGTTCGATACGATGAGGTTTCTCGAGACGCGCTGTTGCCTTTTGAAGGCGCATGTTGAACAGCTCGACTCGCAGTTCTCGCCCTCTCGCGAGCAATTCTTGAGCGGTCATCTCCTTAAAAGCATTGGTGGCCATAGGATTCAATTTTCAACCAATCTTGTGTCGCGAGATGAACTTGGTGGAGATCGGCAGCTTTGTTGATGCCAAGCGCATTGCCTCACGGGCAATCGCCTCAGGAACTCCATCGATTTCGAAAAGCACGCTGGCCGGCCGGATCACCGCGACCCAGGATTCAACTCCGCCCTTGCCAGTGCCCATTCGAACTTCCAGTGGCTTTTTGGTGTAGCTCTTGTCCGGGAAAATGCGGATCCAGACCTTGCCCCGTCGTTTCATATAGCGGGTGATGGCGACGCGGGCGGCCTCGATCTGTTTAGTGTCCATCCAACAACGCTCGAGAGCCTGAAGTCCGTACTCTCCGAAGGCGACGGTGTTACCACGAGAGGCCAGACCGGTTCGGCTGCCTCTCTGCATTTTGCGGTACTTGACCCGCGCGGGCATCATGGCCATTTGAAATCCTTATTCTTGGGGTAAACGGTTTTAAGGGCTGTCAGACTGGACGTGCGGGTGACTCAACGCGCCGGTCTTCGGTGCGGCGTTCAGCCCGCTTAGGTTCACCCTTGCAGATCCAACACTTGATACCGAGTTTGCCGTAGACAGTCCTTGCTTCAGCAAATCCAAAGTCGACGTTCGCCCGAAGAGTGTGAAGGGGAACGCTGCCGAGATGGTAGGTTTCGACCCGGGAGATTTCGGCTCCGCCCAGACGACCGGCGCATCGGAGCTTGATGCCCTTGGCACCGAGGTCCATGGCGATTTGAAGCGCCTTCTTCATGGCACGTCGGAAGCTGATTCGGCGTTCCAACTGCAGGGCGACATTTTCGGCGACCAACTGAGCATCGAGGTCAGGCTGTTTAACCTCCTGAATGTCGACGTAAATGTCCTTGCCGGTGACCTTGGACAATTCCTCCTTGAGCTTGTCGATTTCCGAGCCCTTGCGCCCAATGACAACCCCAGGGCGAGCTGTGAAGATCGTCACCCGACACCGGTTGGCTGCGCGTTCAATATTGATACGAGGCACCGATGCACTTTCGAGCTTCCTCTTGAGGATGGACCGAATGAGGTGATCCTCGATGAGAAGGCCGCTAAAGTCCTTCTTGTTGGCGTACCACTTGGAACGCCAGTCGTGATTGACCGGGATGCGGAATCCGATCGGATTAGTTTTCTGGCCCATGTGATCAGTTGTCGCTGAGGACGATCTTGATGTGGCTGTTGCGCTTGATGATCGGGCCAGCCGAACCGCGGGCCTTTGGAACGAAGCGTTTGAAGGAACCTGCCGTTTGGGCGAAGGCACCGCTGATGCGGAGACTTTCACCTTTGAGGCCGTGATTGTTCTCAGCGTTGGCGATCGCGGACTGAAGCGTCTTGGCGACAGCGCGGGCCGACTTGCGGGGAACAACTTTGAGAACGGCCAATGCCTGAACGGCATTCATGCCCTGAACTTGACGCACAACCTCCCGCACCTTTTGCGGGGACATGCGGAAGTTTTTATAGATCGCGTGCACTTCCATGGGGATTCCTTGCTATTTGGCCTCCGCCTTGGCGGTGTGAGCGCCATGCTTCTTGAACGTACGAGTCAGGCTAAACTCACCAAGCTTGTGCCCGACCATATTTTCCGTGACGAAGACAGGGATAAAAACCCGGCCATTGTGAACGTTCATCGTCAAACCGACAAAGTCGGGAGTGATGGTTGAACGGCGCGACCATGTCTTGATCGGATTCTTTGACTTGGCCGCCTTCGCCTTTTGGACTTTGTCCATGAGGCTATGGTCCACAAACGGCCCTTTCTTGAGAGAACGTCCCATATGCTTACTTGAGCTTCATCGGTCGGCCGTCCCGGCGAACCAGGATAAACCGGTTGGAAATCTTACTCTTATCGCGAGTGCGGAAGCCCTTGGCCAGAACACCCCACGGCGACACCAAATGTTGACGACCACCACCGCCCTTGGATTTGCCCTGACCACCACCATTGGGGTGGTCGACCGGGTTGCGGACCATCCCGCGAGACATCGGACGACGGCCGCGGTGAATGCTTCGGCCGGCTTTGCCGAGAACCACGTTTTCGTGCTGGGTGTTCCCGACCTGGCAAATGGTGGCCACGCATTTTTCGTGCACCCGACGAATCTCGCCTGAAGGTAGTTTCAGTTGGGCATAGCCATTGTCACGAGACATCAAGGTCGCGCCAGAACCGGCGGACCGGACCATCTGTCCACCCCTGCCCGGGACTAGCTCAATGTTATGAATCGTCACCCCCATCGGGATGACTGAAAGCGGCAGACAGTTGCCAAGTGAAGGGGGAGCGGATGGCCCATTCATCAGGGTAGCCCCAACCTGCAGACCATCCGGGCACAGAATGTATCGACGATCCCCGTCCGCGTATTCCAAAAGCGCGAGGCGCGCACTGCGGATCGGATCGTATTCGACGGCGATCACCTTTGCTTCGACGCCGTGTTTGTTGCGCCGAAAGTCGACGACACGGACCTTCTGTTTGTGGCCGCCACCAATGGCACGTGCAGTTACCCGACCATGGGTGTTGCGTCCCCCGGTTCGTTTGCGGGTGTAAACCAGCGACTTCTCCGGACGACTTTTGGTAATATCCGAAAAGTCGGCGTACGTGATGTAACGCGTCGAGGGCGTTAAGGGCCTAAATGTTTTCACAGGCAATAGTTCAATTTCGAACACGCAGCACTCGCTGTCGTGCACCCGGCCATCACTCCCAGACGCTTGGAGCGTCTTGGTTATCGGCCGTGCTCATCGTTTTGCCAGTAAGTGGCGAAACGGGAGCGCAGAGATTAGAAATCCAAGGCCGAGTCGCAATGCTTTTTTTGGGAAATCTTCTCCTCGGCCCAGAATTGACCCTTGGTTCCGACGTCATTCCTGCGGTGAATCATTTGAATGGCGTCGTGCCACAGCGGCTGGGATGTGTTTCGGCGACTGGCTTTGAGGTTGCTGATGTCGGGCAAGAAGGCATGTGGCATTCCTGGCCGATGCCTTGGCTTACGCTCAGACCAATTGCCCCAAGGGCGGCGGAGCCGATCGAGGCAGGCTTGAGTTATTGGATCCGAGGTTCCCGCGTTTGTGCCTACAAAATCCAGAGGACGAAGTCGCTCAGGCAGGGATGCGCTTGAGCCGCTTGGCACGACATTTTGAAATCTTTATTCGTTTCCAGACAGAAAACCATTGCAGGGTTTGTCGCAGTTGACCATGTTCCGCCCGCATTTTGGTTCGGGGCGTAGCGTAGCATGGCTAGCGCGCTTGGTTCGGGTCCAAGAGGTCGTGAGTTCGAATCTCACCGCCCCGACCATTTTGTCCCCCCTTCAACAGGGGCTTCGGGAACGTTTGTTGCGCACGTGGCGAAATTGGCAGACGCGCTACTTTGAGGTGGTAGTGCCGTAAGGCGTGCAGGTTCAAGTCCTGCCGTGCGCACCATTCGCGGGGTCCGGAGCTTCTTCCGGGCCCTCGGTAAAGGTTCCATTTCACGGCAAGACTCACGATTGGTGGGGTACGGCTTTGGACCTCTTTGGATCTACTTCAACCGTCCATCGCCGCGCATTTCCGGCAGCGGCTCGGTTGTAACCCAACGCCCTGCCTGCCCCACGACTCCGGCGAATGATCGAACACGGCAAGCCCAAGCGGTTAAGGGTGTTCTTCCCCACAGAAGCCGAAGCCGACCGGTTTGACCGAAGGCCCTTTGCCCAATTTCTGGGTGTCGGCTCCCGGTCTTCGTTTCTTCGCCCGGACCGGATGGCCGGTCGGCGGTGCCTGGGGCGTCGATCCATGCTCGCTTCCGTCAATGCTCGCCGGCAATCCGCCCCAGCGGACCAGGGTAGCCATGGGCCAAGCTGCCGAGGAATTTCCCTGAGGGAAGGCCTCAAAAGGAAGGCCGGAGGGCTCACCGGCGAAGCTGCTGCAGGCACTCCACCCCTTCCAATTGAGACTCCGGGAGCTTTCGGTCGCGAAGATTGGCGTGGGCGCCGTGGGTTGCCATCGTCCTCCTCTCCGGACTTCGTCCGGATGAGGTTGCCGCATCGCTTAGGAGAATGTCCGGGCCGGCAAAAGGATGGCCCCTCGTTGCAACCAAGAGCCCTCTCGCCATCGTCGCAGCCCAACAATTTTTGACGTCTCCATACAAATTTGTGGGTGGCGGTGTCATTCTCTTTGAAATGGATGTCGGGACGAGCGCAGGAAGACCATGGGCCGAGGAGCTTTTCGAAGCCCAGGCTGCAGGGCTTATCCTGTATGGGCGGGCTTTGGGACTTGGGCACAGCGAGGCGGAAGATGCCGTCCAGGACGTTTTTACGGTACTGCTTCAACTTGGCGACTGTCCCCGTCAACCTGCCCAGTATCTTGTCCGTTCCTTCCGCAACCGTGTGCTGAACCGCAAGCGCAGCCTTTGGCGCCGACTCGCCCGCGAACTGGAGTCTGGCCACTGGTTTGAGCCTTCGGAAGCACCCCACCCTTCTGAGTCGAGAGCGATGGACGCGCTCGCGCACCTCGCCGAGGAGCAGCGCGAAGTCATCGTGCTGAGGTTTTGGCACGGCCTGACCTTCGAAGAGATCGCTGAAGTGACCCATGTCAGTCCCAACACCGCCGCGGGAAGGTATCGTTATGGGATGGATCATCTCCGTCGCCGACTCAACCTCGATTCCGACCCCGACTTTTCACCCTGCTTCAACCGATGAACCATGCCCCCCTCCAACGCTGGCGGCCACGCGGTCCCTCCGAGTCCCTTCGTAGGCGCATCTTCGAAGACGGTCCCGAGAGCCGACCTGCGGACCGACTGGGCGTTCCTTGGATTCGAGCGGGAATGGTCGTGGTGTCGGCCTGGGTGTGCGCCCTGACCGTCGCCTGGTCACCCGCGGTAGCGACGGCAGCCCACGGTCGGACCCCGGGTCTGGCCGGCGTTTCTGCGTTGGTTGCCCAAAACTGCCTTCCCGTTGCCAGCTTTACGCTGACCAATCGCGCGATATTTCCTGGTACGAACGCATCACAGAACGCGCTCTGACCGTCGACCTCCCCTTTCCACATGGCACAAACCAGTTCCCCTGCCGGAGCGCGTCCCGCGTCCCCGGCAATTTCGAAAACGAATCCGGTCCCCGGCACTCCCGGCGACACCACTCCAACCGTTCCCCCGTTGAGTCGTTTGTTCCAACGGGTGGACTGGCTTGCATTCGCCTTGGTCTCGGTGCTGGTGATGATCGGCTACCTGCTGACCATCGCTCCGGACCTGACGCTCGAAGACTCGGGCGAACTCGCAGTGGCCTCGATGTACGCCGGGGTTCCCCACCCGCCCGGGTACCCGGTGTGGACCCTGTACACCTGGTTGTTCACCAAGCTGCTGCCGTTTTCCAACATTGCTTGGCGCGTGGCCGTTTCCTCGGCTTTTGCCGCCGCCATGTCGGCGGGGATGGTCGCCCTGCTGGTGTCGCGCGGGTCGGCGCTGATCCTGGATTCGGTCGATCTCTTCAAGGGGCGCGACCGTTCGCTGGACCACTGGATCTCGCTGGTTACGGGGTTCGTCTCGGGGATGTTGCTGGGATTCAATGGCTACATCTGGAGTCAGGCGGTGATCGTCGAAGTGTACACGATTGCGGTGTGGTCGCTGATGGGGGTTTTGGTCTGCCTCAAGCGCTACACTTGGCTACCCCATCAGAGATGGAGCCTCTACCTCGGATGCTTCCTGTTCGGCATCTGCTTCTGCAACCATCAGACCCTGATCGTGGGTGCGATGGGACTTGAAGTCGTCGTGCTCATGGCCGATCGGCGGGTCGGACGAGACTTCCTGCTGTTGAACACGGCAATCTGGATTCTAGCGCTCGGTCTGCATGCCAGCGGCAAGATCAAGATGTTCGTCGAGAACCCGTCCCTGCTTTTGATCTTCAATCTGGTCGGCATCCTCTCCGCCCTGGGTTGTGCCTGGACGGCGGTTTTGACCAACAGCCTGGGCAACCGACTGCATGTGGTCCTGTTCTCCGTCATCGCGTTCGTGGTGGGCGTCTTCCACTATTTTTACATGCCCCTGGCGTCGGTGACGAATCCGCCGTTGAACTGGGGATATCCGCGGGTCTGGGATGGTTTTGTCCACGCCTTCACCCGTGGTCAGTACGAAAAGACCTCTCCAGGAATCTCGTTCGGGCAGATCTTTGCCTACTTCGAAGGGGTGAAGGACGAGTTCAACTGGGCAAACCTGATCCTGGCCATTGTCCCCTTCCTCCTGATGAAGCGGATGCGCCTGCGCGAACGTGGTTGGCTGATCGGTCTTGGAACCATCTATTTCTGCCTGGCATTCCTGCTGATCTACCTGCTCAACGGACAGACCGACAAACAGTCGCGGGAATTGGTGAAGGTCTTCTACACGTCCTCACACGTGATGATCGCCATGGTTATCGGGTACGGGATGGCCATCGTTGGAGGCCTGCTGCAAAACGTTTTTCACCAGTGGCGACTCTGGCTGGTCGGCGGCGGACTCCTGGCCGTGGCACTCAACCTGTATCAGTTGGTGGACGCCTTCGATGCGTCGAAGAACGTGTTCTTCATCCCCCGTCTGGCAGCGGGCATCAGCCTGTTGATCACCGCGGTGCTCCTCCTGTTCCTGATCATCTGGGGGGACAGCAATTCGAGCTTCGGCAGCGCGGCGACGGCCGATGTTCCGGGTAAAGGCAGCGGCAAGACCCGACTCGCGTTGACCCTGGCCCTGTTCAGCTTCATTCCGATCGACTCCATCCTCGACCATTGGGCGGACAACGAGCAGCGCAACCACTACTTCGGCTACTGGTTCGGGCACGACATGTTCGAGCCCGGCATGGATACCTCGGCGGCTCCGGCTCCAAAGGATGCGTCCGGCAAACCGCTCTACCCGTCGATGGACCCGCACACGGTGCTGTTCGGCGGGACCGATCCCGGCCGGTTTTGCCCGACCTACATGATCTTCTGCGAGAGCTTCATTCCGGCGAAAGACCGGCGGAATCCGTTGTTCGATCGGCGCGATGTCTACCTGATCACCCAGAACGCGCTGGCCGACAACACCTACCTCGATTACATCCGCGCGCACTACAACCGCAGCGCCCAGAACGATCCGCCCTTTTTCTACTCGATGCTGAATGATCCGGTGTCGATCTCCCGGAATCGGGTCAACCTCCCCGCCCGGTTGATGGCCCCGTTCGATCGCTGGATGACAGACATGGGAGACCGCATCGAGAAGGATCGACGGGTCGGGTCTTCCTACTTCGCGGACACGGACTTCACGGATCTCGCCGCCCTGAAGGCACGGATCAACTCGGGCGCGGATCCGCTCAGTCTCCACCTGAAACAGACTCTGGGATCTGCAACCGCGGGGGACGCGGGCGCTTTAGCGAAGGCCCTGAACCAGATTCTGGAAGCGCCCTCACTCTACCAACCCCAACGATTCGCCGGGGTCAAACTGTCCGACCACGTGCTCCGCTTCGCGCAGCAGGCCCCCCAAGGCCATACCCGGATCCGGCTCAACCGACTGCTGCTGGAAGCGGCCTATTCTGGACTCATCGCGATCAGCGAGGGCGGGGTTTACCCCGACCGGGAGATCCTGACGCCAACGCCCGAGGATCTGCGCCGCTGTTTCGAGGAATACAGCATCGACGCTCAACGCCGGGCCCAGTTGAAGCAATTGAAGCCGGGCGAAGTCCTCACGCAACTGCCCGACGGCCGGGTGTCGGTCGCCGGACAGACGGCGGTCATGTCGATCAACGGCCTTCTCACCAAGGTGATTTTCGACAAAAACCCGGATCACTCCTTCTACGTCGAGGAAAGCTTTGCGCTCGATTGGATGTATCCGCACCTGGTCCCCCACGGAATCATTCTCAAGCTCGAGCGTGAACCCGTGGTGCAGTTGAGTGACGAGCAGATCCAACGCGACCATGAATACTGGTCGCAGTACTCCGAACGATTCATCGGCAACTGGATCAAGTATGAAACGCCGGTAAAGGAAGTGTGCGACTTCGCCATCCGGACCTACCGCCTGCGGGACTACTCCGGGTTCAAGGGCGACGACCGCTTCGTGCGCGACGACAACGCCCAGAAGGCGTTCAGCAAGCTGCGCAACGCGATCGGCAAGTCGGTGTACGGATGGCGTGCGCAGGAAGCGCGCGATCCCGTCTACCAGGCCAAAATCGTCAGGGAGGCCGAATTCGCCCTGAAACAGGCGTTTGCCTTCTGTCCGTATAGTCCCGAGACGGTCTTCAACTACGCCTCGCTCCTGGCCGGTCTGGGACGCTATCCGGACGCTTACCGGGTCGTAGCGACCTGCTATGAGCTGGATCCGGAGAATCTGGGCATCCGCGATCTTCTCCGACAATTGGAGCCCTACCGCGAAGCCCCTACCCCGCCCGCCGCCGGCGCGATACCCGCACCCGGGGCACCGGCAGCCATGTCGGAGGCTGCGACCAATCTGGAATCCACCTTCAACGTCGCCAGCAGCCTTTTCAACTCGGGCCGCAGCAACGAAGGCGTCGCAGTTCTCGATTCGCTGTTGGCCAAGCCGGAATCGGACCTTCGGACGCTGGCATCCTTGGCGCAGGCGTACCAACAACTCCAGCGGGTGGACCGGGTGGAAAGCACCATGGAACGATATGCACGCCTTGTGCCGGACAGTCCAGAGGCCTGGTACCAACTCGCGGCGGTCCAGGCGGTGCAGGGCAAATCGAGCTCCACCGCTGGCAGCCTTCGAAAGGCGTTCCAGTTGAGCGATGCGCGTCTGGCAACCAACCCGGCTGGCGCCAACCTGCGTACCCAACTCACCTCCGACCCCCGCTTCGACTTCGTGCGTCCATCGCTGGATCCGAAGCTTTGAGGCGACAAAACCTCAGCGACCTGAGCCCGTGATGATCCGTGCTCCGCGACGATAGGTGAAGTAGCTGTAAGTCCACTGGAGCATCACCGCGAGTCGGTTGCGGAAACCGACCAAGAAGACCAGGTGGACGAACAGCCAGGCCACCCAAGCCACCCACCCGGTCAACTCGAGCGAACCCATCTGCGCCACCGCGGCAGAGCGTCCGATGGTCGCCATGCTGCCCTTGTCCCAGTAGTCAAATGGCCTGCGCGACTGTGGATCCGCGCCGAGTTCGTCTTCGATCTGGCGGGCCACGTGCCGCGCTTCCTGCATGGCCGCTGGCGACACCCCCGGGACCACCTGCCCATCCCGGTCGATCACCGCCGCCAGATCTCCGATGGCGAACACCTCGGGACGCCCGGGGAGGCTCAAGTCCGGCTCCACCTTCACCCGACCGGCGCGGTCGATCGGCGCTCCCAACCTCGCCGTGAGCGGTGATGCCGCCACACCAGCTCCCCACAGAATATTCCCGGCGCGAAGGACTTCCCCCGCCAATTCGACCTCTCCCGAGCGGATCTCGCGGACACGCTCCCCGCAACGAACCTCCACGCCCATCCGTTCGAGTTCCCGTTGGGCTTCCAGGCCAAGTTCCTCGGAAAACTGTCCCAGCAGCCGGCTGCTTCCTTCGACCAGGATCACGCGGGCCTGGGTTGAATCGATTCGGCGGAAATCCGCTTTCAGGACCACTTTCGCCAACTCGGCGCAAGCCCCGGCCAACTCCACGCCGGTGGGTCCACCTCCGACCACCACCACCGTCATGAGCCGCCTCCGCTCCGCTTCGTCCGAGGTGTTCTCGGCGGATTCAAACGCCATCAGCAGGTCGTGCCGGATCCGCTGGGCATCTTCGAGCGATTTCAATCCGGGCGCGTGTTTCTCCCACTCGGGATGCCCGAAGTAGCTCGTACACCCGCCGAGTCCAACCACGAGGTAGTCGTACTCAAAGTCCCCGACGCTGGTCACCACCCTGCGGCCTGCGACGTCGATGTCGGTGATTTCCGCCAAGCGGACCATGACATCCTCCCGATCGGCCAGGATCGAACGGATGGGCTGGGCAATCTCGGAATCGGACAGACCGGCGGTCGCCACCTGGTACAGCAACGGTTGAAAGAGGTGATGGTTTTGACGATCGATCAAGACCACTTCCGCACCCGGATGTTTGAAGGTCCGACAGAATGTCAGCCCGCCAAACCCTGCACCCAATACCACCACGCGCTTCCGTTTCATGTCAGATCCGAAGTTGCCCCATTTGGCCGGTAAAGCGAGGCTGCTGACTGCATGCTGAACGGCGGGGATGGATCCCAAAGCGGGGGCAGAGGCCGCAGCCGGGTCTGGCGTCGATGGCATGCTTGGCATTTTGCCGTCCTGGCGGCACTGGTGATCGCGCTGGTCGTCTGGTGGCAGGTTTCCGCCGGCCCGCGGGTCGCGGGCCGTTCAATGCGGTCGTGGACGCACAGCGGGCTGGACCAAGATGGACCACGCACCGAGTTCCTCTCCGGCGCGGGACCCGAGGCCTACGACTGGCTGATGCTCGAAGCCATGCAATCCCAAACAACGGGTGAATTCCTCCTTTCGAAGATCCTGAAAGAGTTTCGTTTCGATTGGGAGCCAACCGAACGGCGGCGCGAGGATGCGCTGACCGCGCTTCAGACGTTGGGCACCAATGCACTCCCGCACCTGTTCGAAAAGCTGCGACAGCTTCCCGATGGACCGCGAGGCAGTTCCCCACCCTACACCAGCCTGCTCCTTGGCCACTTCTCCGGCGAGCGCCGTCCGTGGGTTGTCGAGCAACTCAAGTCACTCGCCATCGAGGGCAAAAACCAGGCCCGGGCACAAGCCATCGAAGCGCTCTCTAGGCCGCCATACTTCACGCCCTCCGTCATGCCGACGATTGCCTCTGCCAGCCATGACCCCGATCGCTGGGTTCGTTTCGAGGCAATCTGGGGAATCCGACGCGGCGGGATCGAAGCTTCGCTCGCCATGCCCGTGATGATTGCGGCGCTGCAGGATCCGGATTCAGACATCGTTCGCGCCGCACTGGATGGCATTAAAGACCGCAGCCAAAAAGAGGCCACGCCCGCTCTGCCGGGGCTTCGCGAGCTGAAGATGGCATTGGATCGACGCCAACTTTCGGACGGTTCGCCGATAACCGAGGACGAGGCGAGGACGCTGATCGCCAGAATCGACTGGTTGCTGTCCAAGATCGAAACGACGCCGCTCCTCATGAAGTAGGAGTCCCGGACCGGAAGCACGCGTTGACCAATAGGGTTCCCCCGGCAGACTCTCGCCCGCATTCGCCGGCCGGCCTTCATCGAGGCCGGGTGGAATGCCGTTTCTCGCCCATGCATGAATTGATTCGGGACATCGCCCTTTGTACTGCCGCCGCGTGGCTGATGGGATTGGCCGCGCAGTTGGCGCGTCAACCCATCATTCTCGCGTACCTCGCCGCGGGCTTTCTTCTCGGGCCTTCGATGCTGTCCTGGGTCACCAATCAGGAATCGATCGGGACGATCTCCGAACTCGGGCTGATTTTTCTGCTCTTCATGATCGGGCTGGAGATCGATCTGAAGAAGATCATGAGCGCGGGCAAGTCGATCACGGTGACCGCGGCGGTGCAGATCTTCGGTGGATTCGCCCTGGGCACCGCGGTATTCCATCTCCTCGGGTTCAAGTTCGGCAATGGCAGTTGGGACGCGCTCTACCTGGGCGCGGCGGCGGCGATGAGCAGCACGGTGGTGATCGTCAAGGTTCTCTACGACAAGCGGGAATTGGATACGCTGCCGGGGCGGATCACCCTCGGAGTCCTCGTGCTCCAGGATCTGTTCGCCATCCTTTTCCTGGCGATCCAACCCAATCTCAATCACCTCGAAGCGAGCATTCTGGTGCTGTCGCTGCTGCGGGTCGGGATCCTGGTAGGAACCGCCCTGCTGGTGAGCAAGTACGTCCTGCCTCCCCTGTTTCACAAAGTGGCACGGCTTCCCGAACTGGTGCTGGTAGGAGCCATCGGCTGGTGTTTCCTCGTGGGAGAATTTGCCGAGCGCCTACATCTCTCGCGGGAGATGGGAGCACTCGTCGCCGGGGTCGCCCTCTCCACGTTTCCCTATGCGCTCGACGTGACCGCCAAGGTGACCAGTCTCCGGGACTTCTTCGTCACCCTGTTCTTCGTTGGACTCGGGATGAAGATCCAGAAGCCGGGGCTTGAGGTCCTGGGTTGGGCGCTGGCCTTTGGAGCCTTTGCCGTGGTGAGCCGGCTCGTCACGACCTTCACCCCGCTTTACAAGCTCCGGCTGGGTCTGCGGGCGAGCCTCCTCCCTGCCATCAACCTCGCCCAAGTCTCCGAGTTCTCCCTCGTGCTGCTCGAACTCGGGGCCAGCGACAAATTCAAACACGTCGGTCCCCTCGCCAAGGACATGACCTCGCTGGCGTTCGTCATCCTCGCCGCCCTTTCCACCTTCGGCATGATGCGCTCCGACGGGCTGATCCGCTGGCTCATCCCGCATCTCAAGCGCCTCGGGCTGCGAGATCTTGATTCGACCGCCGGCAGCCACGGCCACGAGGAACCCGGCGATGCCCACGGCGGACGGATCCTTTTCCTGGGATTCTTTCGTGCGGCCAGCTCCCTCCTGGATGAGTTGGAACGGCACGCACCCGATCTTCTGCCGCACGTCGCCGTGGTCGATTTCAACCCCCTGGTGCATGCCGAGCTAAAGGTCCGCGGGATCCGGGTGATTTACGGCGACATCAGCCAGCGGGACACCTTGCTCCACGCGGGAGTGGCCAAGGCGGAAATCCTGGTTTGCACGGTCCCGGACAGCCTGCTCAAGGGCATCACGAACGAGAAATTGGTGCGCAGCCTGAGAGAAGTGAATCCCGGTGCCCGGATCATCGCGCCCGCCGAGGTGCTGTCGGAAGCCCCGCGCCTCATCGCCGCCGGTGCCTCCTATGTCTGCATGGGACGCCTTCTGGAAGGACGGGAGTTGCTCGAAGCACTCCGGGCCGCCGAAGAAGGTCTCCTCGACGACAAACGCGAGCGGTTGATGTCCGTCCTCGGTGAGCGGCGCGAAGTCCTGCCCTGATCGGCCGCCTTCCGGCTTGGGATTCTTCCACCGTTCAGTAGCCTAAGCCGCAAAACGGGAATGAAATCCTCCCAGATCAATGCCGCTCTCGACTCCGCCACTCAGGCCGCACGCGCCGCCGGCGACCTGATGCGGACCCACCTGCGTCGGACCAAGAAGGTCAACGAGGCCACTCCTCACGACATCAAACTCGATTTGGACGTCCGCTGCCAACGCCTGATCACCCGCCGCCTGGCGGAAGTTTTCCCGGAGATCCCGCTTCTCGGTGAAGAAGGGCAGGACGACGCCATCGAGACCGCCGAGGTGCGTTGGGTGGTCGATCCGATCGATGGCACGGTGAACTACGCCCATGGCATTCCGCACGCCTGCGTGAGCATCGCGCTCCAGGCACGCGCCGGGAAGGAGTTCGAAACGGTGGTGGGCGTGGTGCATGACCCGTTCATGGATGAAACCTGGACGGCGACCCACACCGGACCCGCCCGATTGAATGGACGTCGGATCCACGTCAGCAGCCGGAAGCGCCTCGACGAGGCGATCGTCTCCATGGGCTTTGCCAAGAGCAGCGTCACCCTGGACCAGATGTTGCCGGTATTTGGCGATCTGGTGCATCGGGTCCGGAAGATCCGCCTGATGGGCTCCGCCGCCCTCGCCCTCACCTATGTTGCCGATGGCCGATTCGACGCGTACGTCGAGGCAGGCATCCGGCTCTGGGATGTTGCCGCCGGTGGCTTGATCATCCAACGCGCCGGGGGCTCGTTCGAAATCACCGCGTTGCCGGGCGAAGACTACAAGTACGCCTTGAACTCCAGCAACGGCCACGTCCGCGACGAATTGTCCCGCGTGATCGCCTCCGCCATTCCCTCCCGCAAATCTCCCCGGAAACAAGCCTCCTGAGCCTCCCTTGAATGAACCGCTCGCTTGTCCCTCTTCTTCTGGCCCTCCTCGCCTTCGCCCGCCTTGACGCCGGGACCGTGGTGCAGTTCCGGACGGTTCACGGCGATCTGGACGTGGAGCTGTACGACGCAGAGAAGCCCATCACCTCCACCAACTTCCTGAAGTACGTCACCGACGGTGCCTACCAGGACATGTTTTTCCATCGTCGTTCCCTGGGGAACTTCGTGATCCAGGGGGGCGGCTTCCGAGTGGTCAACCGGGGAACCACCAACGAGA
>JBDNHZ010000128.1:0-12363 GCA_041688515.1 Verrucomicrobiota bacterium
ATCCGCGAAGCTGCCCTTGAGGGAACTGGCGGGGATGATGGGAAAGCCGGTGTGGCGTTCGCGTTGGATGGGTTGATCGATCGCTCCGACGGAGGCACCGGCTCCGACGTGGAGGGGGGTCCGGGTGAAGATAAGGAGATTGCGGGACGTGCGCATGGGGTGAGTCTCGGGAGTTGAAGTGGAAAAGTCAGGGGGCGGGATGTCCGGGGACGTCGTGGAATTGCCAGGTGCCACAGACGCCGAGACCAAATCCCTTTTCGCCGAGAAGCGTGCTGCGGCGGTTGCGGAGGGTGGTGGGCTCGGACTGGTCGCCATGCCAGTTCAACGCCGTGGCTAGCTGGATGGCGGCCGGTTCGGAGTCGGCTTCGAAGTAGTAGACGGCACCGGCGGGAACGGCGAGGAGGGTGGACTTGGCTCCGGCTTCCGCGCGTCCGGCCGCTTCGTCCTTCAGTGCCCAGCCGGTGACCGGGATGGGCTTGGAGACGATGGCGGCGACGAGGCGGGCGACGATTCGTTTTCCGGGGGTGAGCCTCTTGCGTCGCGCCTTCTCCCGCCCGGGGCCGTCGAGGAGCAGGACCGAACCTTCCCCAACCTCGGTGCCTTCGAATGGGCACGCGGCGGCGGCGATCCAGTTGGGCAGCCAACCGCCCGGATGTGCGATGATCTCCCGCGACGGATCCGCCTCGATCCTGGGCCAGACGGCCGGGCTCAGGAGGATCCACTTCACGAGGAAGCGTTTCTCCGCTCGCCGCTGGACATGGGCAAAACCAGCCTGCTTACCCCGCGGCAGTTCGAGTCGGTGTGGAGTGCTTCGGTAGGACGCCGTGCAAATGCGCTGTTGTCCCCCAACAAGAATCCGTCCCTCCTCCTTCAGCAGTTTTTGGATCAGGTCCTGTCGATCGGTGGTGGACCCGTTGATCTTGTCATCGGTCTGGGCGAGGACCCCCATTTTCCAGTGGTCACGGAGGCGGAGGTAGTGGGCGGAATAGAAACTCTCGCCGTCCTGCACGTGGCGCTCCGAATCGATGCCGATCCCGATGCTGTGTTCGGCGTCGCAGAAGGACCCATCATCGATGGCCTCGTCGCCTTTGAGTCCTGAATCTCCTGCATGGAGGTATCGCTCATAAGCGGCACGGGAAATCCAGGAGTTGGTCCCGGAACCCTTCGAAGGCGCCTGTTGGTTTGCCACGGCGTACTCCAGTGGGTCGGGAAGACTGGAGAAGGCCGAGTCGAAGGCAGCAGTGGGGCACAGGGCCGGGGTGAGGGAGGCGTTCACCAGGTCCAGAGGGCGGGGAAGATACCAAGTTGCCAGGCTCTGGCCGGATTCCGGGACGTGAACGGGGAATGGCCCGGCGGTGACTAGCGATCCGTACTTGCGGGAATCCGTGGCAGCACGATTTCCCGCGAGGTCACGGTGATCGTGGGCATGGGCACCCGGGAGGTGTGCGCGATGCAGGGCGGCGTGGAAAGCGGAGTTGATGACGTTGGGCAAGGGCCATGCCGCGCCGTGACCCGCCAGCGATCCGGACATGGGGCGTCCGTCGCGGAAGAAGAGGACGTCGGTGGGGTGGAGGAGAACGGTGTTCATGCAGGGTGCCTTTCGGCGTTCAGTCAGCGGCGGTCCGGTGGGCAAAGGCGACGGTCTGGCAAAGGCCGATGAGGGATTGGATGCGGGCCTCGGCGGACGTGATCCCAGAGGGGTCGAGCGAAGTCAGATGCGTGTCGAGCGCGGCATTGAAGGCGTGGAGTTGGTCTTCGGCTTCAGCGCAATTGCGGGGGAACTGCGGTCCCTGCTGTCGGCCCAGCGTGTGCTGGAATTCGCGACGGATGATCTCGTCGATGGGGAAGCGTGGATTCGGCTCGAAGCTCTTCGCTTGTTGGAGAAGCGGAGTGGTTTCGACCCGGTAGGCTTCCAGGAGCTCGATGAAGCGGTGGGGGAAACGGGCGCCCAGCGTTTCGGATTTCAGTCCGGCGGCGAGCGCGGCGTACAAGGCCAAGCCCCCTTCCCAGCGGGTTCCCCACTCGACCGTCTCGCCCGACCGCTTCATCAGGGTTACGGCCAAGGCCTTTCTGCCCAAGCCGCCCTTGTCAGCATTACGTTTGGCCCGTTTCTCCGCCTGCTGGGCGGCACGGACCACGTCCTGCAACGGGGACATGAAGTGGGCGATGGCGATGCCGACCGACGCATCGGCGGCGGGCCCGGGAACCACGAACGGGATGGGATGATTGTTCCCATCCGCATGACGTCGCTCTGCTCGATCGGTGTTCTGATCGTCCAATCGGACGAGGAAACCCGGGTGAGAGGTCGTTAGGGCGCCCCGGGTGGTTTGGGCGACACCGATGAGCCTTCCCTTGGCTGCCAGCGCCTGAGCCTGTGGCACGTCGCGATTGGCCTTTCGGTTTGAGGCTTGGAGGCGGGTGGCATGCTTCGCGAGGAAGGCACTGAGTTGCTCAGAACCGGTGAAGGCGAGACGCAGGGCTGTGGCGCAGTCCAGCGCGGTGTCTGCCGGGAGCAGGGCGACGACGTCATCACCGCCCGCGTAGATCAATCGGCCGTCGAAAACCTCGACCACCGGGCGGGCAACCCGAAGAGAGAAGTGGGTGAGCGCTTCACTGAACTGGAGATGGTAGGCGGGGGACAACGGCCGCTGGGCCTGGAGGAAGTCTTTGAAACGCTCCTTGAGCGTTCCTTTGCCGTCGGGATCCGAATCCCGCTGGAAGTAGGCCAAGGCACCTTGAGGAAGCACTCCGGCGTGGTCCTGGTAGGACGCCAACTGGCTGGCAATAGGAGGCGTCTTCTCGCCGCTGACCCACTTCCCGATTTCGTCGCCGTCGAAGGCGAGAACGGCGAAATACTTCTCCGATGCCGCCACATCTTCGACCGCGGTGATCGAATCGTCGTCATTCTCGGTCTCCTTTTTGGCGAACGGATCGTGGGCAGCGATCCCCCGGGTGTTGGGCATCGGAAAGCTTTTGGAATCCGTCGGGAGATTCCAGGGTGCCTGGTCGAGGTAAGCGCGATGCCAGACCCGCTTCACGAGGGTCGGAGCCGCCAACCAATCGTCGTGTTTGAAGAGCGATGCCCAGCCTTCGCCTGCCTTGGCGGCGGCCTCCTTCCATTCTTGCCCACCCCCCACCATCTCCTCGCGTCCTGTGAGGGAATCCTTGTTCTGGAAGGTGCCGGTCTGCCATCCCCCCGTGCCGGAGGCGGTAAAGTTGCGGGTCTGTCGGACGGCATCCAGAGCCCAGTTGTTGAAGGCAAGGATGACGGACCAGGCGAGGCCGACGTTGTTGAGTTCCTGCCGGGGCCCGGCATTGCCGCCGATAAAGCAACGGCCATCGCGATGTTCGACCGGGGTATGGACGGTTGCCATCTGCACGATGGCTTCGATCCGTTGGCGGGCTTTACGAATCGGCATTTCCGGATCGAACCCGTCCGCGAGCTTCAAGGCTTCGTTCAAGGTCGAGGGCCATGGGGTGGCTTGCCAACTGAGGGACAGGAATCGGCCAATCTGACTGTCGAATCGGGCCTTTCGATCCTCCTCGGAGAATCCGGGATCGCAGTGGGTCAACCCTGTGGTCTTGCAATCGTCCCAGACGGCACCCGCGATCCGCCTCCATTCCGCCTGAATTGCGTCGCTCACCAACGTTCCCAGTCGCGCTGCCTGATCTGCGGGAACCACGGCCAGGAAAACGTTGGGCAGGTTTGGGGTCAACAGGTCGTGGGGTTGCCAGTCGAGGGACTCCCAGACCGTCTTTGAACCTCCGATGGCCGCCTTGCTCCACAGTTCGGCTTTCCAGTGCAGGTCGAAGAGCGGTTGTCCGCGGAGATTGGGAAAGACAACGGCATCGGGTCCGACCTCGACCGACAACGCCTTCAAGCCTGCGGCCATCAACCAGGAGAGCAGGTAACTGCCGCTCCAAAGGTCGCGGGTGCTCCGGGCGGCCTGGATGAAGTCTTGAACCGGCCCGAGCTGGAACTTGAGGAAGGCGGGGCGGACCTGACCCTCCGTCAAACACCCGGCGAGCGCCGAGACGACCTGCATGTGCGTCCAGATGGAGTGATCGGGGATCCGCGTGTCCGCCGGGAGGAGCGCCAGTCGATAGTCATGTCGGGCGCAGTGCTCGGGCCACAACCGCCAATGGGCAAAGAATCGGGCCCGCCATGCTTCGTCCTCCGTCTTGAACCGTTGGATGGACTCGGCGGAGAGCGCGGGTTGGACCGATCCCTCGCCTTCGAAGCCCTGCGCCACGCTGGCAAATTCGGCGTGAAACGGGAGGCGCAAGGGTTCACCGCTCGTCTGTCCGAGTGGATGGATGAAGCCATTCCGGATGCCGTCGAACGCGCACTGAAGTCCCGATGCCTTGGAGGCCGGGAAGGGAAGTCGATCCGCTGCCGCAGCGGTGTGGTCGGCTGGCCTGTCGTATTCACCGACGTCCCGATCGGTAAAGCCTGCCTGACGGAACGCGCTTTCAGACCGTGCTCCGTGCGTCGGGATATCCAGAGCCTTGCTGGGCGGATCGTGCAGGAAGGCGGCGAGTTTGCGTTTCCAGAAGTTCATCAATGACGTGGCTCAAGTTGGCAAAGGGCAGCGAGGGCGGGCTAAAACAAGACGTCCGCGGACATCCGTCGAGCACCGGAGGGACGAGCTCTGCGAGGCCGAAACTTCGGAGCTTGGGGATGGGGACTTGTGGACCGATGGGGACTCGTGGAACTCGTCCCTCCGAGGGTGGGGTGATGGGGACTCGTCCCGAAGCGGGCGAGGACGGCTGTGCTCCCGGGTAGTGTGGTGACTGAGTTGCTCCATGCGGTGGCAGGTCTCTGGGATGTTGCAATCCGTTACCACGGGCCATCTTGATCCGTCATCAAGTTCCTGCGCAAAATCTCCAGACACCGATGCCGATCGATGCTCTCGAAACTGCCCTGTCCCGTCCGCTGCTCGACCTGACGTTCGGGGAGTTGGAACGGGAGTTTGCCGGGGCCGGGATTTCGTCGGTGCACGCGCGGACACTCTGGCGGGCGGTTCACGGGGGGGTGTCCGGTGATGGGTCCCTTGATCTGTCCGCCCACCCGGAGTTTCTCCCGCCGTTGCGTCGTTGGATCACGGATTCGGTCGGGGTGGGGCGACGGTTTCGCCTGGACTTGCCGACGGAGGCGGCGGGCATCGCGAGCAGCGATGGTTTGACCCGCAAGTTCCTGCTGCGTCTGGTCGATGGTCAGGTCGTCGAGACGGTGTTGATGGGGTACGACGGACGGCGCACCGCCTGTCTCAGCACTCAGGTCGGGTGCGCGATGGGATGCGTGTTCTGCGCGACCGGTCAGATGGGATTCGTCCGACATCTGGCCCCGGGCGAGATCGTGGCGCAGGTGCGGCATGCACGGTTGGCGGGGTTCGAGCGGGCAGGGACGTCCGCGCTCCCAGGCGGGGGGCTGCGGAACCTGGTGCTGATGGGAATGGGCGAGCCCTTGCACAATTACGACGCGGTCATGACGGCGCTGGAGATCATCACCGATCGCGGTGGGATCAACATCGGGCCCAGTCGGATCACGATCAGCACGGTGGGCGTCGTGCCGGGGATCCTGCGCCTGGCAGCAGAACGGCGGCCGTACCATCTGGCGGTGAGTCTGCACGGGGCGACGGACGAGGAACGCGCGGCGTTGGTTCCCATCGGGCGTCGATGGCCCCTGGATGAATTGATCGGGGCGTGTCGCACGTATTCGTCCATGACCGGTCGCCGGATCTTCTTCGAGTGGACGTTGATCGCCGGGGTGAACGATTCGGTGGCGCAGGCGACGCGTCTGGCGGCGCTGATTGCCGGGATCGACGCCCATGTGAACCTCATCCCGTTGAATCCGACGGATGGTTTCGGCGGGAGTTCGACGAGGCCCGAGGCCGCCAGGTCATTTCAAGACGTCCTGATCGCGGTAGGCATCCCCAGCACCGTCCGGCAACGTCGGGGCATTGATGTGGCCGCGGGATGCGGGCAGTTGCGGGCGGGGGCAGTTTGATGCTGCCTTCGTCCGGATGGGGGTCCGCCTCGTTCCCTCGGCAGCTACCCGCGGGAGGGGACGTCGGGAGGCGGGGAGGACGCAGATGCGTCGCTCTCACTTCCTTCGTGCCAGTCGCAGGGCGTTGCCGACGACGACGAGGTCGCTGAGGCCCATGGCGGCGGCGCAGAGCGCGGGACTGACCAGGCCCAGGGCGGCGAGGGGCACGGCGGCGGCGTTGTAAAAGAAGGCCCAGAACAGGTTTTGATGGATGGTCGAGAGCGTCGCCTTGGCCAGTTCAAGCGCATCGGCAACGGCGTTGAGGTCGGTGCGGAGCAGGACCAGTCCCGCGGCTTCGCGGGCCACGTCGGAGGCGCGTGCGACGGCAATTCCAAGGTCGGCGGCGGCCAGTGCCGGACCGTCGTTGATACCATCGCCAACGAAGGCCACCCGGGATCCTGAGGTCTTGAGGGTGCTGAGGAACTGCGCCTTTCCTTTGGGCGCAATCCCGGCCTGCACCATCGAGGGATCAATCCCGACCTCGGCCGCGATGGCGGCGGCCGCGCGGGGATGATCGCCGGAAAGCATTCCCACTCTCAGACCCGAAGCCCGGAGCCGTTGGACCACCCCGGCGGCTTCGGGTCGAAGGGGATCGCGCAGGGCGAAGACTCCGATCAAACGCTGGTCGGCGGCCAACAGGACGGGGGTGGCCCCCTTGGCGAACCACGGTTCGATGAAGGCCAGCGCGGCAGTGGTGTCGATGCCGGCGGCCTGGAGTGCCGCGATCGAACCCAGTTGAAGCTTCCGGCCCTGCCACACGCCGGTGAGACCGGCTCCGGGGTGTTCGGTCCAGGCTTCAATCTCCAGAGCGCCGGTGGCGATGCGGGAGAGGGAAACGCTGAGCGGATGGGTGGAACGTCGGCCCATGGACGCGGCGAGTTCGGCGATCGGCAGCGCCTGGCCGGGCGTTGGGGAATTGCCGTCGGTCAGGTCCGCCTGGGCGACCACGACCGGACGCCCTTCCGTCAGGGTGCCGGTCTTGTCGAAGATGAGGGTGTCGAGGGTGCCGCAGGTCTCGAGGGCGACGGCATCGCGCACCAGGATTCCGCGACGGGCGGCGTTGTTGACGCCCGCCATCAGGGCGACGGGGGTGGCCAAGCCCATGGCGCAGGGACAGGCGATGACCAGGACTGCGCAGGCGACCAACATTCCGGCGGCGAAGCGCGACTCGGGAAGGTGGGAATGCCAGAGCCAATTTTCCGCCAGGGCATGGGCGGCTGCGGCGGAGTCGGGGAAAAGCATCCACCAGGCCCCGGCCGCCACGGCGATCAAAACGACGATGGGCACGAAGATGGCGCTGATCCGGTCGGCCAGGCGCTGGACACTGGCGCGGGTGGACTGCGCCCGGCGGATGACCTCGGCGATGCGGGCGAGGGCGGTGCCTTCACCGGTGGCGGTGACCCGGGCGATGACACGTCCGCTGCGGTTGGTGGTGCCGGTGTAGAGGGCGGAGCCCGGAGCCTTTTCGACTGGCATCGATTCGCCGGTGAGCATGGATTCATCAATCACCGAGGTTCCTTCGATGACTTGCGCGTCCACCGGGATCCGGTCGCCCGGACGAAGGATGATCCGGTCGCCGGCCACGAGCCTGGAGACGGGGACCTCGTGCTCGGAGCCGGAGGCGTCGAGTTGCCAGGCGTTGGCGGGAGCCAGTTCGAGCAGGGCGCGCAGGGCGCTGCCGGCGCGTGCGGACATGCGGTGTTCGAGGGAATGACCGGTGCCGACCAGGGCGAGCAAGGTGACGGTCTCGGTGAAGAACAGATGGCCGGGCCAACCGGCGAACAGGGCGGGAACGCTGTAGCCCATGGCGGCGGTGACGCCGAGGGACACGAGGGTATCCATGTTGGCACCGCCGGTGCGGAGTTGGTTCCAGGCACCCAGGTAGAACGGGCGGCCGAGCACCCAGACGACCCCGATCGCGACGACAAAGGAGATCCACTGGAACCCGCGGTTCAGGCCCAGGCCGAATCCCCAGTCAGCAATGCCCAGGAGGGCGGCGAGGGGAAGGCCGATCTGGATCGAGGTTTTCCACGGATTGACGGCAGGAGGCGTTGGCTCCGATCCCGCCGGAGAAGGGACGCTTTCGCGGGCCGGGTAGCCGGCCTTGCGAAGGTTCTCCAGCAACAACGACGTCGGGCCAGGCTCGGGTCCAATCCATTCGACGATGGCCTTCCCACCGCCGAGATCGACGGTGGCCGACGCGACGCCGGCCGTGCCCTGGAGGGCATCGGTGACATGGCGTGCGCAGTTGCCGCAAGTCATGCCTTCGACGTTCAGGTGGGTCTTCGGCCGGGTGGTGGTGGCGGAGGAAGGAGGTGGGAAGGCCGGGCGTGGTTCGGGCGACGCCGACGCCGACGCCGACGCCGGACCGGGCCGGTTGGGTGGCTGCGAGCGGAACCGGATGGGGACGTCTGCCATGAGCGCAAAACTGGCGGGTGAACGGAGCCTTGACCAGTCCGTGGGGCACATCTTGTCAACGTGGGTGTCGGCACGTCCCGGGTTTCAAGCCGTCCGGGGTCTCGACGCGAGGCAGGGCGGGATTCATGGTGCGGGCATGACACGTCAGCAGGTACTCGACCTGTATTTCATGGACGCCCGATGCAAGCTGATCGAGATCGCCGCGTTTCTCGATCGGGTGGATCGGGGAACGGGCGAGCCGGACTTCCGTCTGGCGGCATTCCGCAAGGCGATGGAGCACCTCGCGGCCGGGGAGTCGGGGCGGGCCTCGGCGGTGCTGACGGAATTGAGTGACCCGACCGAAGCTCCGGTGGAACGGGCCGAGGGCAAGGGAGCGGTGGGCGCCTGGCCGGGAATGAAGGTGGCCTGAGCCGGAACGATTGCCTGGGTCCGGTGTCTGACCCTGTGGTTCCGAGTGGAATCCGAGTAGGTACGGGGTCCGGGTCGCCTGTCAGTCGTGTTCAACCGGGCCAGCGCGGGGAGGCGTGGTGGGACCTGCGGAGGGCCGGATCCGGACTTGCCGGCCGGCGGGCGACTCGGCACCTTGACCTTCAGATTGGGAATGCGTCATGCCGCTTTACGAGTACGAGCTTTGTGATGGGGAATGTGCCGCGTGCAATGGGCGTTTCACCCTGCGACGTCCGATCACGGCAGCGCCGCTCACGCAATGTCCGGCCTGTCGCAAGCCGGTGCGGAAGCTGATTTCCGGTTTCAGCACCCCGTCGATCAGCAAGCCCGTATCGATTTCAGACGCCAAGAAGGCGGGCTTCACGGTGTTGAAGCGCGTTTCGAAGGGCGAGTACGAGCGCCAGTGACGGGCCATGATCCAAGAGTCATTGCCCGAACAATTTCCACCCGACGGTTCCGAACTTCCACCTCCAAGAACATGAGTGACCTTCAAGTACTCCAGCAGACCCTGGACCGGACCGTGGCCCGCGCCCGGATGATGCGCGCCTGGCGTGGTTTCTGGCGCGGACTGCTTCTGGGAGGCGCGATTTATCTGTCGGGCTTGATCGCCTACAAACTGGCACCGATGCCGTGGGGCGTGGTCCAGATCACGCTATGGGTGGGGCTGGCGTGCGCGGTGGCGGGAGGGATCTGGGGGGTGTTGCGCCCGGTGACCACCGATGAGGCGGCGCGGTTCCTGGATCTGAAGGCGGGCCTCAAGGAGCGGTTGAGCACCGCGCTCGAAATTGCCCGGCAGGGGAAGGACGATCGTTGGGCTCAATTGGTGATTGCCGATGCCAGCGCCTCCGCCCGGACGGTCGATCCGCGCCGGATCCTGCCCTTCGAATTGCCGACGATTTCGCGGTGGGTGGTCCTGACGTTGGCGCTGGGTGCCGGTCTGGGATTCGTCCCGGAATACCGGACCAAGGCGCAGCAGCAGGCGGCGCAGGATTCGGGGGTCATCAAGGACACCGGCAAGAATCTGGTGCAGGTGACCAAGCGCGAAGTGGCGGAGCGAAAGCCGGCGATGGAACAGACGCGCAGGGCCATTGAGGATGTGACGGAGTTGGGCGAGCGCCTCCAGAACGCCAAGCTGACCCGGGACGATGCGCTGCGGGACCTGGCGAAGGTGACGGATGTGATGAAGCAGCAGGCGCTGGAGTTGGCCAAGAACCCCGCCTTGAGGAAGCTCGAACGGGCGGCGCGCAACTCCGGTTCCACCCCCAACCAGACTCCGGCTTCGATGCAGAAGCAGATGGATTCCCTCCAGAAGGCGCTTGGGGACAAGGCCGATCAGGGGGAGGCGATCAAGGACATGCAGAAGCAGTTGGAAAAGATGAAGGAAGAGGCCAAGGGATTGGCCGACAAGACGGGCGCCGCTGCGGAGGAGGCCCGTCAGGAACTGGCCAAGTCGTTGGCCGAACTTTCCCGTCGGGCGGAGGCCATGGACATGCCGATGGAGAGCCTGGCGGATGCGGCCGAGGCATTGAAGAACGCCGACATCGATCAGTTCGTGAAGGATCTCGGGATGACCGAGAAGGATCTGGAGAAGCTGGCGGACATGGCCAAGCAACTGGCCAAGATGCAGGCGCAGGCGGACAAGATGGGCAAGGACCTCGCCGAGCAGCTCAAGAACGGACAGGCCGAGGCGGCGGCGGACACCCTCCGCAAGATGATCGAGCAATTGAAGATGGGGAACCTTTCGTCGGAACAGTTGCAGAAGCTCGCCCAGGAGGCGTCGAAGGCGGCCAAGCCAGGCGAGCAGTACGGCAAGGTGGGCGAGATGCTCAAGAAGGCCGCGGGACAGTGCCAAGCCGGGGATAAGAAGGGCGGATCTGAAAGCTTGGCGGCCGCGGAAAAGGAATTGAAGGAGTTGATGGATCAGATGGGCGATGCCCAGGCGATGATGGCGGCGCTCCAGAGTCTTCAGAAGGCCCAGATGTGCATTGGCAACGGCCAGTGCTGGGGGCAGGGCAAGAACGCCGGAGCTCCGCGGGCCGGCAAGGGTTCGAAGGGCGGCAAGGGGGTCGGGACCTGGTCGGACAACGATGCTTGGTCAATGCCGGACGAGATTTCCGATCTCTGGGACAACTCCGGGATCAATCGTCCCGACATGGCCGGCAAAGGACACACCGATCGCGACATCAACCAGCCTGAGGGGCTGGTGCCCACCAAGGTGAAGGGCCAGCTCCAACCCGGCGGACCGATGCCCAGCATTACGCTGAAGGGCGTCAGCGCGAAGGGGGAGAGCCGGGTGCAGTACGCCGAGGCGGTGGCGGCGGCGCAGTCCGATGCCCAGTCGGCCCTCAACCAGGAGCAGGTTCCCAAGGCCTACAAGAACTCGGTCCGCGACTACTTCGACGACATCAAGCGTTGAGCGTCGGCCGTATCCGTGCAGCAGGGCCGGTGGCTGCGGCTGGATCTTCTTCCGCAGGCCCGTCGTGGTTCGCTCGTCCCGCAACGACTTCGGATACGCCCCTCGCGCACTCCTCGGTCTGCGAAAGAATCTGCTCCGCCGCCAGGTTCCTCCCTGCTGCTTGGATACGGCTTCGCAAAAGGCGGTTGGCCCAAAGAGATGGAAGCCGGTAGGGTGCCCACACCTACCGATGAAAGCCGCCGTTCTTCAGGGAATCCAGGAACTCGTTGTTGATTCTGTCGCCACTCCGCACGCCGCTCCCGGCGATGTCGTGGTCCGGCTTCGGGCTGCGGCCCTGAATCATCGGGACGTCTGGATCAAGCAGGGCGCGTATGCGGGGCTCAAGTTTCCCATCATTCCGGGATCTGACGGCGCGGGCGAGGTGGTGGAGGTTGGGCCGGGTGTGGACGCCACGTGGCTCGGCCGGGACGTGATCATCAATCCCTCGCTCGACTGGGGCCATGATCCGCGGGCGCAGGAACCCCGCTTCAGCATCCTCGGGCTTCCCCGCAATGGAACGTTGGCGGAGTACATCTCGGTGCCGGCCACCCAACTGGCGCAGAAGCCGTCGCATCTCGACTGGGCGGAGGCTGCCGCGCTGCCGCTGGCGGGGTTGACGGCATTCCGCGCCCTGTTCGGCCGGGCGCATCTCAAAGCCCACGAAAAGGTTCTCATCAATGGCATCGGTGCGGGGACCGCGTTGTTCGCGCTGCAGTTCGCCGTCGCGGCCGGGGCCATTCCGTGTGTCACCTCGAGCTCGGAGGAGAAGCTGCGGCGGGCACATGAACTGGGAGCCAAAGCGGGCGCGTTGTACATCCGTTCGACCTGGGCGCGTGAATTCGGCGAACATCATGGGCCCTTCGATGTGATCGTTGACAGCGCCGGAGGCGAGGGCTTCGAGGATCTGGTGGACCTGGCGGCGGCGGGTGGACGCATCGTCTTCTTTGGTGCCACCCGCGGAAATCCCCCCGAGTTGCCAATGCGCAAGGTGTTC
>JBDNHZ010000129.1:0-8399 GCA_041688515.1 Verrucomicrobiota bacterium
ATCCGTCGCCCTACATGTTCCTGCTGGAGTTGGACGGGCTGTCGCTCGTGGGCGCTTCCCCGGAGCTCCATGTCCGTTGCGTGGATCGTGCGGTGGAAATCCGCCCGATCGCCGGGACACGCCGGAGGGGTGCCAACCCGGAGGAAGACGATCGCCTGGAGGCGGAATTGCTGGCGGATCCGAAGGAACGGGCCGAGCACGTCATGCTGGTCGACCTGGCCAGGAACGACATTGGGCGGGTGTGTGATTTCGGCTCGGTAAAGGTCGAGGAAATGATGGTGGTGGAACGGTACTCCCACGTGATGCACATCGTTTCCCAGGTCAATGGCCTGCTGAGGGAGGATCAGGACGCCTACGCGCTCATGCGGACGACGTTCCCGGCGGGCACCCTGAGCGGGGCTCCGAAGATCCGTGCGATGCAGATCATTTCAGAACTGGAAGGGACGACGCGAGGCCCGTACGGCGGTTGCGTTGGGTACTTTGCGTTCAACGGCAATTCCGATCACTGCATCACCATCCGGACGGCTCTGGTGAAGGATGGACGTGCTTACGTCCAGGCGGGTGGTGGGTGGGTGAACGACTCGACGCCTGAGGGCGAGTACGAAGAAACGATCAACAAGTCCAAGGCAATGCGGAAGGCGGTGGCGCTTGCCGAGGGGTTCAGCCGGACGAATTGAGGCGAGGAACGATTGCATGAGTCCACCCCCGTCCCCTTCGCCGGAGTCGGATGACCAGGTGCTGCGGCAGTTGGGTTACGAACCCGAATTGGCGCGGCGGATGTCGGCGTTCTCGAACTTCGCCATCTCGCTTTCCATCATCTGCATTCTGGCGGGAGGGATCACGTCGTTCCACGTGGGGCTGGGAAGCGTGGGCGGGGCGAGTCTGGGACTGGGGTGGCCGTTGGCCTGCCTGTTCTCGCTGGCGGTGGCCGCGACCATGGCCCAGGTGGCCTCGGCTTTTCCAACGGCGGGTGGGCTGTACCACTGGGGCTCGATCCTCGGGGGGCGGGGCTGCGGATGGGCGACCGCCTGGTTCAATCTGGCGGGGTTGGTCACGGTCCTCGCAACCGTGAATGCGGGGACCTACGACTTTGCACTCGCGGCACTCGGTTGGACCCCGGCACCGGCGACCGCCGCCACGGTGAAGCTTTCGGTGGTGCTGGGAATGATGATTTCCCAAGGGATGCTGAATCACTTCGGGATCCGGTGGACGACGCGCCTCACGGACTTGAGCGGTTGGATGATCCTGATTCTGGCGGTCGTTTTGACTCTGTCCCTCCTGATTTCAAGTCGATCGCTTG
Organism: Verrucomicrobiota bacterium; assembly: GCA_041688515.1. Classification (GTDB taxonomy): domain Bacteria; phylum Verrucomicrobiota; class Verrucomicrobiia; order Limisphaerales; family UBA9464; genus UBA6176. The sequence goes on from JBDNHZ010000129.1 coordinate 1,301, forward strand.
ATTGGTCGCGCCTATGGACGTTTACGAATTACAGCGGCGCGGTCGTCGGTGGGGCGGGTTTTCCGCGACAAGAAAGCCTGGGCTGGCTGTTTGCGCTCGGGTTGATGCTCCCGGCCTACACGATCACGGGATTTGACGCCTCGGCGCACACGGCCGAGGAAACGGTGGGTGCCGCGCGGAATGTCCCGCGCGGCATCGTTCGTTCGGTCTGCATCTCGGGTGTGGTTGGTTGGGTGATGGTGATGGCCCTGGTACTGGCGATGCCGGGAATCGATGAAGGCGTTGCCCAGGGTGCGGAAGTGGTCCCATGGGTCATGCGATCGCGCCTTCCCGGGTGGCTGGCGTCGACCTTGTTGGTCGGGATTGTCCTCGTGCAATACCTCTGCGGCCTGGCCGCGTTGACCTCGGCCTCCCGGATGGTGTTTGCCTTCGCGCGGGATGGTGGTTTGCCCGGATCGGTCTGGCTGCGGCGGGTGAATCGCAGCACGGGTTCACCCGCGGTGGCGGTGTGGGTGGCGGCCGCGACCGGCGCCGCTTTCACCGTGCTGGTTCCTTACACCACCATCGCCGTGGTCTGCACGGTGTTCCTTTACCTCAGCTACGTCCTTCCGGTGGCGGTCGGCTGGTGGGCTTGGGGACGGACCTGGACGGTTCCCGGACCGTGGCATCTGGGGCGGGCGTTTCGTCCGCTGGCGGCGATTTCGGTCCTTGGCTCGATCGCGTTGCTGGTGATCGGAGTTCAGCCTCCGAATCAGTTGGCGCTTCCGATCCTCGCGGGGACTGGACTCGCAATGCTGGTGGTCTGGTTCGGTTGGGAGCGGCGGCGTTTCCGGGGGCCGCCTGGATTGAAGTGAACGAACCGGGTTGCTACCCCCCGTCAGCGTTGAAGGACCTGCTCGATCAGGTTGTCCGGCATCCCGAGCTTCCGCAGCAGATCTTTCTGCTGGAGGATGAAGAGAAAAAAGAAGGTCGTGGCGTCAAAAAAGCCGTGGGCGATGATGGCCTCCAGGAGGGATCGACGAAGGATCTGGATCATCCCCAGGCCCACCCCGAGCAGTCCGGTGACCCCGACGGCCATCCACCCTTGAGTGAGGTGGGCGAGTCCGAACAAGGCCGAAGTGACGAGGACGGCAATCCACTCCATCCGTCGGGTCGGCTGTGCACCGGGGCCGAGTGCGCAGATCCCCCGGATGGCGGCCGCGCGCCAGAGTTCCTCCCGCAGGCCGGCGACCACAAAGCTCAGCCAAGTCATGCACACCAGAGCGTAGACTGGGTCGGCGAGGGCGCCCGGATCCAGGAGGTTCTCCACCTTAGGGCGATGGGATTTGAAGTTCTCCAGACCGTCTTTCGGGTCCGCCAGGACGAAGATCATCACGCCGATGATCGCCGGCACCATGATGGCGGCGCGCAGGGCGACGGACCACAGGCCACCCAGAAGGGTTGTGATCATCCAGTTCCGACGACGGATCACGTAGAGATCCGCCCAACGCGGTCGCACGATCACCAGACCGATCGCGAAGGGAACCCCGAAGACCAGAAGCGCGAGGAGGGTTTCGCGCAGCATCCCGGTGAGCGAGGAGCTGAGGGCGGGCGAATCGGACGTCCGACCATGGCCCAGCAGGGTCATCGACAGGATGTAGGCAACCATCAGTCCGAGAAACACGATCCATCGCCAACGCTTCGCGTCCTTCGGGGTGGCTTCTAAGAGGGGCGGCGGGGCCATCACTGGTGGAGTTTCCATGCGGGTCAGCGTTGGGCTCTGGGAGATTCGTCGGCGGCACGGCGGCAGGCCGTGGCGACCCGGTCGAGTTGGGAGAGGAAGAGTTCGCGCGCCGGCGGTTCCAGGGCCGTCAGCACCTCCGCCTGCAGGTCGGCGGCGATGGCCCGGCAGGTCTCATACTGGTTGACCCCGCTTGGCAGGATGCGGATGCGATAGGCCCGGCGATCCGTCTCGTGCGGGCACCGTTCGATCCAGCCAGACTGCTCCATGCGCTCGAGGAGGGAAGCGACGGTGTTCGGATCCGATGACATCAGGGCGGTCAACTCGCGCTGAGTGAGGCCCGTTCCATCGGATTCAAGAAGGGTACGGAGCGCGGTGAACTGGTCGGGCGTGACCCCGGTATGGGCGATCCGCCTGCGAAAGGCCTGATTCAATCCGTACCATGCCCGTCGGAGGAGGGGTGGCAGTCGCCGGCGTCCCGGGGCATCGATCGGGGCGTCCGGGGCAACCGATTGCCGTGGTTCTTGGGTGGGCACGGGGATGAGGGAAATGGGATCAGGAGTCGGCAGGAGGGTCGATCTCACCCTCAGCCGGTTCGTTGGAATTGACCCACTGGATGGTCTTCCAAATGACCCAGCCAAACCCGGAAAGGACCACCACGGCCAGTCCGAGTCCGATGAACACGTCCTGCCGCTGGGCGCTCTGGATGTAGCGCATGGGATAGGCGAAGGAACCGACGGCGATCACTGCCAGGAAGATGCTGAAACGACGGAGCCGTGAAGTGGCTTCCGGCGTCGCCTTCCGCTGCGCCTGCCAAAGGATTCGCCAGAATTGTAGTCCCAAGCCGAGCCCGAGGAGCAGAAGCGGGACGGCGGCCCAGTGCCAACGCAGCGAAAGCTTGCCGTGACTGCCCCGCTCGAACACGGCGAGGGTGGCGAGCATTCCTCCGAAGGCCAGGCCGGTAGCGATGGAAACGACCCGTCTGAAAAGCGGGTCCTCGGCGGCATCCGAAGTTGTTCTGGTAGCCATGCTCGACGCGGGGAGTCGGTGTCAGACGACTCGGCATTCGCCCTTGCCCGGGACGATCTCACCGATGGGCCAGCCCTTGAATCCGGCTTTTCGGATCGCTCGGAGGACGGCGTCCGCCTGGTCTGCGGCGGCGACAACCGTCATTCCAATGCCCATGTTGAAGACTTGGTACAACTCGGCGGTTTCGACACCCCCGCGGTCGCGAAGGAGTTGGAAGATCGGCAGGACCTCCCAGGAATCGGCGCGGATGACCGCATCGAGGCGTTTGGGCAGGGTGCGGGGAAGATTGTCGACGAAGCCACCGCCGGTGATGTGGGCGAGGGCGTGGATCCCTTGGGGTTTTCCAGTACGATTGAACCGGGACAGGAGCGACTGGACGAGGGGGCCGTAGGAGACATGCACCTTGAGGAGTTCTTCGCCGAGCGTTCCATCCAGCCCGTTCCCGCGGCTCGAAATCTTCAGCTTGAGCTGGTCGAAAAGGATCTTCCGCGCCAGGGAGTAGCCGTTGGTGTGAAGCCCGGAAGAAGCGATGCCCAGGATCACGTCCCCGCGTTTGACCGCCTTCTGGCCGTCGAGCATGCGGGACTTGTCGACGACTCCGACGATGGTTCCGGAGACGTCGTACTCGCCCGCTTGGTAGAAGCCGGGCATCTGCGCCGTTTCCCCGCCGATGAGGGCACACCGGTTGGCGGCACAACCGCGGGCAAACCCGGCAATGATGTCGGTGAAGACGTGGGGTTCGAGCTTTCCGGTGCCGAGATAGTCGAGGAAGAAAAGCGGCTCGGCCCCAAGCACGGCGATGTCGTTGACGCAGTGATTGACGAGGTCTTCGCCAATCGTGTCGTGTCGTCCGACGGCGAAGGCAATCTTGAGCTTGGTTCCAACGCCATCGACAGAGCTGACCAAGATCGGATTGGGGTTGCGTCGGGTGTCGAGGGCGAACAGCCCGCCGAAGCCGCCCACTTTACCCAGCACGCCGGGACGACGGGTGGAGGCGAGCAACTGGGGCAAGGTCGCCTTGACCTGGTTGCCGAGATCGATGTCAACGCCGGCGGCGGCGTAGGCTTTCTGCTTACTCATTCCAGGCGGCAGGTTTGGGGAAGAGTTGCGCGCTGTCGAGTCGGGAGGAGAACTCCGGAGATACACCGGCCTTGGTTCGCGCTCACCACTCACGACGCAGGCGGACTGACGGACCCGGATTTCGTGCTGGCGGATCGGCTCCTTGGAAAGAGTCGTCAAGCTCCCGCGCGACGCCGGGCGGCCAAGGTCCGATAGAACTCCATCCCCCGGCGGGCGACTGCGTCCCAGGTAAAATGGGCCGTGGCGTGCTGCTGGGCGTTGGCCCCAATCCGGCGTGCGTGGGCCGGGTTCCCCAGAAATGACTCGAGGGCGTCGTGAAGCGCCTGGCGATCGTGGGGGGGGACAATGCGGCCGGTGACGCCATCCTGGACCAGTTCAGGCAGGCTGGTGGTTTGGGTCACAATCACCGGCTTTCCGGCCGCCTGAGCTTCGATGGCGACCAAGCCAAGCAACTCGGAACGGTCTTCCCGGGAACCGGTCGTCGGAAGGGAAGGCTGCAGGACGACCGATGCTCCCTGGTATTGCCGGGCGAGTTCGCTGTCGTCCGCATCGGTCAGGAAAGTGACCCGCCTGCCATCCGCTGCCGTGCGGAGCTTTTCGAAGTAGGCGGTGTCGTAGGGACGTCCGACAATGCGTAACTCCCGGCCCAGGGGAAGGGCCTGGATGACTTCGAGCACACCCTTGTGGGCGAGCAGTCGGCCGACAAACAGCGCGTAGCCGTCAAAGCGACCGGTCTCCGGTGGAAACAGGGGCCGTGCCCCGCCATGCAGGATGGTCGCCGGGTTCTTCCATCCATCGAACAGTCCGGCCGCATGATGCGAGAGGTGGGCCAGCCCATCGGCGAGGCGATACGGATTCAACCGGGGGGAGAGACGGTTGAGATAGGTCGAGACGCAGCGTCCGCCCCCGCCGATATCGGTCAGCACCACCTGTTGGCGTTGGAGCAGTCCACAGGCGAGGAACCCGTCCGCCACCGTGTTGGGGAAGCACATGACGTGAAGCACGTCGTACTCCGCCAGGGCGGCACGGGCTTCACGGGTCAGGGGTGGAAAGATGCCGCCAGGACGCAGTTTCCAGGGGAGGACCCGGGTCGGCGGCCCGCCGGCGGGCGGAGCTTCGGGGCGGTCGCTGAAGAGGGCCTGCTCCGCGTGGGTGATGCGAGCCAGCGCGCGGGTGTACTCCGCCGCGTACCGCTCGCCGCCGCCGATGGTGCGGTTCGCGAGCCCGATGGACGAGGGAAGGATCAGGACCCGCGGAAGGTCGGGCAGCGAAGGATCGGGCATGTTGGTTCAGGCAGGCTTGGTAAAGAATCGACGCTGCTTCTCCGAGATCGGGAGACCGACGCGCTCCATCACCGAGAGCATGTCCTCCCAGACCTTTCGCTTCTCGGAGATGGCCTCATTTCGAAGAAGGTAGGCCGGATGATAGGTGGGCATGAGCGGGATGTCGTGGAACTGGAGCCACTGGCCGCGGATCCGGGTGACGTGAACCGATCGGCCAATCAGTCCCTCAATGGCCGTGCCACCGAGAGCGATCATGACCCGCGGGCGGATGATCCGGATCTGTTCCTCGAGATAGGGCAGGCAGGTCTGCATTTCTTCCGCGCTGGGCTTCCGGTTCCCGCTGAGTTGGCCTGGCGTGTCGGGCCGACACTTGAGCACATTGGCGATGTAAACCGATTCCCGGGTCAGACCCATCGCCTGGATGATCCGCGTCAGCAGTTCTCCGGCTCTCCCGACAAAGGGTTCACCCTGGGTGTCCTCGTCGGCTCCGGGGGCCTCCCCCACGAACAGGATCTGCGCATCGATATCGCCGACGCCAAATACCACGTGCGTCCGGGAGGAGGCCAGATGCGGGCACCGGATGCAGCCGAGTGCGCGGGCGCGAAGTTCATCAAAGGCCGCTCTTTTGGCCTCCGGAGGAAGCGGGGCACCCAGATCCAGCTTCCGGGTTGCGGTCGGAGTCGGAGCCAGCGGGGCCGCCGGGGCCTGCCTAGGCTCGGCCGTGAGGGCCGCCGGGACGCGGGAGGCGGATCTTTCGGCGGGGCCATGGGACGTTGCAGGGCCGGGGGACTGCCTCAACAGGGCAAAGGTATCCGGCCGGACCCTCACCGTCCGGATTCCCTGTTCCTGAAGGGATTCAAGTTGCCGGACCGTTGCGTCGAGGAGTTGCCGATAGGCATCAGTTGCCATTCCGGAATGAGACTGGCCATCGGCGGGCGGGATGTCGAAGTGGATTCTCGGGCCTGCCCGGGAGAATTCCGGGGGCGCGGTCCCGCATGGCGGGGCCGTTCGGGCGTGCAGGAGGAAGAGGTGGGCGAGAACGCCCGCGGTCCCAGGGGGTGGGGTCAGCGCTTGGCGCGATTGAGCGGGTCCCAGTACTCGGAGTTGATCAAGGCGCGCGCGCTGCCGCTGACGGGATCGGCCGGCGGGTTGATCTGGGTGTCCTTGCGGATCTCGGCGTGGCCGTCGGCGAAGTTCATGGAGCCGCCGGTGCGATGACGGAGGAAGTCGATTCCTTCATAGCCCTTGGTGGTGGAGGCCTTGGAGTTCATGCAGGACGACGGCCACCAGAGGGAGCTGGACCATTCCTTGTTTTGGGTGGGCATGGTTTCTCCGACTTCCATGGTGCTCGAGGGGCTGACGATGGAGGTCCGCTTGAACCAGGGGGCGACATCGAATCGGACGCCACCGACGGTCATGCTCTCGGCACCGTAAGGATGGCGGGCGAGGAAGAAGGCGTTCATGCCGTACCCGACGAAGTGGGAATCAAACCTCCAGAACCAGTCGATGTTGTTGTCCTTGCGTTTCCCCTTGAGGGAGGGGCAGCGGAACATGTTGGTCTGGGGACGAGTGTTGTAGCCTTGGATGGTGACGCCCCACCAGTTGGTCAGGATGACCTGGCTCTGGCCGTTGGCGAGGTTGCCGTTGCGATGGCCGGGGTACACGTCTTTGTTCTCGTCGGTGTAGAACCGCATGAGCAGGGCGATCTGCTTGCAGTTGTTCAGACAGGAAATGCCTTCGGCCTTGGCCTTGGCCCGGCCGAGTGCGGGCAGGAGCATTCCAGCGAGGATCGCGATGATGGCGATGACCACCAGCAGTTCAATCAGGGTGAAGGCCGAACGGCGGGAAGTCGGGTGAGCGTTCATCGGGAAGAGGTGTCTGGCAGGGTGTAGGGCAGTCCTGGGATTTTGACCAGAGGGAAGAAGGTGGGCGGGCTTGCTCGCCCGCTTCATGACACTGCCCCCCCGACTGAGATCCGCCCTCCTCA
>JBDNHZ010000130.1:0-9699 GCA_041688515.1 Verrucomicrobiota bacterium
CGCGACGGCAAACGCCGCCAAGAGAAGTGTTTTTTTCATTCGGAATTATTCAGTTTGGAGGGCTAGCCAAATAACGAGCCCATTTAGATCCCGGAGGTTGCAACTGTCAATGCCTCAGTTGGATGCGGAAGCAGGGGTTTGAGCGCTGCTACCGAAAAACAAAAAAACGGACGGTGCCGCAGGGCACCGTCCGTCGTTGAAATGCCGTTTCCCGCTGAGGGGAGCCTAGCGGCGGTTGCGGCGCCAGACACCGAAGCCGACGAGCGCGACACCGGCCATGGCGGCGTAGGTTTCGGGCTCGGGAATCGGGGTGAGATTGAGGAGTTGACCGCGGATCTCACCGCCGGGGAAAGCCGCGTTGTGGACGTTGACGTACCAATTCTCGGCGAACAGGCCGGTCACCTGAGCCGGAGTGAGGGGCAGAGGGAATGAACCGTTCAGGCTACCTGAGGTGGATCCGCCGGGCAAAATGGTGAGGGGAAGGATCACCCCACCGTTGAAGCCGGCGGCACCGGCATGCACGTGGGCCGCAGTGGCCGGGGTCGTGAGACCCCCGAAAACGCCACCCAGGCTGAACTGACCGGAGACGCTGTCGTAGAAGGCAGACACCGTGCCCGAGCCAGTGCGGTTCTTCGCTACTTCCTGTGGCTGGACCGGCCAACCCGGGGCTCGGCATCATAGACTCGATACGCGTAGAAGTGCCCGCCTTGGGGCGCTCGCCAGCACTTGCCGATGGATGGTTTCCGGCATCGGGCATGGCCCTAAGGCCTGTTTACAGGCATTTCGTGAGGCAGGAGCAGTAGGCATCGCGGTGCTCGACTTGGCGAATCCGGGGCGTGTGCCTGAAGGAAGGCGCGTAGGGCCTTCACGGACGGGACTGCCCGCAATCATATCCCAACCACAGGAAGTAGCGAAGAACCGCCAGTGCTGGCGTTGGCAGGGACTTCCTGGGTGCCGCTGAGCATGGCACCGAAGGTATACAGGGCTGCCTGACTGGTCAGGGCGCCCGCGACGGCAAACGCCGCCAGAAGTGATGTTTTTTTCATTGGGAATGTTGATGTCCAGGACGCGCTACAAAATCCTTGGACCCCCTTTATAGACCAAGGATTCTTACGGAAGTCAATGGGTTGGAGGGCGTATGCTCCAAGAGAGAAATCACTCCCTCCCGTCCTTCGGGGGCGGGATTGGCGCGCTCGCGGCTCACGGGTCAGGTCACTGGGACTCGTCAAATTCCTCCGATCCGGGGGATGCGGTCGGTCCGGGGTCGTGTCTGGATGGGGCCCGTTTGAAGCCCCGGTTTGCCTCGGGCCCATAGGGGGTGGAGGATGAGACCCATGGAAGCGATCAAGACGGGAGCGCTGCTGGAGGCCTTGAACTGGCGGTATGCGACCAAGAAGTTTGATGGGGCACGACGGATCCCCGAGGACACCTGGTTGGCACTGGAGGAATCACTGGTCCTGACGCCATCGAGTTACGGTTTGCAGCCCTGGCAGTTCCTGGTGGTGACCGACCCCGCCGTACGCCGTTCCCTCGTCGCGCATTCGTGGAACCAGTCTCAACCGGCGGACTGTTCCCATTTCGTCGTGTTCGCGGCCCGGACTTCGGTGGATGAGGCCTTGGTTGATCGGTGGATCGCCCGTACCGCGGAGGTTCGGGGCATCCCTGCGACCGTCCTCGGGGGCTATCGCAATGGAATGATCAGCGATCTGGTACGGGGGCCGCGCTCGGCGCAGGCCGCCGAATGGGCGACTCGTCAGTCCTATATCGCCCTCGGGCAATTCATGGCCTCGGCCGCGGTGCTGGGAATCGATACGTGCCCGATGGAAGGAATTGTTCCGGCCGAGTACGACCGACTGCTGGGCCTGGAAGGAAGCGGGTACGTCACGGTGGTGGCGTGCGCCGCCGGCTATCGGGCGGCGGCGGACAAATACGCCACGGCACCCAAGGTTCGGTACCTGGGGTCGGAGGTGATCCGCCGGATCTGATCTTCCCGGCTACGGTTTTTTTCCGGCGTCCGCGGGTTCCTTGAGACGGGCGATCTCCTCTTTGAGGCGGGTGATCTCGGGAGTGCGCACCAGGTCGCGGGCGAGTTGAAGTTGGCGTTCGCGGAAGGGGAGGGAGTCGCGGTAGTCGTCCCGGAATCGTTCGACCTCCAGCAAGGTGTCAAAGGCATCGTCGCGTCGGAGGCTGAGGGCCTGCCACTCAGCGAGGTTCAGGAGGAGGCGAAGCCGTTGCTGCGGGGAGGGGGCCAGGGCGAGGGCATTGCTGGCCCAGGTAATGGCAGACCTGAACTGGCTGGCGTCAGCAAACAGCGACGCGACCTTTTCGGCCAGGACCGGGCTGTTGGTGGTGAGGGGGTAACTGAGGAGGGCATCCCGGATTTCCGCGGGTTTACCCGTCTGGCTCAGGATGACGTTGGCTTTGCGAAGGACGGTCCAGTGAAGGTTGGGACTCCGGTTGGCCAACTGGGCTGCCTCCTGCCGGGTAAGATCCCGTTGGAACGGGGTAAAGAGGGGATCCCCGATGAACAGGTTGACCCAGGACAGCCACTGCTGGGAAGACAGGGCCGCTTCCCCGACGGTATAGCCACCCGCGGCCAGCAGTTCCATGACGACATGGGGATTGGGGGTGAATTCGAGGTACGGCTCATTGATCGATCCGAAGGTGACCGTCGCGCCCTTGGCCAGAAGGGGCCCCACCCAGCGCATGTGCGATTCCCTCGGTGACTGGCCATTATAGGAGTGAAGATGGTAGGCGATCGCTCCGGGCATGAACTCCACTTCGGGACGCTTGAAGGGGCCATCCACGTGCTCGCTGTACCACCCGATATACACGCCGACCTGGGACAGGGGAAAGTGGGCGGGCAGGGTCTCCGGACGATTGTCCACGTAGGTGGAAAGCCCCACGCGCCGGCAGACCGAGGCCGCGTTGGTCATCCACTCATCGCCGATGCGGTATCCACCGGAAGTGATATTGCGGAGATCGATGTAGGCGTTGCCGGAAAAGCCGTTGGTCTCGCACGAAAGAGCCTTGTCCACCAATCCGCGGGCGATGGCGGACGAGGGACCATCGATGCGTCCGACCATCAATACGCCATTGGTGGGATGGAACTGGCTGCGGTCACTTTTGGAGTAGAGGGGATTGGGCAGGCCGGCGACCAAGGGGTAACCGCCGGCCGCCGGCAGCAGCATCAGTTCGGAATCGACCGATGCATCGTTCCGCCGAAGCGGGCCGGGAATGTTGGTGGCCAGAGCGCTGAGCAGGCGCGGTTCATTTTGGATGCGGTAGGGCATGCCCCAGCAGAGGACCAAGTACCGGACGCTGGCCGCAGTGCAGCGGATGGCCGGGCCTCCGGCATGGTGAGGGTTCGCCTCCGAGATGAAGTTGGTGAACGACATCAACCCGCGCTTCGAGAGTTCCTCCAACAAGGGTTGCTGGATCTGGGCGACGTACTCGTCGCGCGTCAGAGAGTGGTCTGAGGTGACCTTCAGCCCGATCCAATGGGACTCCGGCACGTTCCGGGCGCGGGCATAATGTTCCGCCACCCCCCGGGACTCGGCGCTGCCGTTGACATAGACCAAGACGACCTCGCTGCCGTCGGCGGCCGACAGCGTGGAGACTGCCAGCGCCGCTCCCAGCAGGATTTGGAGGGCCCACCGGGCAAGGGCGGGCAGGACCGCGCGGACCGGATCAGGCGGCAGGGAATCGCTGGCGTACATGCTCACGGAGTATGGCGTAAGTTTCATCCGGTGTCTGGGAAGTGTTGTCGACGCGCAGGGCGTCCAGCGCCGGGTAAAGCGCCCCCTTGCGGCGGGTGGCGTCCATCGCGTCGCGTGTGGCCCCGATGCTTTCGGCATTGCCGCGCTCGGCCAATCGTGTCTGGCGGACCTTTTCGTCGGCTTCGAGAAAAATCTTCACCGGTGCCAGAGGAAAGACCTCGGTGCCGATGTCCCGCCCCTCCATGACCAGGGAACCCAACCGGGAACAGTCCCGCTGTCTTTCCACCATCCAATCGCGGACCTTGGAAATCTGGGCGACGAAGGGCACGGCCTTTTCCACCTTGTCGGAGCGGATCTCGGCCGCGGGAAAGTACCCGTTCACGTGGAGCCAGGCCTGCCCGTCGATGACGCGCATCTCGGCCTTCCAACGGCGCATCAGTTTGACGATCGCCAGGTCATCGGCGTCGGACATGGGCTTCTGGCAGCGGAGTCCGCTCTGGAGCGCCCACCAGGCGAGGGTTCGAAACATCGCCCCCGTATCGACGTAGATGCATCCGAACTCGGCTGCGAGCCGTCTTGAAAGGGTTCCCTTCCCCGAGGCGCTGGGCCCGTCGATGGTGATGACCCGGGGGAGTCGAAGGCGTCCGTCGGCAGTGGGCGCAGGCTGAGAAGCCTTCAGTCTGCGTGAAGTTCTTCGAGTCCCAGTACTCGTCCGCTTCCCGGTTCCCGGACGCGGGCGCCGATCCCCTCCGGAACCCGCGCCGCCAGCTTCTGGAAGAAGTTCGGGAAGGTCTTTTTGACGCACGTTGGGTTTCTGATTTTCAAGCCGGGGACTTGCAAGCCCAGAGTCGCGAAACACATCGCCATCCGATGGTCCTGGTAGGTTTCGATCTCGGCACCGTGGAGGGGGCCCGGGAAAACCGTCAGGGTTTCCCCTTCCTCCTCGACCCGTGCGCCGCACTTGGAAAGTTCGGTCCGCAGGGCCCGGACCCGTTCGCACTCCTGGACCCGGAGGCGGCCGAGTTCGGTGAAACGGACTGGGTACCCGGCAAATGGGGCCAGCACGATGGCCGTCATGATGGAGTCGCCGAGATCCGCCTCCCGCGACACGGTGGCGGGCAGCGGCAGATATCGGGGAAACCGGGCGTCCACCTGCCAACCGGAGGTCGGCCATCCAGCGACCGGAAGCTCGGCGGCGGGCGCGGGCCGCCCCCCGCGCAACAACCAGTCCGCGGCCCAGAAATAGCTGCCGCTGGAGGCGTCGGGTTCGATCTTGAAGACGCCGCCTCCTGGTGGAAAGGCCTCGGTCAGTCGGGAAGTCATGGCCACGTACGGGGCGTCATCGAGATCGCCCGTGCCGTCGAGGTCCACCTGCCATCCGGCCGTGGGTGCCGTCAGCAGCAGGGCCGAGGCGAACTGCGAGCTCTCGGCGATGCTGACCGAACAACGTCCGGGCCGCGGCCCGGACGCGCCCTGGATCACCGCAGGAAGTCGGCCGGAAACGGACTCCACCCGGTAGCCCAGTTGGCGGAGCGCATTCAGCAGTGCCGCCTGGGGCCGCTCGTGCATCCGCGGGACGCCGCTGAGCCGGAACCAACCCTCTCCCAGACAGACGAAGGCCGCCAGAAAGCGGGCTGCCGTGCCGGCATTGCCGACGTGCAGCTCCAGCGGAGCCGCAGCGGTTCCACCCCGGGGAATGATTCCGCCGAGACCCACGACCCGGATCGTCCGGTTTGCCGGTTCACCCGGATCCGCCTCCACCGTGACTTCGAACCCGAGCTTCCTCAGGCATTCGACCATCACCTGGGTGTCTTCGCTCCAGAGCGCGCCCCGGAGGGTCGCCGGACCGCGGGCCAGCGCCGCCAGAATCAAGGCGCGGTTGGTAATGCTCTTGGATCCCGGGATCGTGACCCGCAAGGGTTGGGGACGCGAGACGGGCTCGATTTCGATCAGGGCGGGCAGCGGCATGGAACGTGACAGCTCGAAGGCCAATATCAGTGGCGGGTGCCGTTGTCAGGACCCGGATTGCAGAATCCGCGAAGCCAGGCATCCCGTCGTTCCCGTGCTTCCTGCAGGAACTCCCCGATGGCAGTCGCGTCTTCGCCCGACAGTGCGGCGTCAAATCGGGCCAGCTCCATCGACCAGTCCCGAAGGGCCTCGCGCAGGGCCTCGCGATTGGACAGGGCGATGTCGCGCCACATCTCCGGCGAACCACTCGCCAGGCGGGTGGTGTCGCGAAACCCGGTGGCGCAGAGGTCGGAGAGTCCAGTCGGTTGGCCGGGCCCGAGGACATGATGGGCGAGGACGCTGGCCAGCACCTGCGGCAAATGGCTCGACCGGGCGACCCATTGGTCATGTTGTTCCGGCGACAATTCCAGCGTCCGAGCGCCCACGGCCTGCCAGAGCGCATGCACCCGGGACACGGCGGCGGCGGAACTCCGTGGCGTTGGGGTGATGACGCACCGGGCGTGCCGATAGAGATCCGGCCGCGAGGCGAGAACTCCCGTCTGCTCGGAGCCGGCCATCGGATGGCCCCCGATGAACGAGGCGGGCGAAGATTCGAACAGGGGTTCCAATTCCCGCACCACCGAGGCCTTGGTCGAGCCCACGTCGCTTACCACGGCTCCCGGGGAAAGATGGGGCAGGCAAAGGCGGGCGAGCGGTCCCATCTGTCCGATCGGAGTGCAGAGGAGGACCAGTTCTGCCTCCCGGACGATTTCGACCAAGTCGGTGGAGGCGAGGTCCACGGCACCGACCTGGCGGGATTCTTCGACGGTTGCCTCCCGACGGGCATAGCCGGCGACGCAGGAGGCAAGGCGGCCCTCCCGGAGGGCTCTGCCGAGCGAGCCTCCGAGCAAGCCCATGCCGACGATGGCGACCTTGTTGAACTGCACGGAGGACGACGTTAGGGGACGGCCGGGGGAAGATTCCAGAGATCAGTTTCCCGGATTTGGACGTGGGCCGGCTTGGGGACAAGTTTTGGTTCCCACATCGAACAACGCCATGTCAGGGTTCGACATCCCGATGGTACGCATACGTATCTTTGTCGTCGCCGTGCTCGTCGCCTTCACCGGCGCGTGCTCCCGACGTGAACCCGAGGCGCCCAAGCCTTCCCCACCGCTGTCCGTTCAGCTCTTCCACGTCACCCAGAGACCCCTCGAACGGTTCATCACCGTTTCCGGGTCGCTCTTTGCCCAGGAACAGACCCCCATCAGTGCCCGGGTCGCCGGGCGCGTCCAGAGGTTGCCGGCAGACCTCGGTTCGCGCGTCCGGACCGGGGATCTCCTCGCGGAGATCGAACCGCGTGACTACGAACTGCGCGTCCAGCAGTCGCGGGCCCTTCTCGGTCAAGCGCGGGCCCGACTCGGTCTTCCGCTGGAAGGCGACGACGAACAGGTTTTGTTGGAGGGAACCAGTCTGGTGAAAGAGGCGCAGGCGATCCTCGCCCAGGCTCGCGGTGACCGCGACCGGCTTCTGGAACTCTCGCGCCAGGGGATTGCCTCGGCCTCGGATCTGGAGGCTTCGAATGCCACCTTTGCCGTCGCCCAGAGCCGCCTGACGGATGCCCTGGAAGAAGCCCGGACCCGAGCGGCGGTCCTGCAGCAGCGACGGGCCGAGTATGAACTTGCCCGCAAACAACTGGCCGACACCCGCATCACCGCGCCGTTCGACGGCATTGTGTCGGAGCGCCGGGCCAATCTGGGCCAATACCTCGAGGTAGGCGCATCGCTTTTCACGCTGGTGCAGGCGGATCCACTGCGACTCCGGGTCGAGGTGCCGGAACGGGATGCACCGCGTGTGGCCGTGGGCCAGGCCGTGCGCCTGAAATTGACCGGGGATACCAACGTCTATTCCGGCACCGTCCGCCGCCTGAGCCCTTCGCTCCTGGAGGCAAGCCGCATGCTGCTGGTCGAGGCGGATGTCCCGGCGGGCGGAGCCCTGCGCCCCGGTGCCTTTGCCCGCGCGGAGATTGTGGTTGAATCGGGGCAACCGGCTTTGACGGTTCCGCCCGATGCCCTGGCGGTCTTCGCAGGAGTGGAGAAGGTCTTCCTTGAGGAAGGGGGAAAAGCGGTGGAGCGCCGCGTCACGACGGGAGATCGCGGGGCGGGTTGGATCGAGGTGACTTCGGGGCTGAAGACCGGTGACCGCGTGATCCGATCCCCGGCCGGGTTGGTGAATGGCCGGGCCATCCAGGTTTCGGAGGCCGATGCGACCACGGGTTCCTGACGTCAACGTCCCATGCAAACCCTCGCGGAAATCTGCATCCGCCGCCCGATCTTCGCGCTGATGCTGGTCCTGGCCCTGGTCGTGGCCGGCGCGGCCGGCTATGTACGGCTCAACGTGGATCGGTCGCCGTCGGTGGAGTTGCCGACGGTCTTCGTCAACACTTCGCTGCCCGGGGCGTCGCCGGTGGAAGTGGAGTCGCTGGTGACCCAGCGACTGGAGCAGAACCTGAACACCCTCGAAGGCATCAACGAGATGCGCTCCATTTCCAGCCTGGGGCGTTCCTTTGTCATCCTCACTTTCAAGCTGCATCGCGATCCGAATACCGCGGCGGAAGATGTCCGCAATCGGGTCGCTGCCACCCTGAGCGAGCTGCCGGCCGACATTGATCCGCCCCTGGTGTCGAAGTTCGATGTCGATTCGGCTCCCGTCATGTCCCTCGCGATGTCGGGCGATCGTCCGGTCCGGGAGTTGACGGAGATGGCTGAACGTCTCGTGAAGCAGACGCTGGAACGCGCCGAGGGCGTGGGCGAGGTGGAGGCGACCGGTGGGATGCCCCGGACCATCAACATCTGGCTCGATGCGGATCGTCTGGCCGCCTACCGCCTCTCCGTGACGGAGATCCGCAACGCCATTGCCCGGCAGAATGCCACGATCCCGGGCGGCAACGTCACGGGCGCGCTGCAGGAACGGACGCTGCGCACCGTGGGGCGGGTCGCCGATCCGCGGGGCTTCGATGATCTCGTCGTCGCCACCCGGGACGGACGCGCCATCCGGATCCGCGACGTGGGACGCACGGAGGACGGCACACGCGAGCAACGGACCACGGCACGGCTCAATGGGCGTCCCTGCGTGCAATTGGAAGTCCGCCGCCAGTCCGGTGCCAATACCGTCGCGGTGATCGAAGCGATCAAGGCCCGACTTCCCGAGTTGTTGGCGCAGCTCCCCCCCGACGTAAAGATCGAGGTGATTCGGGACCAGTCGCGCTATATCCAGGAGGCGCTGGGCGAGATCCGACTGCACCTGGTGCTGGGCAGCGTCCTGGCGAGTCTGGTGGTTCTGGCTTTCATGCGGAGTTGGCGTGCCACGGTGATTGCGGCGGTGGCCATCCCGGCCTCGGTGATCGCGACCTTCGGGATGATGTGGGTGCTCAAGTTCACGCTCAACAGCGTCACCATGCTCGCCCTCGTGCTCATGGTCGGAATCGTCATCGACGATGCCATCGTCGTCCTTGAGAACATCTTTCGCTGGGTGGAAGAGAAGAAGGTGTCGGCCGCCGAAGCGGCCCGGGGGGCCACGGCCGAGATCGGGTTGGCGGTGATGGCCACCACCTTCAGTCTCGTGGTGATCTTTGTTCCCGTTTCGTTCATGTCGTCCTTGGCCGGACGCTTCCTCTTCCAGTTCGGCCTGACGTCCGCCGTGGCGGTCCTGGTCAGCCTGCTGGTCAGCTTCACCCTGACCCCCATGATGAGTGCCCGGTTGTTCGCGTCGGGGAAGGGCGCGGCCCTCCCAGGGCACGGTTCCCGCGACGGGCTGTATGGCTGGATGGAACGGGGCTACGTGCGGTTGCTGGGATGGTCGATGCGCCATCGAGCCTGGGTCGCTGCCGGCACCGCCTTGGTCCTGTTCTCGTCCCTTCCGATCTATGCCCTGGTGAAGCAGGAGTTCACCCCTGGCAACACCGATGAGGGCGAGTTCGAAGTGTCCCTCGGCTCCCGCGAAGGCACCAGCCTGCCCGCCATGGATGAAGTCATGC
>JBDNHZ010000131.1:0-26393 GCA_041688515.1 Verrucomicrobiota bacterium
CAGGGAGCATTGGGGCTGTATTCCACATGCAGTTTGATCGCGCCGAGATGGTCCCGCAGTTCCACGACCTCCCCCCCGTTGTCGAGGCTGCCTTCCCACGGACCCAGGACAGGGGCCAGCCCGACCACCGAACGGAGTGCGTCCGGCGTTGCGGAGATCACCACCGCCGCGCCGGCTTCCAGTTTGAAGCCGTCCGGAAAGCGGTACTCCACGCCGCCCGTCAGACGCCATCCCGTCAGTTCCTGGAAGATGTCGCCGTAATTTGAAATCTCGATGAACTCAACTCCGGCCGTGCCGTCCGGCGCGTCCGCCGGATGATACTGGATCTCGGAAATGACCAGGCCCGTGCGCCGGCTGGATGGCGTCGCCGATTCGCGGACGTGCGTCCAGGGGACTTCTGTCGTCTGGGCCGTGCTTCCCAGCCCGCGAAACTTCGACTGGCTCGCGACGGCGGCGTTCTGGCTCGAAACCGCCAGCCCCGTCCACACTTCGGCCGGCATCTCGATGAATCGCGATTCGAGTCGCGTCCAGCGGATGCCGTCCACACTGGCATAACCCGTCCACTGGCTGCCCTCTCGTCGGACGCGCAACCAGGTGTTGGGCGGGGCGGAGGGAAAGCCGCCGGGAATCGAAGCACGGCTCGGCGTGCCTCCCGCGGCAGCCCGGGACTCCAGGAAGCATCCCACGGGACCGCTCGATGCGAACACCGCGAAGCACGGGCTGCCGACCGTCGTGTTCGCTCGCACCATCAGTCCGGCGCGCACGTGGGGATTGGAGATCTCGAGATCTTCGACCCGCACCTGCAGGTCGAAATCCCCGGTTCGAACAGAGCCGGCAAAGGCCAACTGATCAGCCCCGGCCACACTCCCCCGCCCTCGGCCGGTCACATTGTAATCGGTCGTCCCCACCTTGATGACGGAGCCGGCATCGCCGCCGATCAGGAAGGTCTCCAGGTCCTGGGCCTGGCTGATTCCTGCGAAGAGACAGAGCAGAAGCGCAAGACGGACAACAGGTCCAACCCGCCCGTGAGTATTGGGTGACAGATGCATGGAGAACAGGCGTCAACCCAAGCAGATCCCGCGCCGTCTGGGAACCGGCTTCTGGGGACGGACGCCCCCGGGGCGCATGTGGACACTGCCCCCGTGGAGTCAAGCGATGCGGGAGGGCCGATCACACTTTATAAAGTGTGATCGCGATCGGGACGTTGTTGAGCGCGGGAATGGACGGACCGCACGCTCTCCACCTTGGGCTTGCGGTTCGGGGCGGTGCCCCCAGGACGCTCTACGCCGGGGGCGTTTCAGCGATGAGCCCGGGGTTCGCGAATCGATACCCTGGGCTCGTCGCTCCCATCCCTCCGGGATGAAGACCCTCGTCCCGGCAAGGGCCGCGAATCCACTGTGCGCATGGGGGCAGTGTCCACATGCGCCGCCGCAGCCCGTGAAGGTGGTTGCGCTCGTGGGTGCCTGTCCGCCCGCAAGGCGCGGAGGGAGTCGGTCCCGCAGTCCGCGGCGTTCGTAGTTCCATCGACCTCAGTCAACTGGACCTCTGGGCGTTAAACCCGGAGACGCGAAGTTGGCTGAAGTCGGTGAAATGGGACGCCGCTGTTTCGCAAGCGTCGATGCGGAGGGAAGGAGCGGGAGATGGCTGGCGAGAGATCATAACCCGACCAACGCTCCGGCACCTCCCAGAGACGCTGTATCGCAAAGCCAAGGCCGAACTGGGTTACCGGTTCTGGAGCCTGTAGGGAGAACTGACACGAACTGCTGGAGCACGCGCTCCCGTTAGGCGCGCGCAACGGCGTTGACAACCACGGTCTTCAGCCTCCCACCCGCCCCCACTCGCCTCCTCCCCCCGTCCCTTCGTCCGGAGTTCGTCCCAAGGAAGGATTGAGAGTTGTCGTCGGGCAGTCGGATCGGTAGGGGTGGATTCCGGAATCATGAGGGACGCCGCCACCAACGCTTCACCCAAGCCTGCTCAACGGATCGCCCTCTTTCGCGTCTTTCTCTGGCTCGGGCTGACGTCCTTCGGAGGGCCGATCGCCCACATCAGTCACTTTCGACGCGAGTTTGTCGAACGTCGGCGCTGGTTCACGGAGGAGGAGTACGCTGGATGGGTCGGTCTCTGCCAGTTCCTGCCCGGGCCTGCCAGCAGTCAGTTGGGCTTTTGCCTGGGGATGGTGCGCGGGGGCGTGCCTGGGGCGATCGCGGCATTTCTGGGATTCACGCTCCCGTCGGCGCTTTTCATGGGAGTCCTGGGGGGAACCATGCAGTTCTGGACTCCCGAGTCGGGCCGTCCTCTCGTGCACGGGTTGAAGTTGGTCGCCGTCGCGGTGGTCGCCCACGGGGTCGTCACCCTCGGGCGACGTTTGTGCCCGGACCCGGTCCGCGGGTTGCTGGCCGTGGTCGTGACGGGACTCGCTCTCGGGCTGGACCGTCCCTGGATCCAACCCCTCCTGATCGCCGGTGCTGCGGGCGTGGGAGCGTGGGCGTGTCGCGGCGCGACCGCGATGACCGTGGAGGTGGGTAAACTTCCTTACGGCCGACGGGGTGGAATCGGGTGCCTGATCGCCTTCGGGTTCCTCGTCGCCGTCCTGCCTCTCCTCGCCATGGGACGTCCCGGCCTTCTCTCGGTTGCCGCCGGGTTTTCCCGGGCCGGTGCACTGGTCTTTGGGGGCGGACACGTCGTGCTACCGCTGCTGGAAGACGCCGTGGTCCGGCCGGGTTGGGTGTCTCAGGACGATTTTCTGGCGGGGTACGGTGCCGCCCAGGCCGTGCCGGGTCCCATGTTCACGCTCGCGGCTTTCCTGGGTGCCCGGCTCTCGGGGTCCGCAGGTGGCTGGGTAGGTGCGAGCATCGGGGTCCTGTCAATCTTCCTGCCGGGACTCCTTCTCGTCGCCGGGGTCTTGCCCTTCTGGCATGGCCTGACGCGATCGACGTCCACGGCCCGGATGATGGCCGGGGTCAACGCGGGCGTGGTGGGGTTGCTGGCGGCCGCCTTGTATGACCCGGTCTGGACCGGTGCGGTGCGGTCGTGGACCGATGGAGTGATCGCGGTAGCCGGCTTCGCAGCCCTGATGACCGGACGGGTGCCGGTGTTGTTGGTGGTGCTCGGGTGCGTCGTGGCGGGGGCGAGCTTCGTGAGTCCGTGATTCTCCACCGGGCGAGGAGCGTCCAACGAATGACCCCAAAGGTCGGGAGTTCTAGGGCGAGGCGATCTCGACGAAGTTCCGGAGCAATTGGAGGCCGTTGCCCTGACTTTTTTCCGGATGGAACTGGGTGGCGTACACGTTGTCGCGCCAGACGGACGAAGCAAAGGATTGGCCGTAGCGGGTCCGGGTCGCGACCACCGATTCATCGGCGGGCTGCGGATAGAAGCTGTGGACGAAGTAAAAGTAGGCCCCCTCGGGGATGCCGCGGAACAGGGGACATTCCGGTTTCTGGATTTCCACCTGGTTCCATCCGATCTGCGGGACCTTGAGGCGGGGTTCCTCGGCGGTGGGTTGGAAGCGAACGACGGGTCCCTGGAAGACCCCGAGTCCCAGGGCGCAGGAATTGAATTCCTCGCTCCGATCGAACAGCGCCTGGTACCCGACGCAGATGCCAAGGAACGGCCGGCCGTCGTCGATCCAGCGTCGGATGGCTTCAAGCAGTTCACGGCGTCGCAGGGCGTTCACGCAGTCGTCGAACGCGCCGACACCGGGGAGGACCATGCCCGAGGCCTGGTCCAGGCCCGAGGCCGAGTCGACACGCCGGACATCGGCGCCGACCGCCCGGAGTGCTTTCTCGACGCTGCGGATGTTGCCGGCGCCGTAATCGAGGAGCGCTAACACAGGGGAAAGGGGGTGGGTGCGGTGGAGGTTCAGGTTACTGGGCAGCCAGCTCGCGCTCGGTCCGCAGCCGGAGTTGGCCGCAGGCCGCGTCGATGTCGTGCCCCTTTTCGATGCGCAGGGTGGTGACGACCTCGGTTGCCTCGAGGGCCATTGAAAAGGCCCGACACCGTTCTTCCGAGGGGCGTTTCCATTCCAATCCCTCGACCTTGTTGTAGGGAATGAGGTTCACCTTGGCGTTCAATCGGCGGGCCAATTGCGACAGGGGCTGGACTTGGTCCCGGGCGTCGTTGACCCCGTCGATGAGGATGTATTCGAGGGTGATCATCCGGCCCTTGCGCTTCACGTACTCGTCACAGGCGGCGGTCAATTCGGCCAGCGGGTACTTGCGGTTGATGGGCATGATCCGGTTGCGCACCTCGTCGGTGGCACCGTGAAGCGATATCGCCAACTGGAACTGCTCCGGTTCGACAGCGAGTTGGCGGATGCGCGGGACGATGCCGGAGGTGGAAATGGTGATCTTGCGGGCTCCAATGTGGGCCCCCCACGGGGCGTTGAGCGAGCGGAGGGCGGTCAGGAGATGGTCGTAATTGGCCAGCGGTTCGCCCATGCCCATGATCACGAGATTGTTGATCAGACGCTGCGATGCAGTGGACGCCGTGGGACGGACCGGTGTGGTGCCGGCCGCAGCGGGGGTGGGCGTGGCCGGAATCCCTCCGGCAGGGGTCTCCTCCGGCGGGGCGATGGCGGCCGCCGTGGCACTCGTCGGTTGCGTCAGATTCCAACGTTCGATGCCGAGGATCTGCCCGGCGATCTCCCACGGGGCGAGGTTGCGTTTCTAGCCGTCGAGACCCGAGGCGCAAAAGCGGCAGCCGTAGGCGCAGCCAACCTGGGTCGAGACACAGAGCGTGTGACGGTCGGCGCGGTCGCCGTACAGGGCAGGATTGGCCGGGATCAGCACGCTTTCGACGAAGGCCCCGTCGTGCAGGCGCCAGAGGAACTTCTGGGTGGTGTCGCTGGAGCCCTGTTTCCGGGCCAGTTCGAGGGAACCGATCGAATAGGTCTCCGCCAGGCGTGCCCGCAGGGTCTTGGGCATGTTGGTCATCTCCTGCCAGGACGCGGCGCGACGGGGCCACAGCCATTGGAGGAGTTGGTCGACCCGATACAACGGTTCACTCCAGTTCTCAAACAGGGCGATCAACGTTGCGCGGGACTCGTGTCGGACATCAGGCAGCACGCGACCACTCTAGCGAGAAGCAGCGGCGGGCCAAGGCGGATGAAGGGTCCCGGGGGCGCGGGGGCGCATCTTGACACTGCCCCGATCAGTTGGGCGGCGACACAAACCTGGGTAGCTGCCGAGGTGAGGAGGCGGATGTTCCGGTGGTTTGCCTCGTCTGGGATCCGCCTCGTTCCCTCGGCAGCTACCCAGGCCGCTCGAAGCAACGAGTTACAAGGGACGAGTTCTACGAGTCCCCGCCGCGGAGTTTCGGACTCGCGGAGCGGGTCCCGGGAGTCCCTCCAGACGGTCCTCAGTCCTGGATGAAGTAGGAAAGGTTCTCTAGTTCGATGGCCAGGTTGACGTTGTTGACCATGACGTTTTCCGGAACGTGGGGGACGATGGGGGCGAAGTTGAGGATGCCCACCACACCGTTCTCCACCAGTTCGTTGATCACTTCCTGTCCGCCGACCGCGGGCACGGCGACGATGGCCATGCGCACATGGTTTTCCCTGACAAAATCGCCGAGCTTGTCCATCCCGAGCAGGGTGACCTTGGGCGACTTTTCGCGGGCGCGGACCGGATCGAGATCGAAGGCAGCCACGATCTCGAATCCTTCCTGTTCAAACCCCCGGTATTGCAGGAGGGCGGCACCCAGATTGCCGACGCCGACGAGGATGACGGGTTGCAGGCGACTGGTACCCAGGAGGTCGCCGATCATGCGGGCGAGCTGCTCCACGTCGTATCCCAGGCCGCGGGTCCCGAACTGACCGAAGTAGGTGAGATCCTTGCGCAGTTGGGTGGGTTTGACGCCCGCCGCCCGGGCCAGGGCCTCGCTGCTGACCGTCTGGAGCTCGTTCTGCTTCAGACGCTGCAGGCATCGGAGGTAGATGCTCAGGCGGTAAATGGTCTTCCGCGGAATCTCTGGGCGACTCGACTTCTTCAAGGCGATTCAGGCTAGGGAACGGAACTCGCAATCGCAAAGGCGGAAACTTCAAACCCCGGGAACGGGGTGCCTCCCCGTAGGCGTCGACGTCAGGAGGCTCAGCCTCACGTCCCGGCGAATCCTTGAAGACGGACCTATTTCGCGGTGCTGCGGAAGAACCAGTTTTCGTTGACGCGCTCCGTCACGAACTGGGTCAGGTTGGATTCCGGGATCGGTTGCCACGCTTTGAGATCCGGCGATGACAGGACGTTGACGAGTGCGGCGGGATGTCGCTCCGCATGGATCGAGGGGCTGCCGTCGCCCCGGGTAGCCAGGAGAAGTCCGTGGAGGGACGGTGGCATCCAAATGGCCAGGGTGCGGGCTGGAATTCCATCCGCAGAGATCTTCACGAAACGGACGCCTGAGGAAATCGATCCCGATTCAAACGACCGTTCCCGCAGGACCTCTGGTTCGGTACATACGGTTGGGGTGCATCCGAGTCGGGAGATGAGCTGGAGTTCGTCCGCCGCATCGGTCTTGATCCACAGTCGATCAACGCAGTCCTCGCATGCAGATTCCCGCGAGCGCCAGACCACGGTGGATGTTTCGGGAATCCCAGCGTGGACCAGTTCGGCGTCGGCAATGGATGCAGCGAGTGAGAGCAATGGCAGGGATTCGTCGGCTCCTATATCCGGGTAGGTTCCGAGCCAAGCGCCTTCGCCGTCGATGTCGCGAGCGAAGGCCTCGGGGCCGGCCGAGCGGGCGGCATCGATGGCAGGTGAGCCGGGGAGTAACCGGAAGTCGCCGGGGGCCAAGAGTGGATTGGTGTCGAGATTGAACGCTGGATTGAGGGGGAACTCCGGAGCGATACCACCATTTGAATGGACGAGGTTGTCGCGGGCGTTGGCAGCGTCGGCGGAGTTTAACCGGATGACGCCTTGGTTGAAGGCGATCAGGTTTCCTTGAAGACGGATGGAGTGGTTTGGAGAGAAACGTGCGATCACCGCGCCGGATTGGCGGGAGCTGTCGGTGACGGCATTGCCGATCAGCGTGTTGTGTTGCAGCAGCAGCGGCCAACGGTCAGTGGAGACCGAAATGGTTGTCAGAAGGGCGGAATCCACACCCGAGACGGAGTTGTTCCTCCAGAGGTTGTGGCTCACGAAGGCTGCGACACCGAAACCTGCGATGGCGATACCCTTGGCTGACGCGGCAGCGGTTACGCGGTTTTCCTCGATCCGATTGCGCCTGAACACGGCCACCGGACCGAGGTCCGCGAGGCGGATCAAGCGGCTGTTGGCCCACGGAATTGCGGATTCGAAGCCGATGAAGGAGCAGTCCTCAATGATGCCGCCATCCAGGTGGATTGCGGCGAAGCCGATGGAGTTTGTTGTGCCAAGGAACGTGCAGTGATGAATCCAGGGCCAGGAACCCAGCCCCAGGCAGCCGGAGATCTGGATGGACGGGAGGGTCGTGGGTCCGGCGACATCCAACAGAAGACGATCAAACTCATTCCATGGACCGTTCCCGGACACCGGTAGAATACTCTGCCGGTGAATTCGGCTCAGGCGAGTGACGACGTTGGTCGAGGTAGGACGTTCGGAGGGAGACTGTTCATTACCGAAAAAGCCTCCACGGATCGTGAGGTTGGGCGGGATCAAGTTGGATCCCACCAATGATGCGTAGGTACCAGCGGCCAACCACAGTTCGGTCGGTTGCGAGAGATCGGCTCTGGCCACGGCGGCCTCCAGCGTCTTCATCGCTGTCCCCCATGACTCGCCGGAGGCTGCATCGTCGCCTTCCGGGCGCAGGTGGAGGACACGGGGCAGCACCGGTGCAGGGTCCCGGGCGTAGGCGAACGCACCGACATCCACTGTGCCGTCCGGATTCGGAACCGGCAGGCCTGCGGCATCGGTTGATCCGGGTGTCACCCCGGTGGGATCCCCGAATCCACGGCTCAGGGCGTGGGGCGTGAGGCGAAAGGAGAAGCCGCGAATGCCACCGACGATCTCGCGTTCGGCGAACTCGTCCACGGATCCAAGGGCGCGGAGCTCACGGTGGCTTGGGGAGTCAATGTCGATCAGCAGGTTGCGGGATGCCTTGGGCCACGAAGCGCAGGTTCGTCCGCCAGCGTGACCGATGAACAGGTTGTTGATGAGGGTGACGGCCTCGGGAGAAACGGCGGCGACGGGCCCGTTGCGAGGGTTGGATTGCAGGGGGGATTCGACATTGCCAACGAAGGTGTTGTTTGCGACTCGCACCACCGCGGTTCCCGCGACGGACACCGCGCCTGAGGGCAACAACAGGCTATTCCCGGTCGTCAGTCCACCCACGAACAGATTGAACTCGATCCGGTTGGTGATGCCTGGCAGACGGTCGAAGACAAAGATCCCGGAACCGTAGCCAACGCGGTTGAAGAGGAAACGGTTCCTGAGTACCACGACGCCGCATCGATATAGCTCCACGGAGCCCGGTACGGCCAAAGTGGAAGCCTGGTTTCCCACAAACCGGTTGTCCGTCACTTCACCGACGCATTGCGATAGGGCAAGGCAGGTTGCAGATCCGCCCGAATTCCCAAGGAAAACGTTCGAACGAATCCGGATCGGATCGACGGACATGGCCCCGATCGCGGCACCGTAGCCCTCCGGTTGGAAGCTGGAGTTCTTGATGAAAGCGCAGTCTTCGACCGTGAGTGCCCCATGGCTTACCGAGAGCGCCGACCCGGTCACAACCGGGGTGTTCGCCACGCGAAATCGCTCCAATCGGCAATGTCTCAGGGTTAATGCCGCATTCGTCGCCGTCACTCCGCGCCCTGTTGCTGCCGCACCGGACCACGGATTCAGCGTGAAACCCGAGATCAACGTCGCCGCGGTGTCCCCTTGGCCGTTGATCGAGATCACGGGATTCGTGGTGGTCGCCATCAGGACTGTTCCGGAGGGGTCCAATCCGCGGCCTTCCGCCGCATCCTCTGTTCCGAGAAACCCGCCGATGAGCCGCACGCCGGGAGACAATTGGGTGACGTCGCCGGAGTAGTGCCCCTGGGCCACCCAGATGTCGTCGCCCGCCCCTGCGAGCGCCGCTGCCTCGGCTGGATGCGCGAACGCTCCCGCCCACGAACGCCCGTCCGGTTGCGGAGAACCATCCGGGCGGACAAACCAGGTCGCGGCGTTGCCGGCAGACCATGGAATCGCCCATGCGATCAAAATGGATCGGAAGAGGGCAGAGACGGTGGCGAGGCGTCTCTGGGTGATGGGAAGCATGGCTCGGATCTATCGGGAATGGCGCACCCGGGCAAGCACAAGGGCAACAGGACAATGGCAACGGGGGGAGACTCTGACTTCCCCGGGTCACGGACTCGCGGAGCCTCGTCACCTCGTCGCCTGCGGGATGCTCCTTCCCTGGCTTCGCCTGCGTTGACGATCCCGGGCGGGCATCCGTAGGTTCGGCGGAGATGAACGTGTTGCTTGATTCCCTGCTGGAGCTGATCCGGCGGACCTCGGCGGAGATCCCGGACGATGTGCACCGGGCCATCCTGACTTCGCTCGAAAATGAGAAGAAGGGGACGATCGCCGAAAGCGCCATGAAGATCATCGAGCGCAACATCGAGTTGGCGAAGAACAAGTCCCAGCCGATCTGCCAGGACACCGGCAGCATCCTGTTCTACGTCGATTGCCCGGTGGGCTTCGACCAGATCGCCTTCGCCGAGACGTGTCGGGAGGCGGTGACCCTGGCCACGAAGAAAGGATACCTGCGTCAGAACTCGGTGGATTCCATCACGGGCGTCAACGACGGCACCAACGTTGGTCCCGGTTCGCCCAACATCCATTTTCACCAGCATCGTTCGGACGCCTTGGAGGTTCGGTTGGTGCTCAAGGGGGGCGGATGCGAGAACGTCGGGGCGCAGTACTCGCTGCCGCTGGAGAAACTGAAGGCCAGCCGTGACCTGGATGGGTGTCGGAAGGCCATCCTGGACGCCGTGCTGCAGGCTCAAGGAAAGGGGTGCGGACCCGGGATCCTCGGTGTGTGCATCGGCGGGGATCGATCGCTGGGCTACGAGTTTTCCAAGATCCAGTTCCTGCGAATGCTGGACGACCGCAATCCGGATGAGCGGTTGGACGCCCTCGAGCAGGATATCCTGAAGACCGCCAACGAACTGGGGATTGGCCCCATGGGTTTCGGCGGTAAGACCACCTTGTTGGGGGTCAAGATCGGGGTCGCCAACCGGTTGCCCGCGTCGTTCTTTGTGAGCGTGAGCTACATGTGCTGGGCCTACCGGCGCCAGGGGGTTGAGTTGACCCCTGATCTCGCCATTTCCCGCTGGCTGTATTGAGTCGGTCCTTCCCTGTTTTCCATGAAAATTCTCCAAGCTCCCTTCACCGAGGAAATGATGCGGTCGCTCCGCGTCGGCGATGAAGTCGCCATCAGTGGCGTGGTCTATACCGGGCGTGACGCCGTCCACAAGTACCTCCACGAAGGCGGTGAATTGCCACCCGGCGTCAACCTGCGCGACGGCATCATCTATCACTGCGGACCCGTCGTGATGAAGGATGCCGCCGGCGAGTGGCGGGTCACCGCGGCCGGTCCGACCACGTCGATTCGCGAAGAGCCTTACCAAGGACAGATCATTCGCGATTTCGGCGTTCGCGGCGTGATTGGGAAGGGGGGCATGGGCGATCGGACACTGGCCGCCTGCGCGGCCCAGGGATGCGTCTATCTCCACGCCATCGGCGGAGCGGCCCAAGTGCTGGCTGAATGCGTGAAGCGGGTTCGCAACGTGTACTTCCTAGAGAAGTTCGGCTCGCCGGAAGCCATCTGGGAGCTGGAGGTCGAGGGTTTCCCGGCGGTGGTCACCATGGATTCCCACGGGGGCAGCCTGCATCAGGAAGTCTTCCGCCTGAGCGAGGCTGCTCTGTCTGAGAGGGTGTGAACCAGGCGAGGGCGCTAATCCGCAGATGGCGCAGACTGATTCCCAAAAAACGGCGGCTGAAAGATCCACAAATTTCACCGATTTCACAGATTGTGAGGGAGATGGAACTTGATCCGTCCTCGGCCCGGGAGTGATCGCCCCGGCCTTGGTTTCATCCCTACCAACTCCCGGCTTATCTGTGTAATCGGTGTAATCGGTGGACGTCTTGCTTGCCAGTACGGGGATCACTGATCCGGGCCAAAGGGACGACGTCCGCCCGGACCGCCGCCGCCCGCCGGCCCCATCCGCATCTGGGGGCGCTGAGGCCGGAGGGTGCCTTCCAGATCGGCCTTCACGCGTGCTTGGCGGATTTGGACCCAGTCGGAAACCGCGAGGTTGCCGAAGGAACGACCCATTCCGCCAGGACCACCCATCTGGGGACCGCCCATGCGTGGTCCGTTGGCGGGTTCGGAGGCCAGCGCACTCTTGAGGGTCGCCTGAAGTTGTTGGTAGTCCCGCTGCAGCAGGTTCGTCGAGCAGGCACCCGTCTGGAGTTCTCCAACGATGGCCTTGTAGCGGGCCGCCCATTCGGGTTGGGCGAAGACACGATCCAGAAAGCGGTTGGGAGTGGTGTAAGGCTGAAGGATGGAGAATTCCGCCTGTGCCTGGGAACCGCCCGCTCCCGGATGCCGTCCGAAGGCCTCGTTGAGGTCCCAAGGGATGAAGCGAAGGCGCCCGTCGTCTGAACCGAGGAACAGATAGTAATTATGGCCTGTTCCGAGCAGGGAATCGTAGTTGGCCAGCCAGGCGGTCACCGCGACGAACTTCAGCAGCGAATCGATCTCGAGGGACTTTGAGACCGCGGCCTTGAAGGTTGCGTCATCCCCTTGGTTGAACTCGCGCAGGATCGAAACAAAGCGATCGGTGTCGGCCGCACGCACCTTGGATCTGGGCTCGTACCGGTTGGTGTACGCAAACCAATCCGTCCCGAGGTACTCCAGTCCGCGGACCCGTTCGGGCTTTACCAGGAGCCCCTTTTTCGTGCCCAGACGTTGCTTGAGAAAATCGCCTTCGACGGGCTCGACGACCGTATAGAGGCCGACGTACTCACGCTCGGTCTCGCCGGCCAAGGTGAGCCAGAGCCGTGCGTAGGTGGTGTGAGGCGCGGGAATGCCAGCCCGATTGAACGCGGCGTAAGCCATCGTCTCGCGCAGTTGGGACGGATCGTTGGCGTTGTTGTTGAGGAAGATCTCCTCCAGTCCGGCCAGTGTCCGGCCCGGCACATGCCGGTCGAAGTCGAGTTTGAACGGGCGTTTCCGGGACTGTCGCGAACCGTTGAAGGAACTGTTGCCCTTGAAACGGACACCCACGTTGGTGAACACGGTTCCGTTGACCTCCACCAGGCCACTCACCCACGGGAAATCGAATCCGCCTTGGGGCATCATCCCCATCCCCGGCCCCATGCCCCCGGGCGGGCGATCATTTGGATTGAATCCCTGTGGACCATTGGGTCGCCCCTGCTGTGGGGGCGCCTGTTCACGCCCTCCGGTCCTCGGCGGGTTCTGGGCGGGTTCCATGGACTTCCAGTCCGCGGGCGTCAGATGGAGATGGATCTCCCAGATCCGGTTGGACTGGAGGAAATCCTCGCGTCGGGCGGGAAGCTCCTGAGCGGCCTGGGGCGAGGCCCACGCCAGGGCCAGTCCGAGCAAGGCGACCCGCAGGCGTGAGTGGGTTCCGTGCAGGCTGCGAAGGACGGGTCCTGGCGGCGCCACAGGCAAGCCCGCCATTGTGACTGCGCAGCGAGGAGTGGCGTCAGGGAGACGTTTCGTGGTCGTCATGTGGGCAGGATGCATCATTGAACCTGAAGCGATCATGAAGAAGCTGGGCCCGTCGGGCGGGGAACGTGCGTGGGCCTGGGTACGTTCCAATGGAAGTCAGAGTCTCCTGACGTCGTCTCCTACGGGTAGGTGCCGAGGTATAACGAGGCGCACATTCTGGTCGGGCGGGAGCCCTGTCAGGATGCGCACCCGTTGAACGGCGCTCCCAAAGGTTTCGCTTGGGTCGCCGGGGCGGGGTGCGACATGCTGTTGGGAATTCCATGAGCATGGCGAATCACGCGACGGACGGGGCGGGGTTTCAGTGGTGGCGATTGCTGAATCGCTACCAATGGTTCGTCCTCACGGTGGCGGCCCTTGGTTGGTTGCTGGACTGCATGGACCAGCAGTTGTTCGTGCTGGCGCGGGCTCCGGCGATGAAGGAGTTGCTGGCGGTCGGTTTCGGGCGTGCGGCGACCCCTGGCGAGATTGGCGAGTATGGCGGGTACGCCACTGCGATCTTCATGCTGGGCTGGGCGACGGGCGGACTGATCTTCGGCGTTCTGGGAGATCGATGGGGCCGGGCCAAGACCATGCTCCTGACGATTGTCCTCTACTCGGGTTGTACGGGGCTGAGTGCCTTCGCCACCCAGTTCTGGGATTTCGCCCTCTACCGGTTCCTGACCGGGTTGGGGGTAGGCGGCGAATTCGCCGTCGGCGTGGCGCTGGTCGCCGAGGTGATGCCCGAGCGGGCGCGTCCCTATGCGCTGGGTCTTCTCCAGGCGCTCTCGACGGTCGGCAACATGACCGCGGCCTTCATCGGGATTTCCCTCAGCGTGCTGGAACAGGGGAACCAGTTGGCCGGTTGGGCACCTTGGCGCTGGAAGTTCATCGCCGGCGCATTGCCCGCCCTGATCGTCATCTTCGTCCGCCGCGGATTGAAGGAGCCGGAGCCCTGGCTGGCGGCGCGGCAGAATCCGGCGTTGGCCAAGAAGATGGGGGACTACGGCGAACTGTTCGGGAACCCGAATTGGAAACTGCCGGCGACTCTGGCCGGCGTGACGTTGTTCACGGGGGTCCTGCTGGCCTTTCTGGGTCCGGACGCCTGGTCGAAGAACATGGTTCTCCCCGGGTTCTCCCAATTGAAGATGACAGTGGTGGCCATCGGGTTTGTTGCCTTGGGGTGTGGCATCTGGTGCATCTACGGCGGGGGCGGGGACACCCGATACCGGGGGCGTGCCGTCACCGGTCTCCTGCTGGCGCTCAGCGGGGTGATCGGGGTCTGGGGGATCGCGTTTTTCAGTGCGGACCTCGTCCGCGGCGTGCTCGAGAAGAAGCTGACGGCCGAAGCCCTGGGGATCTCCACGGTCGAACTCCAGCAGATCGTCTCGCAGGGAACCCTCAAGGCCAGGATGCTGGCCAAGGGCGTGGACCCGATGTTCATTCCGTCCCAGTTGACCCGCTGGACCGGCATCAGTTCGATGGTCCAGAACTTCAGTGCCTTCTTTGGGATTTATGGCTTCGGCCTGTTGTCCCAGCGCATTGGGAGAAAGCCGGCGTTCGGAATCAGTCTGGTCTCGGCGATGTTGGCGACGGCGGCGACCTTCTGGTTCCTGCGGGATTTCAAGGACATCTTCATCTTTGTCCCGATCATGGGCTTCGCCACGCTCTCGCTCTTTGGCGGCTACGCCATCTATTTCCCCGAACTGTTCCCCACCCGGTTGCGCAGCACGGGCACCAGCTTCTGTTACAACGTGGGACGCTTTGTTGCCGCCGCCGGTCCGGCGGCGCTCGGGGTGTTGTCCGGCGTGGTTTACAAGGACACCGCCGAACCCCTCCGGTTCGCCGGCATCACCATGTGCGCGATTTACTTTGTGGGATTGATCGCCTTGCCCTTTGCGCCCGAGACCAAAGGCCAACCGCTGCCCGAATCCGAACGCGGCTTTACGCACTGAGCTGCTCAGGGGTGGGTCCTCCTTTTGTTGGCAGGGATCGATTCTTTCCACCGGCCCCTCCATCCGTTAAAGCAATCGGCTCATGTCGCCTACCGCGGTTGAAATCCTCGCGACGGTGCTCTTCGCCCTCGCGGTGCTGCACACGTTTCTGGTGAAGCGGTTTGCCCATTGGGCACACCAGTATCCGGAAGGTTCCATCCCTGAAAACGTGCTGCATTTCATGGCGGAGACCGAGGTGGTGTTCGGCGTTTGGGCAGCGGCCCTGTTTGCCGGCATCATGGTGTTGACGGGGTCGATGCACGCGGCGGTGGAGTACATCGAGGGACTCGACTACAAGGAACCCAAGTTCGTCCTGGTGATCATGGTGGTGGCGGCGACGCGCCCGGTCGTGCGCCTCGCGGAAGGGTTGATCGGGCGGGTGGCCGCGGTGCTCCCGCTCCCTCCTGCGATGGCATTCTTCGCGGCGGCGTTGTCCGTCGGGCCCTTGCTGGGAAGTTTCATCACCGAACCAGCGGCCATGACGTTGTTGGCGATGGTGCTGAAGCGGCGCTATTTCAACTCGGGCATTACGCTCAAACTTGCCTATGCCACGCTCGGACTGCTGTTCGTCAACGTCTCGATCGGGGGCGTGCTCACCCATTTCGCGGCACCGCCGGTGTTGATGGTGGCAGCGAAGTGGAACTGGGGAGTCGCCCACATGTTCCAGCACTACGGGTGGCGCGCGATCATCGCCTGCATCGTCAGTACGGCAGCGGTGGTTTTCTGGTTCCGGAAAGAGCTCGCGACGCTTCCGGTCATGACCGCAGACCCACGCCCGATTCCAGCCTGGCTTACCGGGTTGCATCTCGTGTCGCTGGCGTTGGTCGTCGTGTTTGCCCACTACCCGGACGTCTGCTTCGGCATCTTCATGATGTTCCTTGGGATGGTGAAGGCCACCCATGAGTACCAGGATTCCCTCAAGCTAAAGGAAGGTTTGCTGGTCGGTTTCTTCCTCTCGGGATTGGTGACCCTAGGGTCGCTCCAGGAATACTGGCTGAAACCCTTGATCCAGTCTCTGGGGGGCGACGCTCTCTTCTTCGGTGCCATTGGCCTGACGGCGATCACCGACAACGCCGCCCTTACCTACCTCGGTTCCCTCGTCGAAGGCATCAGCGATCCTCTCAAGTACGCCTTGGTTGCAGGGGCCGTGACCGGCGGCGGTCTGACCGTCATCGCCAACGCCCCGAACCCGGCTGGCGCGGGAATCCTCCACGATTCAAGAGTGTTCGAGGGCGAAGGGATCAGCCCGCTCCGCCTGTTCCTCGGCGCGCTCTGGCCGACCGCGGTGGCCATCGTGGTCTTCTGGTTCCTGCCTGGACCTCGGTGACGGGGTGCAGCGAAGATTGATCGCCCGGTTGCAGACGCCTAGCCTCCGTCTCAGGTGGATGAAAAAAGCTCCCCAAGAAAGCCTCGCCCGCTGCCGGAAAGGGCCGCCCTGATGCTGGGCCGATTGCGGCAACTGCCCGGGATGGACGACGGCGAAAAGTCCCTCCACGCGCTCGGGTTGGCGGCAAGTTCCGACGAACGATGGGCGTTGTGGGCCCGCCAGATGCGTTCAAACGGCTTTTGGAAGCCCTCGAAGCCGACGGAATCCGGTGCATGATGATCGGCATGTCGGCCGCGATCGCTCAGGGAGTCATGGGAGCGACGATCGACGTCGAAGTCTGGGTCGATCTACCGCCCCGCCATTACATGCGGGTTCAGAACATCGCTCAATCCGCGGGCGCGGTGATCGCGGCCAATACCGTCGTGTATCTGGAGGACGGAACCCCGGTCAATTTCGTCTATCAGGTCACCGGGTTGCATTCGTTCGATCCGAACTCAAGCATGCCCGTCTCCTACGATTGCGTGGGTGGGAAGGACCTGTGCTGGACCTCACGCGCATCCAGGCCAGTAGACAGGCCATCGGCCGGGACAAGGATCTACTCCACGTCCGACTGATCTCGGATTTCATTCGGTGCCGCGAGAACCTGGGTCCGGAGAGCGGAGCCCGATCGACGTGGTGAAACAACGGGGGTGCCGGCATCCCCGCCAGGACCTGCGCCTTCAGCCTCACCTTCGCCCCAACGCCGCCTTGGTCTCGGCAAGCAGGGTGTCGACGTCCGGTTTGACGTCGGCGCGGATGGCACTGTCCATCCGGTCGATGAACAGGATGCCGTTGAGGTGATCGACCTCATGCTGGACGGCGCGGGCGAGCAGACCCCCCGCCTTGAAGCGGTATTCCTCCCCGCGTTCGTTCCAGGCGGACACCTCGACTTCCCCCTGCCGCTCAATCTCGCCATAAATCTCCGGGAAACTCAGGCAGCCTTCGGGTCCACGAACACGACTGCCCGTCGGCGTCACCACGGGGTTGATCAGGACCAATGGCATGAACGCGTCCACGCTCGCCGGGTGTCCGTCGATCCAGAGTTGTGAAGGGCGGTCGGTGACCCCCCGGACATCAATGACCGCAAGTTGAAGGGCTTGGGCGACCTGCTGGGCGGCAAGCCCTACACCATGGGCGTGGCGCATGGTCTCGAACATGTCGGTGACCAGTTGCTGAACGTCGGGGGTGATCGACGGAATGCGCGCGCCCTTGTGTCGGAGGGCGGGATGACCGTACTTGACGACGGGAAGGACCATGGGAGGAGAGGCTTACTCGGTGGGCCAGCGGCGCATGAACTGGGCGAGATCCGTGACGCGGGGACTCTCGGCGGTGCGGACGTAGTGTCCGCTGGTGGCCACGCCGCAGAGCAGCGAATCGGCATTGGACAACCCCAGCAACCGGCCGAGGCAGAAGCCGCTGTTGAAGTGGTCGCCCGCGCCGGTGGTAATCGTCGGTTTGGCGCAGACAGAACCTTCGACCACATCGACGGCCCCGTTGGAAACCGTGAGCGCGTAGGCGACCGGGTGGACGACCAGCGTCTCCACGGCCACGCGTTTCTGGATTTCCACCGCCAGTTGGGCCAAGCCCTGCCAGTCCCGGGGCGATGCATCGAGCCCCAGTACCCGGGCGATCTCGTACGCTTCCTTCTCGTTGAGCCCGAGGATGACATCGAACCGGGACTGGAACCGGACGATCAATTCCAGCGCCCGCTGGATGTCTGAAGGCGTGCGTTTCTCGGGATCGGCCAGGTCGAAGAAGATCTTGCGGCGCTCACCCAGCAGGCCAGGGAGCAGGTCGGACTGGATGGCCGCCCAGATGTCCGACATGAAGGGAAGCATGGTCCAGTTCACGAACCCAACCAGGTCGGCACTGGCAAACTTGAGCGCGAACTGATCCTTGCCGTAGCGGGTGCACAGGTTGCTCCAGGTGATCTCCTTCAACGTGTAGTGCTTTCCGACCATGATCTTGCCGTCGTCGAATTCGAGCGCGTCCGTCAGGCCGGGACCGCACACCGAGGCGACGTCGGCGCGACGGCTGAAGGATTCGAAGATGGGGTGAATGGCCGGGTAGCCCAGCGCTCCCAGGTAGCTGACCCGAAGACCAAAACTCGCCAGCGCATTGGCCATGATCGGGCCGTTGCCCCCGAGTTTGGTCATGACATGGACCAGTTCGACATTCGTCGAATGACCGGCCGCGGCGGCCAGACGTTCGCCAAAGGCGGCAATCGTCCGAACCCGGTCGAACGTCTCGGCGTCGTAGCGCTTGTCCACGACGTGGAGGATCTCATCGACGAAACCGTCGAGCCCGACGAAGGCACTGAGCTGGGGGACCTTGCCCGAGACGGCGTCCAGTCGGTCGGCGGTTGAAGTGCGGAATTCCTGCGAGTTGAGCATGCGCGGAGCGAAGTGGGGTGGGTTGGAAAATCAGTCGATCTGGATCCCGAGAAGGTCGAGGACCCGGTTCAGTTCGTCGTCGGAGCCGAAACGGATCTCGATGGCACCGCGGCCGGCGCGGTAGCGGAGCCCAACCTTGGTGGCCAGGCGTTCGCGAAGACGGTTCTCCACATCCAGCACGTGGGGATCGCGGGTCTGGGAAACCGGAGCCGCGCCCGGGTTGGGCGTGACCGGCTTCGCCGTGAGCAGTTGGGTGACCAGTTCCTCGGTCTGACGGACGCTCAGGCCGCGTTGCCGCACCTGCTCGGCCGCGGTGACCTGCAAGGCCGGATCCGCGAGACCGAGCAACACCTTGGCGTGCCCCACTGAAAGTTGGCCTGTGCGCAGTGATTCCAACAGCGGCGGCGCCAATTTGAGCAGGCGCAGGGCGTTGGTCACCGCGACCCGGCTGCGTCCGACCTTCTGTGCGACCTGTTCCTGGGTGAGCTCGAACTGCGTCTGGAGCTGGGCGTAGCCGGACGCCTCCTCCAGCGGATTGAGGTTCTCGCGCTGGAGATTCTCGATCAGGGCCAGTTCCAGGACCTCGCGATCCGTGGCCACCCGTTCGATCACCGGGACTTCAGAAATTCCGGCCAACCGCGACGCCCGCCACCGGCGCTCTCAGGCAATCAGTTCCAGACGGTCGCCCACCGCACGCACCACCAGGGGCTGGATGATGCCCTGTTCCCGAATGGAATCCGCCAGTTCCCGCAGGGATTCTTCCGTGAAATCCCGCCTCGGTTGCAACGGGCTGGCGATGATCCGGTCCAGAGGGACGGTGCGGATCCCGCCCGCCGGGAGCGGAGGTGCAGGAGAATTCGAGACAGGCGCCAAGGCGGCCGGCGGCGGTGCGGAAGAACGTCCGCCGCCGCCGAGCAACGCACCCAGCCCTCTACCCAGCGCCGGCTTCGACATGACGCGCAGAGTAGGAATCTCCCCCCGGAGGTGCAATCGCAGACGCGGATCGTTCGAGGGCGTCCGTCTATCCCGCCGGGATGAAGGCCCAGCCGCTCGGGGGACAGGGAGAACGCTGGCGGGCGAGGACGCCCGCGGTCCCGGGAGGGACGCGTGTCACCCCCCCGCCCGCAGCGTGCGATTGAACTCCACGCAATCGGCGTACCGCACGCCGGATCCTCCGAAGAGATCCAGTGCGCTGCCGATGGTCAGATCCACTCGGCCGCGGCCGATCTGCTCGACGCGGGCGAGGTCGTCGAGGGAGCGGGCCCCGCCGGCGTAGGTCGCGGGCAGCGAAGATCCGTCGGCCAGGCGCGCCACGAGTTCTTCGTCGATTCCCCGGCACAGGCCTTCCACATCGACGGCGTGGACGAGGAACTCGGCGCAGAAATCAGCCAGGCGCGCGAAAGTCTCGGGACCGAGCTGGACCTCGGTGAACTTTTGCCACCGATCGGTGACGACCCAGTAAGCGCCGTCGCGAACCCGGCAACTCAGGTCGAGGACCAGACGCTCGCGTCCGATTCCGTCCGTGAGTTCCCTCAGGCGCGCCCAATCCACCTGACCGTCCCGGAATACCCAGGAAGTGACGATGACGTGCGACGCACCCGCATCGAGCCAGACCTGGGCGTTGGTGGAATTGACGCCGCCGCCATATTGAAGACCGCCCGGCCAGGCTGCCAGGGCGTCCCGAGCCGCCGCGTCATTCCCAGAACCCAGCGCGATGACATGACCGCCCCGGAGTCCGTCGTCGCGATAGCGACGTGCGAACCACGCGGGCGGCTGCGCCGCTTCAAAGTGGGTTTGGACGCCTTCGCCGGAATCGGTGAGCGATCCGCCCACGATCTGGACGACGCGCCCATTCCGCAGGTCGATGCACGGTCGGAACATGAGCCGAGTGTAAGGAAGGAGAGAGGCCGGATCCCAGTTCGGAGTTCCGGGTTCCCGCAATCCGTCCGCCGTCGCGTCGCGCTCAAGGTCATCAAGCTGGGCATGGACACCAAGTCCGTCGTGGCCCGGTTCGAGGCGGAACGCCAGGCGCTGGCGATGATGGACCCCCCGAACATCGCCAAGGTGCTCGACGCCGGCGCGACGGATCCATACCGGCCGGCAATCAGTAGCGAGGATGCTCGGGATCGACGATGAAGCCGCCAAGGGTCTTTTGGTGGAGGTCGAAGAAGAGGTGTTGCGGAACCCGGTCTTCCCGGGCGAACCAACCCCCGGTTCGGAACACTTTGGTCTGGATGCTCTGGCCCTCCTTCACCGGATGCACCCGAATGATGAAGTCGGCGGACCCAAAATTGTGGAAGGTCCCGTCGCGGTCACCCCAGACCTTGATCTCGACGGGCGTGACCCCGACGAAGTCGTGGTTGACCTCCACGCGGGCGCCGGGATCGGTGGAGTCGATCTTCACCTGATAGGCAATGGTCCCCTGCCGGCCGCGTTCAACTTTGTCCGTCGGTCCACTGGCGCACCCGGCTGTGAGCAGACTCAGCAGACCGATGAGCGTTCCGTTTCTGAAATTCATCGGGAGGGATCCTACCTTCCGTCGGAACGGGCCGGCAAGGTGGGTTAACCCCCAAAAAAGCCGACAGCCTTGTCACGCCGTTATACTCGAAGGTTGAGCGGCGTCCGTCTGGCGAATGCCGCGCGAATGCTCCACGAGTCCAGCCAGACCGTCGCGCGGATATTTCCGCGGCGACCGGATTCTCGGATCAGAGCTACTTCGACAAGCGCTTCAAACGTGCCTTTGGCCAGACTCCCAAGAAATATTGGAGGGGCTTGGTGAGGTGAGATTCGTCCAAACTTTTTGCAGGGTTGTCCTATTCGATCGGATGGGCAGTCGACAGATTGATGCGGTGATTCCGGTCCGTGCTTTTGCTTCGTTGAACCTGGGTGTCGTCATCGATCGCGTGGCGACCCGCGTCCCGGGAGTCGGGCGCTACCGTTTCGCGGCCACGCGGGACATGGAGGGCCCCTGCGCCATGGTTTACGTGCAGGTGATCCAGGGGCCGAAGGTGTATGCGTGGGGGTTCAATCCGCGCGACGGCATGGCGAAAGCCATCGGTGCCGATGAGAAAACAGGCGAACGTGAGTTCACGCCGCCGGACCTCGGCAAGATGATGGACTGGGTGCTCGTCCTGGATGACGCCGCCAGGAACGATCCGACTCCCTGCAACCGAAGTAAGAACTAGAGCTTCCATGCGCCTGTTTCTCGCCATCCTGCTGCTGTCCTCCGCGGGCTCGTTCAGAAGCCTGACCGCTGAACCAAGTTTCCCGCTGAAACTCAGCGCAAACCGGCGCCATCTCGTCGATCAAGCCGGCACACCGTTCCTTTACCAGGCCGACACGCCGTGGATGCTCTTCACCAAGCTCACGGAAACAGAGGCGAAGGACTATATTGCGCGGCGCAAGGAACAGGGCTTCACCGCGCTCCAGATCATGCTCACCGGTTTCCTCGGCATGACGAATCTGGCTGGCGCGACGCCTTTCGCGGGCACGCCGCCGGAGCAGGATTTTGCGCAACCGAATGAGAAATACTTCACCCAGGTGGACCGCGTTGTCGCTGAGGCGCAGCGGCAGGGGATGTTGCTCGCGGTCGCTCCCGCTTGGTCCGGCTGCTGCGGCGAAGGTTGGGCGGGCAAGGAAAAGGACGGCGCACTCAAACCGCTCAATGCCAACGGCACCAAAAAATCACAGGAGTTCGGTCGCTGGCTGGGAAAGCGCTACGGCCGCTTTGGCAATGTGATGTGGCTCCTCGGAGGCGACAACGATCCGAACAACGCCCGAGCGGAGATTCGCGCACTCGGTCTTGGTCTGAAGGATACCGCGCCGCATCAGCTCATCACGTATCACGCGGCCTCCACCCATTCGAGCACCGACGTCTGGCCCGCCGACGAGGGCTGGCTCAATGTCTCGACGGTTTACAGCTACTTCCGCGGCTTCAACAAGGCGTGGAACAAGAACCAGCCGGACATCTACGAAGTGAGCCACGCGGAGTTCGCGAAGATCCCGGTGCGCCCGTTCTTCCTCGGCGAATCAACCTATGAAGGCGAGCACGGCGACTGGGGCAGCGCGCTGCAGGCGCGCAAGCAGGCCTACTGGTGCGTCCTCGGCGGTGGCTTCGGCCACGCCTACGGATCGCCCAACTGGAACATGCCGGCCCACTGGCGTGAGTTGCTCGAACTACCCGGTGCAAACAGCCTGAAACACCTCCGCGCGATCCTCGAAAGTCGTCCGTGGTGGAACCTGATGCCGGACGTCAACAACGTCGTCGCCGTCGCGGGGCGGGGCGCGTTCGGCACGAACGACTACGCCGTCACCGCGCTGGCCCATGACGGTTCCTTTTCACTCAGCTACCTGCCGACGCAACGCACGCTGACCATGGACCTCAGCAAGATCTCCGGTGCCACGGTGAACGCCCGTTGGTTCAACCCACGCACCGGCGAGACCACCTCCGCTGGCAGCATCAGCGGGAAGAAGCGCCACGACTTCGAACCACCTGGTAATGGCGACTGGGTGCTGCTGCTGGAGGACGCAGACAGCCAGGCTTCGACTCCTCACCGCCCGCACGTCAAACCATGATCCACGTGTTCCGAATCGCCTGGGTTGCCTTCATTCTGGCCACCGCCGCCCGGGCAGAGACGCCAGCGGTTCCCCACTACTTCGAACTGCGCCTCTACACCGTCACCTCGAACAAGTTGGACGGCGTCATGGAACGTTTCCGCGATACCGTCGAGCCAGTGCGCCGAAGGCACGGGATTCAGACCGTGGGCTACTGGAGCGCGCCCGGCACCACGAACAGCGGGACGTTCGCCTATCTGATGGCGGCAGCGAGCAAGGAGGAGTTGCAGAACCAGGAGAAGATCTTTGGCGCGGACCCGGAATTTCAAAAGGGTTACGCGGTCTCAAACCAGAAGCATGGAAAGACGGTGGATAGGATCGTGGCACTTCCTCTCGCGGTGGATGCGACGGCGAAGTTTGATTTCGCGGCGTCTGTGAAGCCACGCGCCTTCGACCTTCGAGTCTACTCCGTGCTGCCCGGTAAGCTCGATGCCTTCCGCGCTCGCTGGCGGGATCATGCGGTTCCCATCTACGAACGGCACGGCCTGCACAGCGTCGGTTGGTGGGTTGCAGAGAAGAAGGACCCGGACGGCCACGA
This sequence comes from Verrucomicrobiota bacterium, assembly GCA_041688515.1. Classification (GTDB taxonomy): domain Bacteria; phylum Verrucomicrobiota; class Verrucomicrobiia; order Limisphaerales; family UBA9464; genus UBA6176. The sequence continues at coordinate 23,590 of JBDNHZ010000131.1, forward strand.
TCAGTTCGTCTGCCTGCTCGCCGGTCAAAGTGTGGAGTCGATCAAGAACTCCATCAGCAAATTTCACCAGGATCCTGAGTGGCAGCGCGTGGAAAATGAAACCGAGAAGGACGGCAAGCTGCGCTCGGGCGTCGATGCGCTGAAGTTGCTGCCAACAAACTTCTCGTTGATTCAATGAAAGGATCATTTCTCACCAGCACCTTGCTACAAGTCGTGTGTCTGCTGCTGGTGTTTGGACAAGCCGCAAAGGCAGAAGGCCCTTTCGATCCACCCGGGGCGTACTCAAGCTCCTGGATGGCCGAGATCGAGATCAAACGCTACACCGGCGCGAATCCACTGTTCCGACACGGTGCGGTGCAGGTCGCAGATGATCGCTGCCATTTCGCCTACGCCGACGGCACGCCGTTCTTCTGGATGGGCGACACTTGGTGGATGGGCGTGGCCAAACGCCTCACTTGGCCGGCGGATTTACAGGAACTCGTAAACAATCGGTGCGACAAGGGATTCACGGTCATCCAACTGGTCGCCGGGCTTTATCCCGACATGCCGGCCTTTGACGAACGTGGCCTCGGCGATGGTGGGCATCCCTGGGAAAAAATTTACGCTAACATCCGACCCGAATACTTCGACGCGGCAGACCATCGGGTCCAGTATCTGGTCGAACAAAGTCTGACTCCGTGCATCCTGGGCTGCTGGGGTTATCACCTGCCGTGGTTGGGCACCGAAAAAATGAAGCAGCACTGGCGCTATCTCATTGCCCGCTGGGGCGCGCTGCCCGTGGTGTGGTGTGTATCCGGAGAACAGGCGATGCCGTGGTATAACTCCGGCAACAAAGAAGCCGAGACGCACCAACTCTGCCGCGAATGGACCGAGGTCACCCGCTCCATCCGAGCCACCGACCCGTTCCATCGGCTCATCACCACGCATCCGCGAAGCAACGCGCGCGTCGAAATTCTTGATGCCACGTTGCTCGACTTTGAGATGCAGTAGACCGGCCACGGCAGCCCCACTGAATCGCACGCCGCCAAGGCCCTGACCGCATGGAACCGACCGCCGATGGTGCCGGTTATCTCCGGCGAATCGCGCTACGAAGCATTGAAAATCAAACCCATGCTGCACGCGAAAGAAGCGCGCGAGGCCTTCTGGGCGCACCTGCTGAACAGCGGGTCCGCTGGCCACACCTACGGCGTCAACGGCGTCTGGCAGGTCAACCTGCCGGACCAACGCTTCGGCAAATCACCCTCCGGAAACGACTGGGGCGGCACGCCGTGGCGCGAAGCGATGAACCTGCCCGGTCCGACGCAAATCGCCCGAGCGAAGCAATTCCTGCTCACACTGCCGTGGTATCAACTCGCGCCCGTCACCCACCTCGTTAGCAATGCGACCTCGGCGGCGGCCACGGCGGACCGACGTTGTGCCTTTGCCTTCGCCGCCAAGGGACAGGCCGTGACCGTGGATCTCGCCAAAATGCGCGGGCCTTTGAGGACGCGCTGGTTTGACCCGACCAGTGCCGAGTTGAAGGCCATCGAAGGCTCACCGTTCCCGAACACGGGTTCGCGCGAATTGACTCCGCCCGGTCAGAACGCTGCCGGCGACGCCGATTGGGTGCTGGAGGCGAAGTGATGGCCGGCGCACTCAATCCGTGAAATACAAACCCATCTTCCGCGCATCCCTCCTGCTCACCCAGGAGGGTAAGGAGGGGCCCCACAACTACTGGAATGATGTGGAATGGATGATTCCACTGGCCGAAAAATGACCCATCCAATCCTTCCTTGGCTGATCGCCGGACTCCTGCGAACCAGCCTCACGGCGAGCCTCGCCGCTGCACATCACCACCAACAAGTCACCCGATGAATCTGCTAAATCACCCTTCCGCGTGTTCCAGTGTGCGCTTGCTCGCCAGCATACTCCCGGCCCTGCTCGCCATGTTGTCTCTCTCTGCGGCTGATTTGCTTCGCGTGCTGCCGGTGACGGACGAAATCATCATGCTGCACTTCCGGGAGGGGCACATTGACTACAACGGTGTGCGCCCGGACGGCACCTTCGAGCCGCAAACAGAGAACCGGGTTGATTTCGGCCAGTTGATTGAACCGTTGGTCATTGGCGACGCAGCACGGTATCGGATTACCAGTTCAAACGACCCGGCATTTGGTGATGGGAAGAGTCCTGTCACCGTGGGTTACAAGGCCAAGGGCACGGAGTTCAACAGCCCTTTCAAGAAGCCGCCCTTCCTGCGGGAATACTGGGTCTATGCGGTGCTGCCGGCGCCGCTCCGTTCGGGCAAATCTTACTCCATCCACGTCGGCGACCTGGCGGAGAACTTGAACCAATCCACGTTAACCTTCGATGAGAAGCGGTTGCGCAGTCCGGCTATTCACGTCAGCCAGGTGGGGTTTCCGCCCGACGCACCGAAATTCGCCTACTTCTCGCAGTGGCTGGGCACGCTCAATACGCCACCGCATCTCAACGGCGCGTTGGATCTCAGCCGCTTCACGAACGGCGTCTTCCATCTCTGCGATACCCGCGACGGTGCGGTGCGCAAAACCTATCGCGGGTTGCAGTTGCAGAAGGCCCGCACCGCGAAAGATCCGTCGCACGACAACTGGACGCGGGCCGATGTGTATGCGCTCGACTTCAGCGACTTCAAAGAGCCGGGGCGGTACGTGCTCGTGGCTGAGGGGATGGGGTGCTCGTATCCTTTCGAGATTGGCGAGCAGGTGTATTTCGGAGCGCATCGCGCCGTCATGCGGAGCTTGTTTTTGCAACGACGGGGCATTGTGAAGGATCTGGCCGAGTTCGGTCGC
>JBDNHZ010000132.1:0-12887 GCA_041688515.1 Verrucomicrobiota bacterium
CCTCCGCGGGCATCGCCGTCCGCTTCACGACCAAAGCCGAACGCCTCGACGCACGCTGGGACCTGACGGGCGGTTCGCTCGCCATGCCGCACATGCCGGCCACCGGCGTCAGCGGACTCGACCTCTACGTCCGCGAGGGAAACTCGAAGACTTGGCAATTCGTCCAGAACGGTCGCCCGTCCGCCCAACTCACCAACACCACCCGGTTCCATCTGGGTTCCAAACCAGTCGCCCGCGAATACCTCCTGTACCTGCCGCTCTACAATGGCGTCCATCCGAAAGACCTCGGCATGATGCGCCACGCCGACGCCCTCACTCCGATCGCCCAAAAGCTGCTCGCTCCGTAGCCGACGCGGTCGCGAGGTGCCGTGGGGGTCCACTCCCGCTCCGGAGCGGTGATGTGGCCTTCGCTTTCTGGTATTGAAGGCCCCATGGCCTTCAAGGAACCTCGCCCCCTGATGCGTGGACTCCCCCCCCTTCCAGTAAGCCGCCCGTTCAACGGAGTCGCTGTCGCCGCGTCGCGATGACCCGCTGCCCTCTCCCGTGAACATCACCGCTCTTATCCGGGCCCTCGTGCCGCGACCGATCCGCATCTGGCTTCGCGCCCCGGCCAAGTCTTTCCGGTACCTCCGGGATCACCTGTTCTTCCGACTCGGCCGGGCGACGACGGCCCATGTACGCCCGGACTGGAAACCCCTCTGCCACCCGACCGCCCGTGAACACTTCGAGGTGTTCCGGTGGGATCCGATCCAATCGAGCGAACTGGATGCCTTCATCCAGCATTGTCCCGCGGGCATCCAACTGCTCGACCTCGGTGCGCACTACGGATTCTTCGCCTTGGCAGCCCTCCATTACGGCGGTCCCCAGGCCCGGGTGATCTGTGTTGAGGCATCGTCCAGCGCTTCCGCCATCCTCATGGCAACCCTCCAGGTCAACCGCTTCACCGATCGCGTCCGCCTGATGAATGTCGCCGTGGGAGACGCCGACGGAGAACTGGCCATGCTCACCACCGGCCCGCTCGGGGGAGACTACTTCGTCGTCCCCAGCGAGCAGCGGAGCGACACCGTCCTCGTGAAGAAGCGCAGCCTCGCGTCGATCCTGGCGGAGACGGGCTTCCGCCCGACGCACATCAAGATGGACATCGAGAGCTTCGAGTTTGAGGTGATCCAATCGGGCCTGGCCACGCTCCGGGAACTGCACCCGGTCCTCTTCCTCGAACTGCACGGCACCCCTTTGGTCGCCCGTGGAAAGCATCCGATGGACGTGCTCCGCATGCTGCGGGACGCGGGCTACACCCACTTCACCCTCGGCGAAAAGGAACTCACCCCGGAGATGATGGCGGCGTCGGACTACAACTGCCGGATGATCTGTTGGTAGGGAGCGAGTCGCGGACTCGCGGCGCTCGCTCCTACAGAAAGGGGTCCCTCGAAGATTGGGATCTTCTCAGCCCGGAAATGCCTCCGCCGAGAGACGCATCTCCGCCTCCGCCGCCATGCCCGGGCTGGGTCGGGACGGTGGGGGCCCGCGCAACAGAAGCACCAAGGACACGACCGACACCGTCGCCACCAGCCAACTCCATCCCGCAAGCCTGGCGCGGCTCCGTTCCTCCGAGGAAGACGCTGCTCCGCCGCATGGGCTCAGTTTCCGGGGTTGAGTCGCGCGAGCAACTTCGGAAGGCTCATGGAATGGATCGAATTCCGGTTTCGCGTGCCTACAGGAGTGGGCGATTCGCGTGGCTGCTGCTGATGCTGGGCAGCCTTGCCGTGCGCGGCCTGACGCAGGTGACGTCCGGGACGGCAGCAGGGGGCTTTCGGATCGTGGGTTACCTGCCGGACTATCGGGCGGGTGATTTCGATGCTGTCGCGGCGTCCCGGTTGACGGACCTGATCGTGTTTTCGTGCGAGCCCACTGCGGAAGGCGGGCTGGACGGGTCGCGGCTGAATGGAATTTCGTGGCTTGAGCTGCAGGCCTTGCGTGAGCGGGAGAAGGTGCGGTTGCTCTTGGCTGTGGGAGGATGGGGCCGCTCCCGTCACTTCGGAAAGGTTTCGACGACACCAGCGCTGCGGCGAGCGTTTGCGGCGGCAGCATTGAAGGGGTGCGATGAGTTGAAGCTGGATGGGTTGGACCTGGACTGGGAGCACCCGGCCAACGCGGAGGAGGAGGAGGGGTACGGGCTGTTGCTGGAGGAACTGCGTGCCGTTCTGGCTCCGGGCGGGCGGATCGTGTCCGTGACCGTGGCGGGGTGGCAGAAGCTGACACCGCTGGCGATCCGGTCGGCGGACCTCGTCCAGTTGATGGCGTATGATCAACCGGGGGCCCACTCGACCTTCGAAGGGGCCCGGGCTGACGTGGAGAAGCTTCTGAAGATGGGTGTGCCGCGGGCGAAGCTTGTCCTGGGTCTGCCGTTCTATGGGCGGCACCGGACGGCCCGGGATCGCACACCGACCTACCGCGAGATCCTCGAACGTTCCAGCCCAGGACCGGAGATCAATGAAGTGGATGGCGTGTATTTCAACGGGCCGGTGATGATTGCCCGAAAGACGGCCTATGCGCGCGACGAGGGGATGGCGGGTGTGATGATCTGGGAAGTTGGGCAGGATGCACCGGGGGAACGTGCCCTGCTGCGCGTGATCCGGCAGCAGGCTGAGGGTCCTGCCGCGCTGGCGATGTCGGCGGGACGACGGATTTCGTCCCAGGGGTTCCAGACGTTGAGCGGGGAGCTGATGCGGGCAATGGCGAACGGGGGTCCAACCAACGCCATTGCGTTCTGTTCGACGCGGGCGCTGGAAGTGACACAGACGGTGGGTGGATCAAACCGGGTGGAACTTCGCCGGGTTTCCCATGCCCCGCGCAATCCGGCGAATGCGGCCAATGAACTGGAGCGCCGGCTCATCGCCCACTTTCAGGCTGAATTGCAGGCAATGACCCACCCGCCTCCGTGGGTGCCTGCGCCAGTCCTGCGGACGAATGCGACCGGCGGAATCGTGTTCTATGCGCCGATCGTGTTGTCGAATCCGCTGTGCCTTCAATGCCACGGGACACCTGGACGCGAGATTGCGCCGGCGACCCAGGCGGCGATTGCCGGGCGATATCCAGCGGATCGTGCGACGGGGTTCCGGGTGGGTGATGTGCGGGGACTGTGGCGTGTGGATTTCCCGAAGGAACCGTGATCCGGGCGCCGGGGCGGAGGGATGTGTTCGCTCGACACCCACTCCGTCGTGGTGCCCAACCCGGATGTCACCCCGGCGATCCTCCGCCCCGGAAATGACAAGATTCCCGGCAACCTTTCCTCCATGGTTTGTGTCTCATCTCACATCTTGGCGTTCAACTTCCGAGATTGATCTGATGCTCAACTCCGCCGTCGAAACCGCCACTGATCCGCTTCACCCTTCCTTTCAAGCATGAGCATTCCCCCCGTTCCTCCCCAGCGCCCTGCGTCCGCAGCGGACCCCGTGGTACAGGTCGAGGCCATCCAACGACTCACCGAGCAAAGACAGGCAATGGTGGATCAATTGGGCCGCGTGATCATTGGCCAGCGGGAGGTCATCGAGAGCGTGTTGCTCACCCTGTTTGCCGGCGGTCACACCCTCATCACCGGCGTGCCAGGCCTCGCCAAGACGCTGCTGGTCCGGTCGCTGGGACGGGCGGTCGATCTGGGATTCTCCCGGATCCAGTTCACCCCCGACCTGATGCCGAGCGACATCACGGGCACCGACGTTCTGGAGGAAGACCACGAGACTGGACGCCGCAAGTCGGTGTTCATCCCCGGACCGGTGTTTGCCAACCTGGTTCTGGCGGATGAAATCAACCGGACGCCGCCCAAGACCCAGGCGGCCATGCTGGAGACCATGCAGGAACGTCAGGTGACCGTCGGGACCAAGACCTACGCCCTTCCCCGTCCGTTCCACGTCTTCGCCACGCAGAATCCGATCGAACAGGAAGGCACCTACGTCCTGCCCGAGGCGCAGGCCGACCGATTCATGTTCTGCATCAACACCGGCTACCCCACCCGGGCGGAGGAAGAACAGGTCGTGCGCAACACCACGGGCAATGACGTTCCCGAACTGACGCCGGTAGTGAACGGCCCCGAACTGATCGAGATCCAGAAGCTGGTCCGTGCCATGCCGGTGAGCGACGACGTCATCCGTTACGCGGTGCAACTCGTCTCCCGCACCCGCCCGGACGAATCCGATGCGCCCGCATACATCAAGGAGTTCGTCCGCTGGGGTGCAAGTCCCCGGGCCTCGCAGTACCTGATCCTTGGGGCCAAGGCCCGGGCCGCCTCCACCGGCAAGCTCTGCGCCGACCACGAAGGCGTGCGGCATGTGGCCCGACAGGTCCTGCGACATCGCGTGCTGCCCAACTTCAATGCCCGCGCCCAGAAGGTCGGGATCGAATCGTTGCTCGACCGCCTGCTGGAGGACGTGAAGCCAGCCGGCCGCTGATCCGCCTCCGAAACCCAAACCCCGACGCCCTCCGGATGCCCTCCACTCTTGCCCTTGACGCCCGTGCCCTGGCGGCGGCGGAAGATCTGCCCTTGCTGGCGAGCATCATCGTGGAGGGATTTCTCGACGGCCTCCATCGAAGCCCCTTCCTCGGATACTCCACCGAGTTCTCCTCGTACCGCCAGTACGCCCCGGGCGACAACCTGCGGCATCTGGACTGGAAGGTCTGGGCACGCACCGACCAACTCTACATCCGGCAGTTCGAAGACGACACCAACCTGCGCTGCCAACTCTTGCTCGACACCTCCGCCTCCATGGATTTCGGGGCGGACGGAGCCAACAAATTCCACTACGGCCGCCTGCTCGCCGCGGTCCTTGCCCAGCTCATGGTCCGGCAGCGGGACGCGCCGGGGCTGATCCTCTTCGGCACCGATGCCCGGCAGGCGCTTCCGGCCCGGGCCTCGCGGATGCATGCCATGGAGATCTTCGCACTCCTCGCCAATGCAACCGCCGGCGGAACCACCACCCTGGGCAAGGATCTCACCGGCATCACCCAGACCTTCGTCCGTCGTGGCCTGGTCGTGGTGATCTCGGATTTCTTCACCGACGAACCCGCCGTCATCGAACTCCTGCGCCAACTCCACGGCCAGGGCCAGGAAGTCCTCGTGTTCCACCTGCTCGCCCCCGAGGAGGAAGATCTTCCCTACGAAGGGGAGTTCATCATGAAGGACGTCGAATCGGATCAGGAGATCGTTGTCGATGCCGACGCGTTCCGGGAAGAGTACCGTCGTCGGGTGACGTCCTTCTGCGATCGGATCCGACAGGAGTGCCTCCGTCTGGAAGCGGACTACCAGAAGGTGCGGACCGATCAACCCCTGGATGCGGCCCTGATCCGCTACCTGGAGAAACGCGCGGCAGTCTGAACTGGCGGAACCCATGCCCTTCCTCTTTGCCAACGCCCTTCTGCTGACCGCCCTCGCGGGGTTGGGAATTCCGATTGCGATCCACCTGCTGCTCAAGCGGCGTCAGGTGCGGATGCCGTTCAGCACGCTGCGCTTCTTCAGCCCGCAGGAGCCCCTGGCCAAGTCCCGGCGCAAGCTGCGCAACCTGCTTCTCCTGCTTCTGCGCCTGCTGGTGTTCGCCCTCATCATCTTCGCCTTTGCCCGGCCCTTCCTGCCATCGGGAGCAGCCGGTGCCGACGGACGAACCCGGCAGCAGATGGTCATCGTCCTCGATCGATCGATGAGCCTCATGGCCGGCGATGATGCCGGTCTCCGTTGGAGCAATGCCGGGAAGAAGATCCGCGAACTGCTCGGCTCCCTCACCGCCAACGACCAGGTCGCCCTGATCTCGTGCGCCGGGCGGACCGAGGTGCTCTCCGGCTTCGCCCCGCCGGCCTTGATCTCCGCGAAACTCGACAGTCTGCAACCGCTCTACGCCTCCTCCGATCTCGCCGACGGTCTGCGCGAGGCCACCCGCCTGCTGACGACCGGTGCTCCCGGGTTCACCCGTTCCATCGCCGTGGTCAGCGACCTGCAACGCACGGCCGTTGACCGGATCTCCGGAGCACCGATCCCGCCGGGACTGGAAGTGAAAATCCTCCAGGTCGGTGAACTCATCACCCCGAACATCGCGGTCACCGACCTCCAACTCGACACCGGCGACACCAACCGTCCGTTCGCCACCATCGCCAATCTCGGCGACGAGGACTTGATGGCGGGCCAGGCCGAGTTCCGGGTCGATGACAAGCCCCTCTGGACACGACCGCTCCAGCTCAAGGCCGGTGCCTCGACCAACATCGAGCTCGTCCTGCCGCCCCTCGGCGAAGGCTGGCACCAGGCCGAGGTCCACCTCCTCGGCAAGGACGCACTCGCCGCCGATGACCGGCGTCACCTGGCGTTCATCGTCCCCCCGCCCATCCGCGTTCTGGTGGCCGAGGGCCGACGCGGGGTGCGTTCGTTCCAGGAGCAATCGTTCTTCCTGACCGCCGCGCTCGACCCGTTCCTCGGAGCCACCAACGCTGGCACCGGACGTTTCCAGGTGGAGAAGGTCGATCCCGCCCAACTCGCCTCCCGCATCCCGGTGACCGGGTCGGCACCGACCCCGGCGAACCAACCCACGGCCCGGCTTTCCGTCGATGTCGTCTTTCTTCCTGCCCAACGCGTGCTTCCCGCCGGGTTGGGCGAGGCTCTTGCCCGCTTCGTCCGCGCCGGAGGGGGGCTGGTGCTGTTCGTCGGTCCCGAAGCCACCAGTGCCGGATTCAACTCCGCCTTTGCGGATCTCCTGCCCGCCCAGATCCTCAAATCGGAATCGACCGAGGCCGACAATCCCTGGCGTCTTGCCGAAGTCGACCGCGGCACTGCGGTGTTCGACGCCTTCCGCACGGCCAACAGCGGCAACCTTTCCGTCCCTGAGTTTACCCAGCGCTTCGCCGTTCAACCCGTGGCTGGGTCGAAGATCCTGGCCCGGTTCGACGATGGCGTCCCCGCCGTGATCAGTCGCGCGACCGGGGCCGGTCGCGTCCTGCTCGTCAACACCGCCGCCGACACCGCCTGGGCCGACTGGCCCAAACACAAAACTTACGTTCCGTGGATCCACGGCATCGCCCGCTACCTGGCGGGGCGCACCGATGACCGTCTTCTGGTCACCGGCAGCGCCGCCACCACCGGCACCGAGACCACCCTGGAAAACCTCGGCCCGCCTGGGACCCGCCTCCGGCTGGCTCTCCCCTCCGGGGCCGAGACCAACGCCGTCGTTGGCCCCCGCGGAGAACTGGATCTGGAAGTCGTCCAACCCGGCCTCTACCGGCTCACCGACGCCGGGGGAAAGCCGGTCCATCAACTGGCCGCCCACGTTCCCGGGGGCGAATCGGACCTGAGCGCTGTCCGCGCCCTGGACTTTTCCCAGGCGCTGATCCGGAAGGAGTCCGTGGCCGACACGGGCATTGCCGGCACCCTCTTTGGTCCTGACCAGAACCGCCGCGAGTACTGGCGACTCCTGCTGCTGGGCGCCATCGCCTTCCTGCTGGTGGAAACCGTCGTCGCCAATCGGTCGAACACCTGAACCCGTCATGAAGCCTCCCCTGGAAACCGCCCGGCAACAGCTCGAGTCCGCCGTCCGCCACAAGGATCGCGCCCGACAGACCCGGCAATGGGTCGCCACCCTGGGAGTCGTCGCGGCGGTCCTGCTCGGGCTCACCGTCCTCGACTATGCGATCTCGCTTCCCCTCTTCGCCCGCTGGTGCGGCCTCGCGCTCTGGATGGCCGTGCTGGTCGCCGGCGCGCGGCAGATCCTGAAGCTTCGCCAGCAGACCACCCGACTGGAAGAAGCCGCCCGGGATGTGGAGGCGTCGCGTCCCGAGTTCGGCTGCGAAATTTCCACAGCGGCAGAATATCTCTCCGGAGCACGACGACCCACCCGGGAGTATGAGGCCGAGATCGCCGCCGCCCTGGAGCAACAGGCCGCTGCCGATCTGAAGGTCAGCACGGTCCCCTACAGCCGGAACCTGGTGGTCCCCGCCGGCCTGACCCTGGCCGGCCTGATGGCCGCCCTCCTCGGGTTCGCCACGTTTGCCCCGGGCGCCTTCACCTCCCTTCTCCGGGCCGCCGTGCCGTGGTCGAAGGCCAGTCTGACCCGGATCGAACCCAGCCTCGGCAGCGGTGAGTTTGCCATCGGCACCGAGATCACCCTCACCAACCAGCTTTCTGGCCGGATCCCGAAGAGCGCCGAGTTCCAATACCGGGAGCACCGCACCAACGTCTGGCAATCGGCCCCGATCGTCGTCGGGGCGGACCGCTCCGCGCGCCACGTGTTCCGGGTCAACGGTTCCATGACCTGGCGGGTGACGGCCGGGGATGCCGTTTCCTCCGAATTCACCCTGACGGCCTACACGCCGCCCGAGATCCGCGAACTGACCATCCGCCTTTCGCCCCCCGCCTACACCCGGCTGCCTTCCACCGAACAGAAGAACCCGGCCATCACGACCCTTCGCGGGACCCGCGCCGTCTTTCGCATCGAGGCCAATGTCCCGCTCGGCACTGCCTCGCTCCGGTTCACCAACGGCGTTGTCCTGCCGCTCCGGCACCTGACCAACCAATTCTGGACGGCCGATCTCACCGTCACCAACGACAACGCCTACGGCTTCGTCCTCGCGGACACCCGGGGCCGCGCCGCCCTCGACCATTCCATTCACCTGATCCGTGCGCTGCCAGATGAAGCTCCGAAGATCGACTTCACCCAACCCGGCCAGGACATCCGCGCCCTCGCCACCAACACGGTCCCACTGGAGATGGCCGCCTCGGATGACTTCGGCATCGCCTCGGTGAAGGTCCTCTTCCACAAGCTGGGCGAACCCGAGCGCGAACTCGCCGTGGACCTGGGCGCCTTCAAGGATGGTAAGCTGACCGCCGCTGCCCGACTCGCCCTCGCTCCGCTCCAACTCCGCGATTACGAACTCGTCGCCTACCACGCCGAGGCTTGCGACAACAACGACTTCGACGGGCCCGGGATCGGTCGGTCCTCCACCTACTTCATTGAAGTCACCGACAAGGAAGGAAAGGAAGGACCCAAGCCCAAGTCCCAGGGCAAATCCGAGAAGGTCAACCTGCTGACCCTCCAGAAACAGATCATCGCCGACACGGCCGCCCTCGCGGCCACGGCACCGGCGGACAAGTTCAAGGAACTCGCCCTGCGCCAACGCGACGCCCTTGAATTCGCCAAGCTATATCAGGCGGCACTGATGGAGAACGCCGCTCCCGTCGGCGCGCAGGGACACATCAACTCCGCGGTGACCCGGATGGAGACCGCCGCAAACGAACTCGACCGCGCCGCCCGGCGCGAATCGCTTCCACCGGAAGAAGGTGCCCTCGCGGATCTCTACCAGACCATCCGGGCCATGCCCCAACTCGAGAATCTCCCCACCCGCCTGCCGAAGCTGGCCGAGGGCGAACCGCAACCCCCGCCGCCCCCAACCGTCCGCGTGGTCCTGGAAGAGATCGAAAAGAAGAAGGAACAGGATCCCAACCGGAAGGAACTCGAAGCGGCTCTCGAACAATTGCAGGCCATGGCCGAAACCCAGGCCGAACTCGCCGCCGCCGCCCAGGCCGCCGCCGATGCCGAGGCGAAAACCGATCAACCCGGCGACGGCCGCCATCCCGAGCCCAGCCAGCCATCTACCCAGTCTGCCGAGACCCCGGGCCAGGCCCAGACGCCCGCTCCTGGACCGGGCAAAGGCGAGCCGAAGGATCAGGCGGGTCCGTCTGATCGGTCTGATCGGTCTGATCCCCCTGGCTCGGCTGCCCTGCCCAAGCTCGCTCCGAAGCAGGAGCAACTCAGCCAACAGGCGAAGGCTCTGGCTGAACGGTTGGCCCGGGTGGCCACCCAGGGACAGCGCGCCGGCCATAACCCCGGGCAGGGCCTCCAGAAGACCGCCGCCCAGATGGAGCAGGCCGCCAAGGCCATGCGCTCCCAGAACGCCGGGGCCGCCAGCTCTGCCGGAGCCAACAGCGGTGCCGGACTTCAATCGTCCATCGCCACCTTGCAACGACTCCTCGAAGGGCGCGCCACCCTCACCGATGTCTCGTCGGAAGAGGCACCCGCCCGTTACGAGGCTCCCATCTCCGACTACTTCAAACGCCTGAGTCGCGCCGAGTGATCCTGCCATGACCGAGTTTTCCCATCCTCCGGACTGGTCCTGGCTCAGCGGCCTTGGGGCGGCGGCCGTGCTGCTCATCAGCCTCAGCTACGCGTTTGCCCGCGGCCGAGGCGGGCCCGTGGTCCGGACCGTGTGCGCCGCGCTTCGCATCACCGCCATCGCCGTCTTGGTCGTCTGCCTCCTCGACCCGCAGCACGTCCAACGCCTGTTGCATCCGCACAAGGCACGGATCGCGATCGTGATGGATGCCTCCCAGAGCATGGCCACCACCGACACCGCCGGTGGACGCCTCGCCGCGGCACGCGCCTGGACCGACAAACACATCCTCAAGGACCTGCCGGCCGGCGTGGAGATCGTGCCACTGGTCTTCAGCGACGTCCTCCGTCGTTCCACCAACAACACGCCGCTCAACGCCACCGGCACTGTCTCGGCCATCGCGGGCGCGCTCGGATCCCTCCTGGCAACGCCCGGCGACGAATCCCTCACGGGCGTCGTCCTGCTCTCCGACGGAATCGAGACCACCACTCAGTCGCCGGAGACCGTCGCCCGGCAGTTCCGACGCCGCGGCATCCCGGTCCACACCCTCGCCACCGGTACAACGAACGAGATGCGGGACGTGGTCCTTGAACAACTCCAGGTGCGGCGCTCGGCTGCCAATGACGCCCCGACCCGGGTCACGCTCGACCTGCGGTCGCCGGGCTTTAAAGGGTCCAACGTCACCGTCCAGATCCGGCGTGGCCGCGACACGCTGGCGGTGAAGACGGTCCGCCTCAACGGCTCGAACCAACCCGTCGAGATCGAGTTCACCCCGCGCGGCAAGGGATTCCAGGTATTTGAAGTCGTGGCCAGCCAGCAGCCGGGCGAATGGCTTGCCGCCAACAACCAGCGCAAGTTCGGACTCGAGATCGTCGATCCGGCCCTGCGCGTCCTCTACATGGAGGGCACCCCCCAGCAGTCGTCCAGCCCGGTGCCGGAATGGAAGTACCTCAAGGACGCCCTTCAGTCCGATCCCAACATCAAGGTGCGGGTCCTCTACCGGCAACTCGGCAACAACGGTCAGTACCTGAACACCGTTGACTCGGATCCACTCACCGGCGAGCGCGCCTACCCGGTGGAACATCCAACCGAAGGCTTTCCCCGCACGCTGGAGAAGTTGCTCCAGTACGACGTCGTCATCCACAGCGACATCCGTCGCGAATCCTTCAACACCAACCAACTCGACGCCATCGCCCGCCTCGTCGAGCAGCACGGCGGCGGCTTCGTCATGATCGGCGGCAAGTCCGCCTTCGGCCGCGGCGGCTACCACAAGACCGTTCTCGACCGGATCATCCCGCTCGCCATGGAAGGGGCCTTCGACAACGAGGCTTCACCGGTCCAACTCCGGGTGCCCGCCAACGCCTGGACCCATCCCCTCATCAGCATCGGTGCCACCCCCGCCGACACCCGACGGATCTGGACCGACAAGTTTCCCACCCTCTACGGGTACAACCGCGTCGAACGCGCCAAACCTGGTGCCACCGTGCTCGGCACGGGCGACGACGGGGTCATCCTGCTGGCCGTACAGGAAGCCGGACGCGGCCGAACCATGGCGTTCACTTCCGACACCACCCGCTCGTGGGGACGCGACTTCGAAACGCTCTGGGGCGAACCCATCCGCGGCGGACGCGTGCTGAGTGAAGACAACTGCGATTCCCGCTACTACCGCTCCTTCTGGGTGAACGCCGTGCGCTGGCTCGCCGCCGGCAAATCAGGACGGACCAATCAACCGGTCGTCCTCGAACTGTCCCAGGGCTATGGCGCCCCCGGCGACATCGTGACCGCGACAGTGCGGGTCCGCGACGCCGTGCAGCGCGAGGTGCCGACGGCCGATGTCAGCCTGTTCCTGGGAACCGGCGGGGTGAGCAACCTGGTGGCGAAGGCGCGATTCGATGCCGCTTCCCGCACCTTCACCGCCTCCATCCCGATGCCGTCGATCGGAACTCATATCCTCACCGCCGTCGCCACCGTCCGCAGCAACCGCCTTGGGGACGACCGACAACTCCTCGTCAGCGAGGTCATCGATCGTGAGATGTCGGATCTGCGGGCGCGGCCAGACGTCATGGCCGCCATTGCCCGGGCCTCGGGAGGGACCGCCTACCATATCGGGACCAACCCACCCGCCCATCTTGGTCAGGCCATCGCCCATCTGCCCCCTCCCACCGAGGAGCTGAAAAGGAACCCGCTCTGGGACAAGTTGCCCTGGCTCCTGACCGTCCTCGGCCTGCTGAGCACGGAATGGCTGCTCCGCCGCTGGCGCGGCCTGGCGTAGGCCCTTCCATTCGATTCTGGAATCCCGGCGTGAGAAACGGTCCCCTTCCCCCATGCCTTTCTCCCGGGGCGCGGTCAGGTCCTTCTGGCTGCTGCCCGCGTACCTGATCGTCTGGACGCTCATCGGTCTGGCCTTCGCAGGGCAGCATTACCTGACCTCGGCCAAGGTTGGAGCTCCCGTGGCGTGGTCGTCTGCCATCACCGGTGCCCTGGCGGACTGGTACCTGTTCGGGTTGCTGGCACTCCCGTCGGGTTGGCTGGCGCACCGCTTCAATCTGGCCGGACGCCACTGGCGTCTTCGGATCGCCCTGCACCTGGTTGCCGGAGCCGTCTTTTCCCTGCTCTGGATCCTCCTGCGCACCTCTCTCGCCCAACTCCTCGGGCCCCTGCGCGGATCGGAAAAGCCCTTCGGCGAAATCCTGCGGTACGTCCTCGTCGCCACCTTCTTCTTCAACATGATCGTGTACTGGGTGGTGGTGACG
>JBDNHZ010000133.1:0-4970 GCA_041688515.1 Verrucomicrobiota bacterium
AAGAGGAAGTGACGGGAGCCATCGGGAGCGATGAACCAGCTCATGTTCTCCAGGATGCCGAGAATGGGGACCTGCACCTTCTCGAACAGCGTGATGCCTTTGCGGACCACGCCGACCGACGCTTCCTGCGGGGTGGTGATGACCACGCCGCCATCCAGCGCCACCGTCTGGCACAGGGACAATTGGGCGTCGCCGGTTCCCGGGGGAAGATCAACCAACAGATAGTCGAGGTCACCCCAGTCCACCTGGGAGACAAACTGCTGGATCGTCTTCTGGATCATGGGTCCGCGCCAGATGACCGCCTGATCGGGTTCGAGCAGGAATCCCATGCTCATCAACTTGACCCCATGTCCTTCCGGTGGAATCAGGCGCTCGTCGTCCGCCACCGTGGGCCGTTCCTGGATGCCCATCATCAGCGGGATCGAAGGGCCATAGATGTCGCCGTCCATCAGGCCTACCCGCGCGCCGAGACTGCGCAACGCGCAGGCGAGATTCACCGAGCAGGTCGATTTCCCCACGCCACCCTTGCCGGAGGCGATGGCAATGACACGCCGGATCCGGGGATCGCGTTGGCGCTGGAACTGGGTCGGTGCCGGTGCCGCCCCGGGCTGGGGGGCGGGCACCTTCACCTGCACGTGAGCGTCGGCCAGGCCCGGGAAGGAATCCCTCAGGCAGACCCGGACTGCATCCGCCACCTGACGTCCGACTTCCGGATTGGGGGAAGACAGTTCGATCTGGACCCCGATCGCGGGTCCATCGACCTGGATCTCCTTGACGAGACCAAAGGAGACGATATCGCGGGAGTAACCGGGGTACTTGACGGAACGGAGGGCAGCAAGGACAGCGTCCTGGGTGGGATTCAAGGGAATGAGGGGAGTTGAAAAACGGACCGCGGCGGTTGAGGCAACACGCCGCGGCGAAGGGGTTGAACCCGGATCCCGGCGTCAGGGCATGGCGGGCTGGCCCTGGGATTCAGACGAGACGGCGGCGACGGTGTCCTTGCCTTTGATGCCCTTTCCGTTGAGCGCACGCAGGAAGGTGGTGATGGAAGTCACCTGCTCGTCGGTGAGCTTCTGGCCGAGCTGCATCCAGCCCATCTGCGAGACGGCATTGGGAAGGGACCGCGAGGCGCCGTCATGGAAGTAGGGAGCCGTCAGCGCGATGTTGCGCAGCGAAGGCACCTTGAAGACGAAGAGATCCTCCTCTTCCTTGGTGACCTCAATCCGCCCCTTGTCGGTGGTGTTGGAATAAGGATTCACGGCACCGACCTTGCGGTAGCTGTTGGCACCGACCAACGGCCCGTAGTGGCAGGTGGTGCAGCCCACCGTCAGGAATTCGTGCAATCCCTTTTGCTCGGCCGCAGAAAGCGCCTTGTCGTCGCCCTTGAGGAAGTCGTCGAACCGATCCCGGGTCACCAGGGTACGTTCGAAGGCCGCAATGGCCTTGGCCAGATTGTCGTAGGTGAGCGGGCTGGCTTCGCCGGGGAAGTTCTTCGCGAAAGCCTTCTTGTAGGCGGAGATCCCACGGAGCTTCTGGACCACATCGACGTCGTTGGGCATGCCCATCTCGATCGGGTTCAGGATCGGACCCTTGGCTTGGTCGGCCAGCGTCTCGGCGCGGCCATCCCAGAACTGGGCGAGGTGGAACCCGGCGTTCAACGTGGTGGGCGAATTGCGGCCACCCCGCTTGCCTAAAGCTCCCGGCGAAGTCGGTTCATGATCCACACCCGCCTTGCCGCCATCGACCTGATGACAACTGTTGCAGGACTGCTGGTTGTTCCCTGAAAGGCGCTTTTCGAAATACAGCTTCTTGCCCAGGGCCACCAATGCCGGCGTGTCATTCTCCGCGCCCGGCATCGCGGCGGGGATCGGCGTGATCACCTCCAGAGCCTTCTTACGGAGTTCAGCGGCAGCCGGGGTCTGGGCCTGGAGGCTGCCGGCGAGCACGCCCGCCAGAGCGAGCGCCGGAATCAGGTTCGTTGACTTCATAAGGGGAGAGGATGGGCTAAGTCGTCCGGCGCGCAACCGTCAGTCTTGGTCGGGAATTGGCTTTCTCAGAACGCGATTCCGCCCGGCAACCGGTGGACGAGTTTTGGAGGGACGAGTTCCACGAGTCCCCATGCGCCACTTCCGTTGGATCGGACCCGCGAAATTCGTCCGACGCTCAGTGCGCCGCCTTGCCCGAAACCGCCGCGGCATGTTCGCTGAATGACTTGCCGAACCCGCGCGGCGCGATCACGGAATCGATCACTCCGCGCTCAAATTCTTCCCACATCGGCGACATGCCGCGGAGCTTGTTCACGATCCGGACGAACGTCTCCACGACATAATCCATGTCGTCCTCGGTATTGTCCTTGCCCAGGGTCAGGATCAGGTTGCCCTGCGCCAGGGCGTGGTCGAGACCGATCGCCGACAGCACATGGGAGATCTTCAGGGACTTGGAGACACAGGAGGATCCTGAAGCCACCGCAATCCCGTTCAGATCGCACAGCAACAACTGGCCTTCGCCCTCGATGAATTCGGTCGAGATGTTGATGTTGGTCGACACCCGATCCGGTCCGGGGAGCGGCCCATTGAGCTTGATAAAGGGGACGTCCCGGCTCAGTCCGGCCCACAGGCGCTTCTGCAGCACGGCCGTGTGGGCGCGCCATTGGGGGAGTTCGCGTGCGGCCACTTCCGCCGCCACTCCGGCACCCACGATGGCAGGGATGTTCTCCGTGCCGGCGCGGCGTCCGCCCTCCTGCACCCCGCCGTGCAGGATCGAGACGATGCGCGCGCGCTTGTTGCGGTAGAGCACACCCACGCCCTTCGGCCCGTAGAAACGGTGCGGTGAAAAGCTGACCAGCGCGGCTCCGAACTCGCGGACATCAATCGGAAGCCAACCGGCGCTCGCCTCGCAATCCACGTACAGGGGCACTCCGGCCCGGGCGCAGATCTTGCCCGCTTCCACCACCGGTTGGATCGTCCCGATGTCGTGATTCACATGGTGCAACGCCACCAGCACCGTCTGCGGCGTGATCGCCGCGGCCAACCCGTTTAGATCCACCCGACCCTCGCGATCCACCGGGACGCGGGTGCAGGTCCAGCCCTGCTTCTCCAGAAACTCCACCGAGTTCACCACCGACGGATGTTCCGTCGCCGAGATGACCAGGTGTTTGCCCTTCCGCTCGTTGGCGTAGGCCACACCCTTGATCGCCAAGTTCGCGGACTCCGTCCCGTCCGAAGTGAAGAAGATCTCTTCCTCGGACTCGGCGTGGATCAAAGCCGCCATCTGGTGCCGCGCTTTCTTCAGCGCATCGCGGACACGAAGTCCGTGCTGATGCAGCGAGGAGGCGTTGCCGTAGTACTCGGTGAAGTACGGCCGCATCGCCTCGAACGCCTCGGGAAGCAGCGGCGTGGCGGACTGGTGATCAAGATAGACCTGGCGCATGACGGGATCGGATCGGCAGGGACGGGAACGGGGGAATTCCCCGCTCCCGGACGGAATCGTGACGGATCAGGCGCTGACGGCCTCGGCGGCGGCGGCGCGTTCCGCCAACTCCGGATGCCGCTTCACATAGTCTTCCAGCGCGGCCTTGAGCGCTTCCTCGGCGAGGACGGAGCAATGGATCTTCACCGGAGGCAGTCCGCCCAGGGCATTGACCACTTCCTGATTCGAGAAGCTCATGGCCTCCTCGATGGTGCGGCCCTTGATCAGCTCCGTCGCCATGCTGGAACTGGCAATCGCCGAGCCGCATCCGAAGGTCTTGAAACGGGCGTCTTCAATCTTCCCGTCCCGGATCTTCAGGCTGATTTTCATGATGTCGCCGCAGGCGGCCGCGCCGACTTCACCCACCCCGTCGGCGTCCCTTAGGTCGCCCATGTTGCGGGGGTTCATGAAATGGTCCATCACCGTCGGATTGTACAAAGTGTAGGTATCGCTCATGGCTGTTCTTTCTTGCTGAATTCGTTTCTTAAAGTGTTCCCGCATCCACACCACTCGCCAGGGGGGCTCTCGCCGTCGCCCGGGATTCGGCGAGCGGGATCGTGGCCTGCGACTCATGCGTCCGTGAACGAGCCTGTCGCACCAGCCCGTTGGGGATGTGGCGACCGGTCAGGTCGGCCAAGCTCGTCCGACCGAAAACCTCGCGCACCCGTTCCTGCGCCACCGCCAAAAGCGCGCACAGAGCGCATCCACCGCTGTGCTCGCATCCGATGTCCTCGTCCAGGCACCGTTGCAGTGCGATCGGCCCCTCGATGGCCTCGATGATCTCCAGCGCGCTGATCTCGGCAGGCGTCCGCGCCAAGCTGAACCCGCCACCCGAACCCCGCGCCGACTTCACGATCCCGGCCTTCGCCAGGCTCTGCAAAATCTTTCCCAGAAAGCTGTTCGGGATGTCCTCTTCCGTGCAGAGCGTCTCGATCATTACCACTTCACCCAAGGGACGACGGGCCAGGGCCGTCAGGCCCAGAACACCGTATTCTGCTGCGCGGGTGATTTGCATGAGGTCGATCGTGAGCCAAGCCGAAATTAAACCGGACTGATCCAGTCCGGATTCGTTGAAGCAACCTATTCCCATCCCACTCGCGGTCAATTTCTTTTCCAGACGAATTTGGTCTGGTTTGCGATTTCGTCCTGCGGCCGCAGAAGGGACGCCGTTCCTGGAGGAGTGGCCGAAGGGAACAAAAGACGGCGAAAGAAGCAGAACTTCCCGAGGAGTCAGTGTGCAGCCAAGTCCGTTGGTCCCCCTTTCGTCTCCTTCGTTTCTTTCGGCTCAATCGTGCCGTTGACCAATCCCACCGCAGAGCTGCCCGCGATCGCTCGCGACGGATGGCGTGGGAGTGTTTGAACGTTCCGCCGTGGTGAGACGCCGTTTCTGGAGGAGTGGCCGAAGGGAACAAAAGACGGCGAAAGAAGCAGAACTTTCCGAGGAGCCAGGGCGCAGCCAAGACCGTGGGTCCCCCTTTCGTCTCCTGCGTTTCTTTCGGCTC
>JBDNHZ010000016.1:0-20692 GCA_041688515.1 Verrucomicrobiota bacterium
AAGGAAGTGGTCCGCAAGGTCCGCGACCTCATCGAACCCGAGCCCAAGGTGGTGAAGGAAGTCATCATCAACGCCGAACCCCTGGAGAGCCGGGTGGCGGTCCTGGAAGACGGACGCCTGGAGGAATTCACCGTCGAGCGAACCAACGACGTGCGCCTGGTCGGCTCGATCTTCAAGGGCAAGGTCAAGAACCTCGAAGACAACCTCAAGGCCGCCTTCGTGGACATCGGCTTCGAAAAGAACGCCTTCCTCCACTACTGGGACATCGTCCCCAATTCCCTCGATTCCAACGTCGAGATCATCGAACGCGATGACCGCGTGCGCCGTCGGGAAAAGCCCAAGTTCACCCAGAAAGACGTTCCCAGGCTGTACCCGCCCGGCTCCGAGATCATCGTCCAGGTCACCAAGGACGCCATCGGCACCAAGGGCCCCCGCGTCACCACCAACCTCGCCCTGCCCGGACGTTACCTCGTCCTGCTGCCCAACTCCGACCAGTCCGGCATCTCCCGCAAGATCGAGAGCCACGAGGAACGCCAGCGACTCAAGAAGATCGTCCGCGAACTGTCCATTCCGGACGGCATGGGCGTCATCGTGCGCACCGCTGGCGAGGGCAAGCTCAAGCGCTACTTCATCCGCGATCTCGCCATGCTCCTGGAGGAATGGTCCGGCGTGCAGCAGAAGATCAAGGAACAACCCCTGGCCACCTGCGCCTTCCAGGAACCCGATCTCATCGAGCGTACCGTGCGCGACTTCCTCACCGAGGACGTCACCCGCATCGTCATCGACAATCACCCGAAGTTTGCCTACATCCGCGACGCCATCGAACGGATCTCCAAGCGGTCGGTGAAGAAGATCCACTTCTACAACGAGGCCGAACCCCTCTTCGACCGGTTCAACATCACCCGGCAACTGGAGTCGGCCTTCTCCCGTCAGGTTCAGCTCAAGTCCGGCGGTTACCTCGTCATCGACGAAACCGAGGCGCTCGTCGCCATCGACGTCAACACCGGCAAGCACAAGGGCGGCAAGGACCACGATTCCGCCATCCTCAAGGTGAACATCGAGGCCGCCGATGAAATCTGCCGCCAACTGCGCCTGCGCAACATGGGCGGCATCATCGTCCTCGACTTCATCGACATGAAGCATCGGAAGGACCAGCAGCAGGTCTATCAGCGGGTCAAGGACGGGCTGCGTCGGGACAAGGCCAAGACCCACGTCCTGCCCCTCTCCCAACTCGGCCTCATGGAGATGACCCGACAGCGCCAGACGGAATCGGTCCAGTCCTCCCTGTACGAAGACTGTGTCCACTGCCGCGGACGCGGGTTCATCAAGTCCGCCGAGACCATGTCCGTGGAAATCCAGCGCAAGCTCACCGCCATCCTCAAGGCGCGTCCCCGCGACGAATCGGACTTCCAGGTCAAGGTGGTCTGCAATCCGCGGGTGCTCGATCGCCTCCGCAGCCGGGACGAGCAACTCCTCATCGACCTGGAGAAGAAGTTCTTCGCCAAGCTCACCTTCCGACCCGACGGCTCGTTCCATAACGAGCAGTGGATCATCTATAACGCGCTGACCAACGACGAGATCGCCCGCTCCCGCGACGATCACGCCTTGACCGCCAACAACCGCTGATCCGACGTTCCGCCCGGGCCGCGGGCCTCCCCGCCCGCTGCTTCCTGCCTGCCCTCCCGAGCAGTCCCGCCACGCGATGCGGGAGGGAGGGCCCACTTCATAAAGTGAGGTCGCGATCGGGACGTGGTGGAAAGTGGGAATGGACGGTCCGCCCGCTCCCCGCGTTTCGCCTGCGATTCGAGGCGGTTCGCCCCCAGGCCTCGCCTGGGACCACCCGGGAATTCACTTCGACCCTCGGGGGCAGGATCAGGACGCCCCCGATTCCTTCCCCTCGAAGATTCGGTTTGCGCCCCCGCCCCTTCCTCTCCCAGTGTCTGCCCCCTACGGCGGAGAGGTGGCTGAGTGGTTTAAGGCGCACGCCTGGAAAGCGTGAGTAGCTAAACACTACCGTGGGTTCGAATCCCTCCCTCTCCGCCAATTTTTTCTGGCCCCTGTTCGATTGGAACCCGACTCCCGGTCTCAATTCGCCTCTGCGGCCTTTTCCTTGGGTGCCGATTTCTCCGCGATATTCCGTTCCAGTCGTTTCCGCATGTCGAGGTGCACCTCGTTGGTCACCAGGGTGAGATTGGTGCGGGCCGCCTCGAATTCTCCGGTGCGGATGTTCCAGCGGGCCAGATGCAGGAAGATGCCGGCGCGATCGTCTTCGTTGTCGGCAAGGGCCAGCGCATCCAGCCAGGCTCCACGGGCAACCCCGGCCAATTGCAGATCGGCCTGTCTGCGTCCCTCGGCGGTTTCCGCCGGAGCCGCCTTCACGCCGTAGAACGTCTGGGCGAAATCGAAGGCATAGCGGAAATTGTGCGGACGCAACCGGCGGACCTCGCGATAGAGATCGAGGGCGCGATTGAACACGGTCTGCTCGTCGCACCGGTAGTATTCCATGGAATCCTTGCGGAAGAGGAAAACCACGGTGGCCAGATTATACCGGTAAACGGGCTCGTACGGGTTGAGCTCGATCGCCTTTTCGTAGGCGGGAAAAGCCCGGTGGATCGGTCCGATGTGTCCGTAGAGGTTGGCGAGGTTGTTCCACACGGCCGGATCCCGTGGATTCAGCCCCGACGCCTTTTCGAGCTGGACGATGGCCTCTTCTTCGTCGCCGCTTTCCGCCAGGAAACTGGCGTAGGCGTTCAATGCCGGGACGTACTGGGGATGGCGCCCGATCAACTGGACGTACTGCTCCCGGACCGCGTCGTTGCGCACCTCGACCCGGCGTCGGAAGGCCAGCTCCGATTCCGTCCGCAGATCGGTTGGATCCATGGCGCGGCGCTCGCTCAGCCAGCGCCCGATCTCTTCATCGGCCGAATCATCGGCCTCCATGACCTTGCGGAGTTCGGCATAGCGCGGGTCCGCTGGATCCGGCGACGCGACGAGAACCGAAGGGGAGACCCCCACTTTTCCGACGACATAATTGGACAGGGCAGCCGGCGAGTTGGTAGCGAGCAGGACACTCAGGGCGCCGACGAGCAGGTCGCTCATGCGGATCAGACTAGGCGAGTGCCGTTTGGGTTCCATGGGAAATTCAGGCAATCCCAGACGTAACCTCCCTGGGACGGCGGTCGTCATCCTCCGTAGAACCAGAAAGGCCAATATCCCATGAAACGTCACATTTTGATCGCGCTGACCTCCCTCCTGATGGTGGGTGCCGCCGGCGTCCGGGCCGAAGACGCCAAGCCCGCCGCCCCGAAGCCACCGAATCGCGAAGCGGCGGAGAAGCGTCGCGCCGAACAGGAGAAGCTGACTCCGGAAGAACGCGAGAAGCGCCGCAAGGCCGCCGTCGAAAAACGCGAACTCCGCCTCAAGGAACTCCGCGAGAAGAAGGCGGCTGGCACGCTCAACGACGCAGACACGAAGCAACTCGAACGTCTTGAGAAGCAGGCCGAACGATCCAAGCGCCCACGCAAGGACGGTGCAGGGCCCCGCCCCAAGAAGGAAAAGGCGACCACCGCCGAGTAGTGCAACCAGTCCTCGGTGATCCGCGGCCAGGTCGGTCCGGCTCCTGCCGCCCACCCCCCACGGTCCCGAGGAGGATCGGGCCATGACCCACACGGGTCATGGCCCGTTTGCTTTGTCCGGGTCCCGAACAGATCCTCGCCGCCTTCATGGAACCTTCTGACGCCTCCGTCATCGCCGCCATCCGGGCCGGCGACAGCGGGCGTTTCGAGGAATTGGTCTGCCGCTATCAACCCCGGCTCTTCGCCACGGCTCGCCGTTATGCCCGTCGGCAGGACGAGATCGAGGACATCGTCCAGCAGGTCTTCGTCAAGGTGTTCCAGAATCTGGATTCCTGGCGGGGCGACGCTCCCTTCGAACACTGGATCATGCGGATTGCCGTGCGTGTCTGCTACGACGCGCTCCGGGCTCACCAGCGCAACCGGGAGGATTCGATGACCCAGCTTTCCCCGGAGGAATCCGACTGGCTTGAACACCACGCGGCCGCTCCCGAGGCCTCCGGGATTGACGCCGCCGCCGCGCGCAGCCTCGTCGCCCGGGCCTTTGAGCAACTGGCCCCGGCTTCACGCCTGATCCTGACCCTGTTGGAACTCGAAGATCGGCCGGTAAAGGAGATCGCCGCCCTCACGGGATGGTCGGTGCCGCTGGTCAAGGTCCGGGCCTTCCGGGCACGGGCTGAGATGCGACGCATCCTGACCCGCATGGGCGTCGAAAAGTACCTTTGACCCAGGGTCCTCCCCCCTGTAACCCCATTCCCACGGCCAGCGTCTGGCCCACTGTCGTCATGAAGCTCGAAGGTCTCCGTCAGAAACTGGTCCGTGCCGCCCGTCAACAGACGATGTCGGAGCAGGTCCCGTACGCCTTCGAACAACGCATCCTTCACGCGATCCGTTCCGCCCCGCCTCGAGATCCTTTTCTTGCGTGGGTCGCTGGTCTTTGGCGCGCGGCGTTCTGCGCGCTCGCCATTGCTGCGGCGACCGGGACCTGGCATTGGGGTCAGACGAATGATTCCGCTCCCCCCATCGAGACCCTGGTCATCGCGGATGCCGATCTCCTGGAGGTGGCCGTCCTCGGCGATCTGCCGGAACTGGATGAACCGCTGGCGGAACCGCCCGCCCCATGATCCTGCCTACTGCCACCCTCAAGATCGCAGGCGCTGCCGTGCTCCTGTTTACTGCGGGCGTCTTGACCGGATCCTTTGGCACCTCGGCCTTCAAATCCCAGAACCGGCCCCGCTCGCCCCGCCCTCCGTTCTCAACCTCGTTTCAGCCCCCTTCGACGCCGGCCGTAACGGGCGTGAGCCCCCCCGCTGGTTCCTCCACCAACCGGCGCTCCGAGCGGGCCACCGTCCGCCCCCCCGGCTGGCAAAGGTTCGAAGCGCTTCGACGACTGGAGGACCAGATCCGACTCGATCCCGAGCAGAAGGACCGGATCCGGGGTCTGGTCCGCGAGAGCGAGGAACGCATCCGGACGGATTGGGAGCCAGTGGTTCCCCGGATCCAGTCCGAGATCCGGGAGTTGCGACGAAAGATCGCCGCCGAACTGAGCCCGGAGCAGCGCGAGCGCTTCGATCAATTGCTGGAGCGACGCGATTCCACCCCTTCCAGCAAGGGTTCGCGTCGTACCAACCCCGGGCCGGCGAACGTCCGCTGATCTTCTGGCGAACCCTTCCCCGATGTCGTCCGACTTCGATCTCGCCCTCGTTGGGGGCGGTTTCGCCGGATCCCTCCTCGCCCAGATTGCGCGGCGTCTGGGACTGCGCGTGGCGCTGATCGAGCGCGGTCGCCACCCCCGTTTTGTCATCGGCGAGTCGTCCACGCCGATTGCCAATCTCCTGCTGGAGCAACTCGCCGAACGGTACGACCTGCCCCATCTCAAGCCCCTGTGCAAATGGGGCTCCTGGCAATCGGCTTATCCCCACCTTCCCTGTGGACTCAAACGTGGCTTCTCCTTTTATCGTCACGACGCCGGTCAGCCTTGGGCCCCGGATCCATCGCATGGCCGCGAACTTCTCGTGGCCGCCAGTCCCTCCGATGCAATCGCCGACACCCATTGGTACCGTCCGGATTTCGATACCTTCCTGTTTGCAGAAGCCGCCCGCCTCGGAGTCGATGTGTGGGAGGAAACCGAGCTTGCCCCCCCGGAGTTCGGGCCGAGCCACGTTCGGCTGACCGGTCGTCATCGCGGCGGCCCGTTTCAATGCACGGCACGACTACTGATCGACGCCTCCGGAGCGCACGGCTACCTGCATCGGGCGCTCGGCCTGGCCGACGTCACCCCGATCGAACATCGCAGGACCGAGTCGGTGTTCTCTCACTTCCGTGACGTCCCGCGTTGGGATGGGATCCATCCCACGATGGGGACTCCGCCATTCGCGCCCGATGACGCGGCGCTGCACCATGTCTTCGAGGACGGCTGGATGTGGGTGCTGCGATTCAACCATGGGATTACCAGCGCCGGATACGCGCGTCGCCCGGTGCGTCCTGAGACCGGCACGGCCGCGGAACGGTGGAGCACATTCCTCCGACGCCACCCCTCGGTTGCCCAAGCCTTTGAAGGGAGCCAACCCATCCGGCCGTTCACGCACGTCCCGCAACTCCCTTTCCGCACCTCACGGTGCACCGGTCCACGTTGGGCCATGCTGCCGGTCGCGGCGGGATTCGTGGATCCGCTGCTTTCCACTGGGTTTCCCCTCACCCTGCTGGGGATCGAGCGGATCGCGCGCCTGCTCGAATCGGAGCGCGAACCCGACTTCACCGAATATGGGCACGCCACGTTTGCCGATCTGGACCTGACCTTTGATCTGGTGTCGGCGCTGTACCGGGTGATGCCGGACTTCGAGACGTTCCGCGAGTTGACCATGTTGTACTTCACCGCTGCCATCTACTCCGAGACCGCCCGCCGACTGGGGCGGCCCTCGACGGCCCCGGGATTCCTGCTGCGCGAACACGCGGGCTTTGGACCCGGTCTGCGGGAGTGTCTGGCCTTGGCAGGACGTCAACCGGGTCCGGAAGTGCGCGACGCGATCCGCGCCCTCGTGGAACCGTTCAACCTCGGCGGGCTGTGCCGGCCGGCGAAGCAACATTGGTATGGCTGTGAGGCCTCCGATCTCTACGAGTCCGCCCCGAAGATCGGAGCCAGTCGGGAGGAGATCAC
The DNA here is from genome assembly GCA_041688515.1 of Verrucomicrobiota bacterium. GTDB lineage: Bacteria > Verrucomicrobiota > Verrucomicrobiia > Limisphaerales > UBA9464 > UBA6176. The sequence continues at coordinate 6,730 of JBDNHZ010000016.1, forward strand.
CGCCATGCTGCGCCGGACGGGCTTCGAAGCGGGCTGAGACAAAACTCTTCGTGGCAAGCAGGGGGTCCCGGCCTATGATCAGGTTCGGAGTTCCGAAGGCGTGAGCCAGACGGAGTACCCTCCGTTGGCCGCATCATCATGACTCCCCCTACCAAGCTCAAAGCCCTCATCACCTCCGACGCCGTTTCCAAGGGCGGCCGTTCCGGCACGATTTCCGACCCGGATGGACTGCTCAGCATCACGCTGGGAAACCCCTTGCAGACCGGGCTGGAACGGCGGGGTCCGAATCCGGAACTGCTCTTTGCGGCCGCCTACTCCGCCTGCTACCACGGTGCCCTGTTGAGCGCGGCGGGAAAGCTTTCGATCACGGTCAAGGCCTCCACCGTCCGGGCACGGGTACGCCTCCTGGAAGACCAGGCCGGCGCTTACCATCTGGGGATTGAACTTCATGCCAAGCTTCCCGGCGTCAGCCGGACCGATGCCGAAGCCGTCATGAAGGAAGCCCACCAAACCTGCCCCTATTCCAAGGCGCTCCGCGGCGATGCCGAGGTGACTCTGGTAGTCGATTGAGGCGGCGACCCAATTGATCCTTGAAAGTTGGATCGCGAAACTCGGAAGTCACCGGGTGCGACGCTGGGACTTGAACGGGTGGACTCTGGCATTCCTCGGAATGCTGGCCGTGTTCTTTCTGGCGTTCCTGTTCTATCCGCTGAGCTTCATGCTCCGGCGCGGGTTCGGTTCGGGCGATGAGTTCAGTCTGAAATACTTCTCCCTGCTGCTGCAAAGCCCGGTCCAGCGCAGCGCCCTGCTCCACTCCGCCTCCCTTGCAACGCTGGTCACGCTCGGGTGCAGCCTGGTCACCCTGCCTCTGGCGCATGTGTTCACCCGCTGGAGTTTCACCGGACGCAGCCTCCTTTCGTCGCTCCTGCTCATCCCGATGATCATGCCGCCCTTCGTGGGTGCCATCGGACTGCGCCAGATCCTGGCCCGGTACGGATCCCTGAACCTCGTGCTTCAGCAACTGGGGTTGGAGGATCCGGCTCATCCGATCGACTGGCTCGGTGCCGGCGGATTCTGGGGAATCCTCCTGCTCCAGATCCTCAATCTGTATCCGATCCTCTTTCTCAATGTTTCGGCGGCGATGGCGAATGTGGATCCGACCCTTCGTGAAGCCGCCCAGAACCTGGGTGCCACCGGATGGCGCCTGTTCCGCACGGTGACCCTGCCCTTGATCCTGCCGGGCTGGTTCGCCGGGGCGATCATCGTCTGGATCTGGAGTTTCACGGATCTCGGCACCCCGCTGATCTTCGGCTACTCCCAGCTTGTCCCCGTCCAGATCTTCGATGCGGTGAACGATCTGAACACCAATCCGCAGGGATACGCCCTGGTGGTCGTCGTCCTGTTGATCACGGTCCTGCTCTTCGTCCTCTCCAAGCGCCTGTTTGCTGGGCGGGCCCACGCGATGATTGCCCGCGGACACACGGCGGCGGCGGAACAACCGGCCAACCGCCTCCAGACCGCGATCGCCTGGAGCGCGGCCGGTGGACTCATCTCGCTCGCGCTGCTGCCCCACTTCGCCGTCATCCTCCAGTCGTTTGCCGGCCGCTGGTTCTTTTCCATCCTGCCTCAGGAATGGACCACGGCCCATTTCACCGAGGTCTTCGGGCACGGCCTGACCGCGTCGTCGATCCGGAACAGCCTGTTCTATTCCTCGATCAGCGCCTTCATCGATCTGGTGCTCGGAGTCTTGATCGCCTGGCTGCTCACCCGGCGTCGTCTCCCGTTCTCCGGCTTGCTCGACGCTCTGGCCATGCTGCCGCTGGCCATCCCGGGACTCGTCCTCGCCTTCGGATACGTCTCCGGTTTCGACATCGACGAAAAGAAGCATCCCCACCTCGACGCCTGGCTGGACCCGCGGACCAATCCCACCCTGCTGCTGATCATCTCCTATTCGGTCCGGCGACTGCCTTACATCGTCCGGTCCGCCTATGCCGGATTCCAGCAGACGTCGGTGACCCTGGAGGAAGCGAGCGCCTGTCTCGGAGCCTCGCCGCTCCGGACCCTGCGCAAGATCACCCTGCCGCTGGTGGCGGCCAACTTGGTCGCCGGCACGATCCTGACCTTTTCCTTCGCCATGCTGGAGGTGAGCGACTCCCTGATCCTCGCCATGCGCGACCAGTATTTCCCGGTCACCAAACAGATCTGGCAGTTGATGGGACGCATCCATCCGTCCGCCCCGTCGGTTGCCTGCGCCCTTGGGGTCATTGGCATGGTGATCCTGACCACCAGCCTCCTGCTGGCCGGCCGCCTGATGGGCAAACGCATGGGCCAATTGTTCCGCGCCTGATGGAGGGATCAGGACGTCCGAACCCACGACGTTTCCAAGGGCCTCCCCAACTGCGGATCAACCACTGCGGTATCCAGATTCATCGGCCTGCCGCCCGGGCCGTGATCCACGGATCGATCCGGTAGAGGACCCAGAACGCCCACTGCTCGCGCAGGCGCATCCACCAGGACCGGGATCGAGCCCAAGTCTTGCGATCCACGCTCCGCGAACGCCCAACCAGGTCCGCAACGTCGGCCCGAGCCTGCCGGAGCACGTCGGATCCGGTGAGACGGATCATCACCTCGAAGTTCAGATGGAGACTTCGTGGATCGAGGTTGGATGACCCCACGTACACCGCGTCGGGGAAGAGGAAGATCTTGGCGTGAAGGATCTGGGGTTCGTACTCGAGGATTTCGATCCCCGCCCGGAGGAAGCCGGCATAGAGCTTGCGCGACGCCAGTTGCGAGATCCGAACGTCATTCTGCTGCGGGACGACCAGTTGCAGCCGGACCCCGGCACGCGCTGCACGCCGGAACATGCGGCGCAATGGAGCCGTCGGCACCAGATAGGGACTCACCAGGGTCACCGTCCCGCGTTCGCGCGATGCCCGAACGAAGTCCTCCCCCAGCGACTGGGTCAGGCAGCTCGGACCGCGACCCGGGCACACCGGCAGGATGCGGATTTGATCTTCTTCCTCGGAGATCGCGTGTTCATCCCGGCGAAGCACCAGGACCGCTGCGGATTGCCGGCGGTTGGCGAGGTAGAACTGCTCGTCGAAGAGCTGTTCCAACCGACGGGCGGAGGCTCCCTCCAACAGGACGCCGGCATCGCGCCACCCCAACTCAACCCCATCGCCCTCGTACACGCTGCTGACGTTGAACCCGATGACGAACGCCGTCCGCCCGTCGCATACCAGGATCTTCCGATGATCACGCACCATGGCGGTCCAACTCCGCATCCGATGGAAGGCGCGGACCTCGCCCCCGGCCCGGACCAGCGTCCGCCAGTACTCGTCGCCCACCCTGCTGGAACCGAGGGCGTCGAGGAGGACCCGCACCTTCACGCCCCGTTCGGCGGCGGAAACGAGGGTCTGACGGAACTCGTCGCCGGGGCCATCGGGCTGAAAAATGTACATCTCAAGGCAGATGCTGTGGGTCGCCAACTCCATCGCCGCGAGCATGCGCGGGAGGCCGACACCCCCCGAAGGCAGCCATTCCGCCCGCCCCTTGGATCCAGTTTGATCTTTGCCGACGCCCACAGGCTTCCTACTTTGCGCGCTCATGTTCGACTCGCTGAGCTCCAGGCTCCAGACCGTCTTCCGCAATCTGCGCGGACTCGGAAAGATTTCAGAGTCCAATGTCAGCGACTCGCTCCGCGACGTCCGCCTGGCACTGCTGGAGGCCGACGTCCACTTCAAGGTCGCCCGCGATTTCATCGAGTCGGTCAAGACCAAGGCTCTCGGTGAGGAGGTGCTCCAGTCCATTGCGCCCGGCCAGCAGATGGTCAAGATCATCCATGATGAGCTCGTCGTGCTGCTGGGCTCCGAGAATGCCGGACTGCAACTGTCCGGCAACCCTGCCTGCATCCTCCTGTGCGGGCTGCACGGATCCGGCAAGACCACGTCCTCGGCCAAGCTCGCCCGATATCTCACCAAACAGGGACGTCAGGTGCTGTTGGTCGCCGCCGACGTGTACCGTCCGGCGGCCATGGATCAGCTCAAGGTCCTCGGCGACAAACTGGAAGTCCCGGTCTTCCTGCTGCCCGGGGAGAAGGACGTCCAGAAGATCGGCCGGGAAGCCCTCGCCCACGCCGCAGCCACCGGCCGGAACACCATCATCTTCGACACGGCCGGCCGGCTTCAGATCGACGAACCGCTGGTGCAGGAACTGGTTGATCTGAAGGAGCTGATCCGTCCGTCCGAGATCCTGCTCGTTCTGGACGCCGCCACCGGCCAGGAAGCGGTCAATGTCGCCGCCCATTTCGACAAGGCCCTCGGGGTCACGGGAGCAATCCTCACCAAGCTCGACGGTGACGCCCGCGGCGGTGCGGCGCTCTCCTTCCGTTCGGTCGTCGGCCGTCCCATCAAGTTCATGGGAACCGGCGAGAAACCTGAGGATTTCGAGCCATTCCATCCGGAGCGCATGACCCAGCGCATCCTCGGCATGGGCGACGTCGTCACCTTGGTCGAGCGCGCCGCCGAGGCCGTCGACCAGAAGAAGGCGATGGAGCTGGAGGAAAAGATGCGCAAGGGACAGTTCTCGCTGGAGGACTTCCTTTCCCAACTGCGCGAGATGAAGAAACTCAGGCCGCTGGAAGACGTGGTGAAGTTGCTGCCCGGCGGCGGCGACATGCTCAAGGGAGCCGACCTGACCAAGAGCGAACGCGAGTTCCGTCGCATGGAAGGCATCCTCTGCGCGATGACGCCCAAGGAACGGCATCACCCCGAAGTGCTGAACGGAAAACGCCGCATCCGCATCGCCAAGGGCAGCGGCGTCACCGTCACCGAGGTCAACAATCTGCTCAAACGCTTCGAGGAAATGCGCGAAATGATGCGCAAAATGAACAAGTTCCAGAAGATGATGGGCAAGTTCGGGGGGAAGATGCCCGGAATGGGCTTCTGACCCGCCTGAGGGATCGCCTCCGCCTGTTCCATAAGGCAACTTGCTGTCCCGGGGCGTCCTCCGGTCCCCATCTAATAGGGACCGCAGGACCCTTGAAGTTCTGCGCGCTCCGGTAATCTTAAGACCTTCGGGGACGAGTCGTCCCTCATCATGAATCCATCCACGGTCCGCACCCAGAGTCTCAGCAACGTCGGTTTCGTTGAGGAACTCTACGATCGCTACCTCTCCGATCCCGAGAGTGTCGCCCCCGAGTGGCGTAATTTCTTCGCCGATGGCGGCCTTGCCGAGGTCGGCACGCCCAACCGGGTCTTCGGGCCCACCGTCAAGGCCCACTCCATTTTCTCCCCGGCCGCACGGGCTGCCGAGGTCCGCACCGCCACCGCCCTTCAGGATCGGATCGATCAATTCATCCGGGCCTACCGTTTCCGCGGCCATCACATCGCCCGCCTCGATCCCCTGGGCCAGGAACGTCCCGTGCCGCCCGAACTGGATCCCGCTTTCTACGGGTTCACCGAGGCGGACATGGACCGGGAGTTCTCGGTCGAAGGCGTTGGTCCCAAGGATCAACCGCGGATGCGCCTCCGCGACCTGCTGAGCAACCTGCGCAACACCTACGCCCGCTCCATCGGCGTCGAGTACATGCACATCGACGACCTGGCCATCCGCCGGTGGTTGCAGGAACGGATGGAGACCACCGAGAACCGCCTCCAGATCCCACGCGAAACGCAGATCCGCATCCTGACCCGGCTGACCGATGCCGTGATGTTCGAAGAGTTTATCCGCAAGAAGTTCATCGGCGCGAAGAGCTTTTCCCTCGAAGGCTCGGAGAGCCTGATTCCCTTGCTCGACCTGGTCATCGAGAAGGCGGCCGAACATGGCGTCCAGGAAGTGGACATGGGCATGGCCCACCGAGGGCGCCTCAATGTCCTCGCCAACATCCTGGGCAAGCATCCCAAGGTCATCTTCCGCGAGTTCGCCGACATGGAACCCGAGAAGTACCGGGGCTCCGGCGACGTCAAATACCACCTCGGACACTCCAAGAAGTTCCGCACCGCGTCCGGCCGCGAGGTTCACCTGTCCCTCTCCTTCAATCCGTCGCACCTCGAGTTCGTCAACCCGGTCGTTCTGGGCCGAGCCCGGGCCAACAGCGATCGTCTGGGGGACACCGAGCGCCGCAAGACCCTGGCTCTGCTGATCCACGGCGACGCCGCCTTTGCCGGCCAGGGCGTCGCCCAGGAGATTCTCAATCTCTCCCAACTCCCCGGCTACCGCGTCGGCGGAACCGTCCACATCATCGTCAACAACCAGGTGGGATTCACCACCTCGCCCGATGACGCCCGTTCGACCACCTACTGCACCGATGTCGCCAAGATGCTTCAGGTGCCGATCTTCCACGTGAACGGCGAGGATCCCGAGGCGGTGATGCAGGTGGTCAATCTGGCCATGGATTTCCGCACCACCTTCCAGCGGGACGTCGTCATCGACATGTACGCGTACCGTCGCCTCGGACACAACGAGGCGGATGAACCGTCCTTCACCCAGCCCCAGCTCTACCGCGCCATCGAACAGCGCAAGCCGGTCCGCGAGGGATACCTTGACCATCTGCTTCAGCTCGACGGGATCACTCGTGCCGAGGCCGACCAGATCGCCGAAGAACGACGGCAACATCTCGAGAAGGCCCTCTTCGAGTCTCGCGCCCCGGGATACAAGCTTCCCTCCGACGCCGCCTCCGGCATCTGGGCGAACTTCAAGGGGGGATCCGACGCGGCAGTGCCCGAGACCGAGACCGGATACGACGCGGTCCGTCTGGCGGATCTGATCGTCCGGACCACGACCGTCCCGGACACCTTCACGCTGCATCCCAAGCTCAAGAAGATCCTGGAGAATCGCCGGGCGATGGCCGCCGGCGCAGAATCGCTCGACTGGTCCACGGCGGAGGCCGCCGCCCTGGCCACCCTTGCCGTCGAGGGCAACCGGATCCGCCTCAGTGGCCAGGACTGTGGTCGAGGCACCTTCAGCCAGCGGCACGCCATGCTGCACGACTTCAACACCGGCAAGCCGTGGACGCCCCTCCAGCACCTGGCACCGAAGCAGGGCCCGGTCGAGATCTACAACTCCGCGCTCAGTGAAGTCGGGGTCCTCGGATTCGAGTACGGCTACAGCGTTGAATGCCCGGACGGCCTGGTGCTTTGGGAGGCTCAGTTCGGCGACTTCGTCAACGTGGCCCAGGTGATCGTCGACCAGTTCATCACCAGCGCCGAGGACAAGTGGCGACGGCTCTCCGGGGTCACCCTGCTGCTCCCGCACGCCTTCGAAGGTCAGGGCCCGGAGCATTCCTCGGCCCGCCTGGAGCGCTTCCTCAGCCTGTGTGCCGAGGACAACATCCAGGTCGCCTATCCGACCACGCCGGCCCAGTACTTCCACCTGCTACGCCGCCAACTGCTCCGTCCCCTGCGCAAGCCCTTGGTCGTGATGACACCCAAGAGTCTCCTGCGCCATCCCAAGTGTGTCTCGCCGCTGGCGGACCTGGCGACCGGACGTTGGCAGCGCATCCTGCCGGACCTGTCGGTGGATCCGGCTGCGGTCACCCGGATCCTGCTGTGCTCGGGCAAGGTCTACTACGAACTCGAAGCACGTCGGCAGGAGCTCAACGCCCGTCACGTGGCCATCGTCCGGCTGGAACAACTCTATCCCCTCACCGAGGCCCACCTCGCCGAGGCCCTCGCGGCCTTCCCGGCCGCAACGCCGGCCGTTTGGGTGCAGGAAGAGCCCGCCAACATGGGCGCCTGGACCCATGTCCGGATGCACTTCAACGAGGTGCTTTCCCGCGGCACTCCCCTGCGCTGCATCAGCCGACCCGCATCCGCCAGCCCGGCGACGGGCTCCTCCAACAGTCACAAGATCGAACAGGAACAGATCCTGTCCGCTGCCTTCGCCTGACCCCGCCCACCCTCCTTTCCGCTCCATCGACTCCCGATTCCAATGCCCACCGAAATCAAAGTTCCCTCTGTCGGCGAATCCATCTCCGAGGTCGAGATCGGCCAATGGCTCAAGCAGCCAGGTCAACCTGTCCGCGAAGGTGAAACCATCGCGGTGCTTGAATCCGAGAAGGCCACGGTCGATCTGCCCGCTCCTGCTTCCGGCACCTTGACCTCCATCCTGAAGGCCGCCGGCCAGGTCGCCGCCGTGGGTGAAGTCATCGCCGTGCTGGATTCCATGCCGGCCGACGCCCCGTCCCCGGAAGGCAGCCCTGCTGCGCCCGCGGCCCCAGTGCCACCCGCGGCTCCCGCGGCTCCCGCCGACAAGGTCATGCCCGCCGCCGCCCGGGTTCTGGGCGAAGCGGGTCTCGCCGCAACCGACGCCACCGCTACGGGCCCGCGCGGACGCCTGCTCAAGGAAGATGCCCTGCGCGCAGTCGAAGGCCGCAAGACCACTCCCGCCCCCGCGGCTGCCGCACCTGCCGAGACGGCACCGGTGGCCAAGCCCGCCCCAACTCCCCGCCCGCCGGGCTCCGCCCGCGCCGAGGGAGCTGACGCGACCGAAGAAGTGGTCCGCATGTCCCGGCTTCGCCGGACGGTGGCAGCCCGGCTGGTGCAGGCGAAGTCAGACATGGCGCTCCTCACCACCTTCAACGAGGTCGACATGACGGCGGTCATGACCTTGCGGAAAGAGATTCAGGAATCCTTTCAGGCCCGTCACGGGGTGAAGCTCGGGTTCATGTCCTTCTTCGTGAAGGCGGTCGTTGACGCCCTGCGGTTGGTGCCGCAACTCAACGCAGAGATCCGTGGCGAAGACATCGTGTACAAACATTACTTCGACATCGGCGTCGCCATCGGCGGCGGCAAAGGGCTGGTGGTTCCGGTCCTCCGTCACGCGGAGCGCCTGAGCTTCGCCGGGATCGAAAAGGCCATTGTCGAATTCGCCACCCGGGCGAAGGACGGCAAGCTCATGCCGGCCGAACTCGAAGGCGGCTCGTTCACCATTTCCAACGGGGGCGTGTATGGATCGCTGCTCTCGACCCCCATCGTCAACCCGCCCCAGTCCGGCGTGCTCGGAATGCACACCATTCAGGAGCGCCCGATTGCCCTCAACGGTCAGGTGGTCATCCGCCCGATGATGTACATCGCCCTGACCTACGACCATCGCATCGTCGATGGTCGGGAAGCCGTGATCTTCCTCAAGCGCGTCAAGGACGTGATCGAAACCCCCTCGCGCCTGCTGCTGGAGGCGTGATCGGGCCCGCTTCAAACTCACCTCCGATGACCTTCGACCTTCTGATCCTCGGCGGTGGTCCCGCCGGTTACGTCGCCGCCATCCGTGCGGCCCAACTCGGCCTCAAGACCACCTGCGTCGAGCGCGAACCCGCCCTCGGCGGCACCTGCCTCCGGGTTGGCTGCATCCCTTCCAAGGCGATGCTCGAATCGTCTGAACTGTACACCGCCTCACGCCATGGCCTCGAACGGCACGGCGTGGTGCTCGGATCCGTCCAGCTCGACCTGCCCCGCATGCTCAAGCGCAAGGACGACCTGGTCGGCGGACTCACCCGCGGCATTGACGGCCTGTTACGCAAGAACGGGGTCACCCGGCTTCAGGGACATGCCCGCTTCACCGGCCCGGGATCGGTGACCGTCACCAACAACGCCGGCGAAGCCCAGACGGTCACGGCCACCCACATCCTGATCGCCACCGGCAGTCGGCCCGCCTCCCTGCCCGGCATCGAGATCGATGGCACCGTGGTGGGAACTTCCACCGAAGCCCTTTCATACGATTCGGTCCCGGGCCATCTGGTGGTCATCGGAGCCGGCTACATCGGACTCGAACTCGGCTCGGTCTGGGCCCGGCTCGGAGCCAAGGTCACGGTCGTCGAGTATCTCGACCGGATCCTGCCCGGCATGGACCGCGAAATGGCGGATGAAGCCCAGAAGCTCTTTTCGAAGCAGGGACTGGAATTCCGACTCGGACACAAGGTCCAGTCCGCCCGCATCGAGGACGGCAAGGGCGTCGTGCGATGCGAGGGCCGCGAGCCCATCGTCGCTGACCGGGTCCTGGTCGCCGTCGGGCGCATCCCCAACACCGTGGATCTCGGCCTGGACACCACCGGGATCCAACTGGATCCGCGAGGGCGCATCGAGGTCGATGACCGGTTCCGCACCTCCATCCCCGGCCATTACGCCATTGGCGATGTGATCAAGGGGCCCATGCTGGCGCACAAAGCGGAGGAAGAAGGAGTCGCCTGCGTCGAGTTCATCGCAGGCAAACACGGGCACGTCGATTACGACACCATTCCCGGCGTCTGCTACACGCATCCTGAAATCGCTTCGGTCGGGAAGACGGAAGAACAGCTCAAGGAAGCGGGCATCCCTTACAAGAAAGGCGTCTTCCACTACCGCGCGAATGGCCGTGCCCATGCCCTGGGCGAAACCGATGGCCGCGCCAAGATCCTGTCGCACGGGGAAACCGATCGGATCCTCGGTGTGCACATCCTGGGCGCACGGGCCGGTGACCTGATCGCCGAGGCCGTCGTCGCCATGAGCTTTCACGCCAGTGCCGAAGATCTGGCCCGCTGTTCCCACGCGCATCCGACCCTCGCCGAGATCCTCAAGGAAGCCGCACTCGCCACCGACGGCCGGGCGTTGCACTCCTGATGTCCCAAACTTGATTCTGCGGCACTGCGCCGCGAGCGTCGTCCGATCTTGCGCCTGTCCTTCCACCTCCTGAAATCCGGCAGTGCCGCCCTGCTTGCCGGGTTGGCCCTCCAGGTTTTGGGCCAACCGACCGCCCCTGCCCGGACGGGAGAGAAAGCCCCGGCGGCGACGCCGCTGGAAACGCCCCGTTGGTGGGGGCCGTTGGTCACTGAGTTCGACCTGACCCTCCAACCCGGCACGGGAACCGAAGCCATCGGTCCTTTCTGGGCTTCCCGCGAATCCGACGGCGTGTCCACCTGGCGCCTGTCGCCGTTGATCAGCGGCGAACGCGAACCGATCCTGGAACGGTCTGAATGGGAGTTCCTCTATCCGCTCGTCACCTACGACCGGTTCGGAACCGAGTGGAAGATGCAGATCCTTCAGATGCTCCACTTCTCCGGGGGCTCGACCCTCGATGGCGACATCAAGAAGCGGCAGACCCTGTTCCCCTTCTATTTCCGGCAGGAGTCGAGCAGCGGCACGAACGACTACCTCGCCATCGCCCCCTTCTACGGGCACATCCGGAACCGCCTGTTTCGGGACGAGGTGAAATTCGTCCTCGTGCCACTGTGGTTGCAGACGCGCAAACGCGAGGTGATCACCGACAATTACCTCGCGCCCTTCTTCCATCGACGGCACGGCGGTGGAGTGGAGGGCTGGCAGTTCTGGCCGGTGGCCGGCCACGAAACCAAGCCCCCGACGATCCGGACCAATGTCATCGAGGAACCGGAAATCGTGCCGGGACATGACCGAACCTTCTTCGCCTGGCCGTTCTTCTTTTCTGAACGGAATGGCATCGGCGGACCGAACCCGACCACCAACCTCTTCCTGTTCCCGCTCTACCTCCGGACGCGTTCGCCGGCCGTCGATCACACTTGGTGGATGTTCTTCAGTCATCGCACCAATCGGGTGGCGCAGTTCTCCGAGTGGGGATTCCCCTGGCCCATCCTCGGCCGGGCCCGGGGTCCGGGGCGCCACGGGGACCGCATCTGGCCTCTGTGGGGCAAATCCACCAACGCAACCCAGGTCAGCGACTTCGCCGCCTGGCCGCTGTACATCCACAAGCGGTCCACCTCCGGCATCCTCGACCGCGAACGCTTCCGGTTCCTTTACTTCGCCTACAGCGATCTGCGGGAGGAGGACACCTCGACGGGCGACGCCTTCCGTCGTCGCGATCTCTGGCCGCTGTTCACCTGGCGACATCAGCGCGACGGACGCGAACGTTTGCAGGTGCTGGCCCCGGTCGAGGGCATTTTTCCATCCAACAAAACCATCGAACGTCTCTACAGCCCGATGTGGTCGGTCTGGCGCAGTGAGGCCAATGCGGCAACGGCTTCGCGTTCCCAATCGCTGCTCTGGAACCTGTGGCGTCGCGAGCAACAGGCCGACTACACCCGCTCCAGCACGCTCTTCGGTCTCGTCCAGACCGAGCGGACGCCGGGGAGTCGGACCTGGCGGGTGCTCGGACTCGGCTCACGCCAGCAGAAACCGCCTCCGACACCGACTCCCCCAAAGGTGCGCACGTCCGCCCTGCGGAGAGTGGGTCCTCCCCGCTCGTTCCTGTCCGATCCCCCCGCCCGAGTAGAATGAGCCGCGTCACCTCGTCGTACCCGTAGGAGACGACGTCAGGAGACTCTGACTTCCATTCGAACACGCCCCGGCCCACGCGCGTCCCCCCCCCAGGCTGTCAAAGCCCGGCCGATCGGAGGGCAGGATCAAGATTCGCCCTCAACGAATCGGCATTCGACTTTCGCCCTGCGGAATCCATCCTCCGCCCGTCATTTAAATGTTCCGCGAACTCGGCCAGATGTTGTGGTTGTTGGGGAGCACCGTGCGGGGATTCCCGCAGGTTTTCCGGCGTCGGCGTGCCATCGGCGAGCAACTGTTCGAGATTGGCAATGCCAGTCTCTTCATGGCCTGCCTGCTCTCCTTTTTCATCGGCGGCGTCCTCGCGCTCCAAGGGGGGGCCGTGCTGGTCCATCGGGGGCTGGGTTCACAGGTGGGCGGTCTGGTCGGACTGTCGATGTGCAAGGAACTCGCTCCGGTTATGATGGCCGTCCTGATCGCCGGGCGCATCGGTTCGGCCATGGCCGCGGAGCTGGGATCAATGCACGTCTATCAGGAGGTCGACGCCCTCCGGACCATGAATATCCAACCAGTGCCGTACTTGGTGCTGCCACGCCTGATTGCCATCGCCCTCGCCCTGCCGGCGTTGGTGGTGTTCTCCAATCTGGTCGGATGGCTCGGCGGAGCCTTCATCGCCAGCTTCAATCACGATATCGCCGTCCCCTACTCCTCCTTCTTCGCCAGCCTCCGCGAAATGGTCGGCGTCCGCGACATCCTGCACGGCCTGCTGAAGTCCTTTGTCTTCGCCGTCGCCATCGGGACCGTCTGTTGCCATCACGGCCTCCAGACCCGCGGCGGCCCCCGCGGGGTGGGACGCTCGGTCACCAAGGCGGTGACCAACTCCATCGTCCTGATCCTGCTGCTGGATTACATCCTCACCCGGATCCTCCTCCCGTTCGACGCATGAACCCGGACACGAACCCCGTCAGCCCGGCCGTCGCCGGGGTCCCGGTCACCGTTCGCGACCTGCATCTGACCTACGGCAAGCAGGAGGTCCTCGCGGGCATCGACCTCGAAATCCGCGCCGGCGAGGTCTTCGTGCTCATGGGCCCCAGCGGTTCCGGCAAGTCCGTATTTCTCCGTCAACTCATCGGCCTCGAATCCCCGTCCTCCGGACAGGTCCTCATCCAGCAGGAACCGGTCTCCGACGCCATCCGGGACCGGTACCGGCTGGCCATGGTCTTCCAGAGCGGTGGCCTGCTCAATTCCCTGACGGTCGCCGAGAATGTCGGGCTCTACCTCGCCGAGCACCGGCTCCGCAAACCCGATGAAATCGCGCAGATCGTTGACGACACCCTCCGACGCGTTCAATTGCCCGAGGGCACTGCCGAAAAGTATCCACCCGAACTGTCCGGTGGCATGCGCAAGCGGGTGGCGATCGCGCGCGCGCTGACGATGGAACCGCAGCTCATCCTTTTCGACGAACCGACGGCCGAACTGGATCCGCTGGTGGCGCTCGCCATCGGCCGCGAGATCCTCCACCTCAATCAGCAGACCCACGCCACGACGGTGGTCGTCACCCACGACCGCGAACTGGCCTTCGGCATTGCCCATCGGATCGCCTTCCTCGCCGACGGCCGGATCCAGGCGATCGGCACCCCCGCCGAGATCCGGGCCCACCCGCTCCCGCTGCTCCAGCAGTTCCTCGCCGCTGACTTCACCCCGCAGTGATTTATGCCCATGAAAAACTCCCTTGAAACACGGCT
>JBDNHZ010000017.1:0-6406 GCA_041688515.1 Verrucomicrobiota bacterium
ACTCCCGTCCACCGGCCAACATCTGGCCATCCGGCCACCAGCGATTCCGAAAGAACTGCGGGTTGCGACGCAGGTCTGCCCACGCCGTGGTCGGCGCCCCTGGTTTCGGATGCCGCGGATAGTAACGGGTCCGCTCAAGTTCCTCCCCGGGTCGGAACAGATTTCCCTTCGCGGCGAACTCGAAGCCGAACTCGTCGCGATGCAGGAAGACGCCGTGACATTGACCACACACCTCACTGGAACGGTGCGAGTCCAAGCGCGATGGATTCACAATGGGATCGCGCGCGGGCTTCGTCCCGGCGGCGAGAGCGCGACGCAGGTCCACGTGCTCACGCCCGGGACCGTGGCAGGACTCGCAGGAGATCCCCAACTCCGCCACCTGCGTCCGGAGCGCACCGGTCTTTTCGTCGAGACCCGGATTTCCCCCGGTGCTGTGGCAAAGGATGCAATGATGGTTCCACTGGGTGACGAATCGCTCGGAGTCGTCGGGACCGTGCAGGAAGGCGGCCTCCCGGGGTGCCCACTGCGCGGTCTCGCGCAGGAAGACCACCGGTAAAGTCTGGAGGATCCCCGGATGCGCCGGACTCGGTACCCAGTAGGTCTGGTAATGGTGTGAACCGGTCGCCATCACCACCGGCAGTTTGACCCGCGGAAGATTGGCAGGCGGCGTCTTCTTCCGTCCCTGGACCCAATACATCAACTGGTCCGGATCCGGGCCCTCCGAGTAGTAGATGTCGCCTTCCTGCGTCAGGCGGTACCGGTACCCACCCGAGTTGACCTCCGCCCCGTCGAACCGCCCTACCACGGCCTCGGGCGTCATCCGCTGCGTCATCGTCCGATGAAAGGTCGCGTGCCATGAAGCATGCTCGTCGCGGTGACATTCGCGGCAGGAGTCCGAACCGGTGTATCCCGACATCACTGGAACTGCCGGGGCCACCCCGAATCCATTACGGGCGAGGAACGCGGGAAGGGAGAGTTGGGCCGAGCCATTGGTTTGCGCGTGCACTGCCAGCACCGGCAGGAGAAACAACCCGAACGCCGACCAGCGCAGAATCCTCGAAACGCTCCCCGTCCCCATGCCCGCCATCGAACCCGGTCCCCACGGACAAAGCAAGACAGGCTGGGAAACGGCACCCGGATGCCATGCCGATGCCATCGGGTTCGGACATTAAAAACAGAAAGGGCGGCCAGGCAAAAGCCTGACCGCCCCGCGGACGCTTCCAACTCAGGAGGAAGCGGATTCCAACTCAGTAGCGGACCACGAGCTTACCGCCGACCACTTCGATGCTCAGGACGGTCACCGCCGGAGAGATCGTCAGGTAACCCTGCGTGCTTCCAGACGGCACATCCGCCGTGATCGTGCGGGTCGCTGCATCGACCACGACGTTCGTGAGGGTCGCACCGCCGAAGCCGACCGGCGACACGCCCGACGCAGTCCGGGCCGGAGGAGCCGAAACCAGCGCCTGGCCCGCGGAACCCTTGGCGTAGGTCCGAGCAATTTCCTCGTCGGAGAGGATGCGGGTCCAGAGGGCGACCTCATCGAGATCGGCATTGTGGAACACCCCTCCGCCGTCGGTGTAGCTACCGGTGCCATCCTGGCCGATGTTCAGGCTCAGGTCCGCGGTGTCGAGCGACTGACCGGCGTTGGCGGCGATCAAGGTCGAGTTGATGCGGGCGCCGTCGATCCAGGTATCCGCATTGCCGGCGCGGTCAAAGCTCACGACGACATGCTTCCAGGTTGCCAGCGGGAGTGTGCCGGCTGCGGCGTCGAAGTCCTTGCGGGCTCCAGCCTCGGTGTTGAGGTTCCATTGCAGGTGATTGTCGCCCGCGCTGGCCACCACGAAGCCGGTGTTCCCGCCGCTGTTCCAGTTCTTGTTGCCCAGGAAGGAAGGATCGCCGGTGTTCGAATTCACATTCACCCAGAATGCCGCCGTGAAGTTCACGTTCGTCCCGAACAGCAACTGCCGACCGAGCGTGACATAGCTGAACTCGCCCGCCTGAGTGGTGCGGACGTTGACCGCCTGACCGACCTTGCCGGCCACGAAGGACGGCGTGCCGCGGGCAGCGCCGTTCACACCGCTGCCCGAGGCGTCATTGAAGCTGCCCTCGAAAGGCAGGTAGGTCGCCAACCCGTCGGCCAGCGTGTCGTGGCCCACGGCGTCGCCGGAGACCTCGATGTTGTCCAGCGCCCACCACCAGTTATTGCCGGCGTCGATGTAGCCAAAGGTGACCTTCATCTTGCTGGCGCCGGCGGGATTGTTGATCTGGAGCGAAACGGTCTCGTTCTGGCTGTCAGCATGGAACGTAGGACCCGCCTCCGCGGTCCAACGCAGGATCTCGACGGGCGCGGCTCCGTCGAACGAGACGCGGATGATGCCCTTTTGGGGGGCCTCAGGACGCCAACTGGAGTCGAACTTGAGCACAACGCTGTTCGGCGTCAGGCCAGCCACGTCGATGTCCTTGGTGGTGAGAAGGGTGTTCATGGTGCCAGCCGCACGCGGTTGGTCGTCCCATTCGTCGCCGTCGGCGATGACCACCGTGCCGGTGCCCTTGCTGAACCGCGTACGCGTCTGGTCACCCGCGGTGGATGCCCACCATTCACGGTTGGCAAAGCTCCAGCCAGCCCACTCCACAACACCGTCGGTGGCCGGGTTGCCCAGACCGTTGATGCCGCTGTTGTCGACCCCCCAGCCCGCAGGAGCTGTCTT
The DNA here is from genome assembly GCA_041688515.1 of Verrucomicrobiota bacterium. Classification (GTDB taxonomy): domain Bacteria; phylum Verrucomicrobiota; class Verrucomicrobiia; order Limisphaerales; family UBA9464; genus UBA6176. The sequence continues at coordinate 2,709 of JBDNHZ010000017.1, forward strand.
GGTCACGACGGCTTCTTTCGCGCCGCCGGAACCCGTGATGATGCCTTCCTCGACATTCGGCCCGAGGACGAGCGATTCAAAGTTCTCGGAGAGGAGGACCTTGGAACGGCTCCGCAGGACAACCGAGACATTCGCCACCGAGGACGTACTCGCGCCACTGGCATTGGAGACGCGGACCGTATAGGCACCCGCGGCCCCGAGACCAACCTTGCTCAGGGTCAGATCGGAGCGGGTGGCTCCAACGACGGCCTGGCTATCCTTCGACCACTGATACGAGATCGGAGCGTCGCCATTCGCGACCACCGCCAGGGTGGCCGAGTTGCCTTCAACCACCTCAACCGACTTCGGCTGGTTGAAAACCGTCGCCGGAACCGAGACCAACACGGGCTCGGCCACCGTACGATTGCGGTAGGCCTTGAGAGCTCCCGGCTGCGCGCCACCGACCAGGGCACGCGTCCCGTTGGCGTTCACCGTGAACCATTCGACCGAAGCGCCACCGTTGCCTTCGTACCACAGGAGACGGAACAGGTAGACCCCCGCCTTGGTCGCTTGGAAATAGAACTCCGTGGGCGCGTCGCCGCGACCCCCGTCCAATCCACCCAGGACCTGGAAAAACGGATTGGCAAGATTGCCGACCGACACCTGGAAGCCGTCGTCAGAGCGGACCACCATCGTGTAGATGCCTGGAGCCGGGATCTCGACAAACGTGATCGCTTCACCGGCGATGTTATCGGTCGATGGGCTCCCATCGGGGAGCAGACCCGGGATCCCCGGAATCGGTCCGTCCTGAACGGCCAGTTCATCGACACCGTCCGCACGGAAGATACCCGCGTCCAGGCCGCCCTGTTCGAAGTTGATCTCTGAAACCTCGAAGTAGCCCGAGGCGTTCTGGCCCGTCGTGTCATGGATCGAGGCACCCAAGTCACCGCGGAGCTGTTCCTCCACCAGCGCCGTGCTGTTCGCACGAACCGAGCCGAGCTGATGGGTCTTCCATCGCATTCCCGGCTGGGCGCCGGTGCCCATCGCCGTCCCCAGATCCGCGGGGAGCACTTTGAAGTCGGCTGCGGTGAACGTCACGGCATCCACTACCTGGGTGTTGCCGTCCGTCGTGAACGTGACTTCAAACGTGTGCTGGCTCCCCGGAGGAAGCGCACTCGCCAAGGCATAAAGGACCGTCAATCCCGTCGTCGTGTCGGTCGTGAACGGGGTCACCGACGTCGGAGTCACCGAGACCCCGTCGAGCTTCACCGTCACCACTTTGGTCGGGTCGACCACGAAGTAGCTCGGGCTCGTGACGGTCGCCGTCACGATCGCCGGCGTGGTCGCCACCGTGGTGTAACTGGGCGCCACGAACGAACTGCCGTCCGTCACCTGACGTCCGTCCGTCGTGGTGAACTTCACGTTCACCGTATGCCGGGAACCCGGCGTGTACACGTCCGGTGCCTGATTGTAGGAAACATAAACCAGATTCCCATCACGGGTCACCGTGGCCGGGCTGACGAGCCCACCATCCACCTCAAGCGTGATCGGCTTGGTGTCGTCCACGTTCTTGCCAAGAGCCTCGGAAACCCGGGCCCGCACGGAGACACCGTTGCCACTCACGCCCGTCACCAGGGGCGGAACCCCCACGGCGATGTTGTCCACCGCCCACCACCAGTCGTTGGCCGCCTCGATCATCCCGAAGGTCAGCTTCAACTTCGTGGCACCCGCCAGATTGTTCAGCGGGATGATCACCGGCTCGTTGCTGTTCGAGATCTCGTCCGGATTCGCCCCATCCTGCTTGGTCTTGTCCTCCTTGAAGAACGGATTGTCCGAACCGTCGTCCAGGGTCCGCGTCGACTCCCACCGAACAATTTCATTCGTCGTTCCAGCGTTGAAGGTCACCAAAACCAAGCCGGTCTGGTTGTTGATCGGCGAGCCATCTTCCGCCGTCGGAAAACTGGCACCCCCGTCGTCACGAGCCTCCGGGCGCCAGCTCGAATCGAAGGCGAGCACCAACGAATTCGCCGCATAGCCCGTCAGGTCGATCTCCTTCGTCGCGACGAAAGAATTGAAGAATCCTTTGACGTGCGCGGCATCATCCCACTCGTCCGGGTCCGCGATCATCACGGTGCCCTGACCGAACGTGAAGTCCGCGCGCCGCTGGTCACCCGCCGTGCGCACCCACCAGTCGCGATTCGCGAAGCTCCATCCGGCCCACTCGATCACCCCGTCGGTCGCGGCATTGCCGAGGCCCGGCATGCCCGTGTCGTCTTGGCTCCAACCCGCGGGCGGTGCCTTGGTCCAGACTTTCAACCCGGCGAGGCCCTCCTCCCGGTTCGGTCCAAGGGTCAAGCCCTCGAAGTCCTCAAAAAACGCCTTCTGGGAGAACGCCTGGGAGGCGGCCCCAATCAGGGCGACAATGGCCACCGCACGCATCATTGCGCGGGGCGACCCGTTCAGGTTCATAGAATTCATAGTCATGCAATGTAGTTACCGACCCGCACATTGAACCCTGTCCACCACCACTCCTGCAACCTCCGACCCAGCCGTTCGCCATCTCTTCGCCAGTCCGCCGCAGGACTGCCGCGAACGTTTCCGGAACGTCATCGAAGCAAGTCGCTGGAACCGGTTGCCGCCCGGCCCGGAGAAACCGCGGCTGAATTCCGCCCATTCACCCCAGCGCAGAAGAAACCCGCTTGGCGTCGGGAGGATTCGGCATTAGTACGTCTGCGTATGAATCGCTCCGAGTCATTCGACGCCGTCGTCGTCGGTGCTGGCCCCGCCGGTTGCGCCACCGCCACCGCCCTCGCCCAGCACCATCGCCGTGTCCTCGTTCTCGAACGCGAAAAGTTCCCGCGCTATCACATCGGCGAATCGCTCATCCCCTTCACCTACCACGCCCTCGAACGCCTCGGGATGATTCCGCGCCTTCAGCAATCCGGCTTTACCCGCAAGTACTCCGTCCAGTTCGTCGGCCCCTCCGGCCGGGCCTCCCAGCCCTTCTACTTCTACAACCGGTACGATCGCGAGACCGTCGCCCAGACCTGGCAGGTGCTGCGGAGCGAGTTCGACCAGATGATGGCTGACAATGCCCGGGAGAAGGGCGTGGAGATCCGCGAAGAGGTCGAAGTCACCGAACTCCTGAAGGACGGCGACCAGTACGTCGGGGTCCGCGCCCGGACGCGGGACGGTCAGGAATACACGGTCAACGCGCCGGTGACGGTCGATGCGACCGGACGGGAGGCCATCGCGGCGACCCGCAACGCCTGGCGTCGGGGGGATCCAAAGCTCAACAAGGTGGCGGTCTGGACGTACTACGACGGCGCGTTGCGGGATCCTGGCATTGACGAGGGAGGAACCACGGTGGCGTTCATCCCGGACAAGGGATGGTTCTGGTACATTCCCCAGCACAACAATCGGGTCAGCGTGGGGGTGGTTGCAGACGGCAAGTACCTGACGCGCGACGGGGTCAAGGATCCCAAGACGATCTTCCATCGGGAGGTGAAGGAGAACCGATGGATCGAACAGCATCTGGCCCCGGGAACCTCCTGCGGCGAATACTGGCTGACGGCCGAGTACACCTTCCGCAGTCAGTATTGTGCGGCCGACGGTCTGGTGTTGGTGGGGGACGCCTATGGTTTCCTGGATCCGGTCTTTTCCAGTGGCCTGATGCTGGCTCTGAAGAGCGGTGTGATGGCGGCCGACGCCATCCACGA
>JBDNHZ010000134.1:0-2747 GCA_041688515.1 Verrucomicrobiota bacterium
CGCGCCTCGGTGCTGGCGCTTCCCACCTGATAGCGCAACAGCAGGACACTGCCTTTTTCATCCAGGAGCTTGGCCAGGTTGTCGGCACCGATCTGTCCGCCCTTGAAGGTGTCGGTGTCAATGAAGCTGATCTTCTGGTCGGACTTCATGTCGGAATCGATGAAGATGGTCGGGACCCCCGCCTGCCGGGCGCTGGTGACCGGATTGACCAGAGCCTGCGAATCCAGCGGGGCGAGAACGATGCCGCTGACCTTCCGCGAGGTGAAGTTCTCCACCACCTGGATCTGCTGGTCGCGATCGTCCTCGCGCAGGGGCCCCTTCCAGTACAGGCGAACCTTGACGCCTTCCTTGTCGAGTTCCCGCTGGGCCTTCACCGCTCCCGCATGGATCGACTTCCAGAACTCGTGCGTCGTGCCCTTGGGGATCACGGCAAGGGTGTAGGAATCGGCGGCGCGGGCCATCCAGGCACAGCACAGGACCGCTAAGGCCAAAAACCGGGGCTTCATGCGCCGATCGTACGGCACCCGCCCAGCCGTCGCCAAGGACGTCGGAGCCCAAAGTTTGGGCGCGGATGCCATCGTTCCCGCTCCAGGAGCCAGACCTTCGACTCAATCGAGGGGGCCCAGCCCGTTCCGACCCCGCGTCGGGGAGGATTGGAGGAGATCAGCCCGCGCTCCCAGGAGCGGGCCGGGTCAAGCCGCACCCCACGTCGGGCGCGGTGGCAGAGAGTCAGAATTCTCCTCTGAAACCGGAGATCCCGGTTGCCCGCGCGCTGGATTGCTGTTTGATCCGCGGCACGCATGACGACGGAAACGCTCCATTTCGAGAGCGCCAGGGCCGCCCAACAGGTTTTCGGGGGCGACGAACGGAACCTCCGCTCCCTGGAGCAGGAGCTTGGCATCAAGACGACCGTCCGGGACGGAATGATCCGCCTGGAAGGGGACGCCACCGCGGTGGCCAACGCCAAGCGGTTGTTCGATGTCCTCACGGACCACATCAAGGCGGGGAACACACCGCGGTCCCGGGACTTCGTCCACGCCTTGCACGTGGTGAAGAACGACGGCCAGGAAGCGCTCCAGAGCCTGTTCGACCAGAAGCTGGCCACCTCGACCAAGAAGGCTCCGGTCTATCCCAAGACCCTGGGACAACGCCGCTACGTCGAGGCCATCCGGGATCACGACGCCACCTTTGGGGTCGGGCCGGCCGGCACTGGCAAGACCTACCTCGCCATGGCCCTGGCGGTGAACGCACTCAAGGAAGGCAAGGTCAACCGCATCATCTTGACCCGCCCCGCCGTCGAAGCCGGCGAGGCGCTGGGATTCCTCCCCGGCGATCTTTACCAGAAGCTCGACCCCTACCTGCGTCCGCTCCATGACGCGCTGCACGACATGATGGTGGCGGAAGAGATCCAGCGGAACATGGAGAAGGGCGTGATCGAGATCGCCCCCCTCGCTTACATGCGGGGCCGGACGCTCAACCAGGCCTTCATCATTCTCGACGAGGCCCAGAACACCACCGGGGAACAGATGTTCATGTTTCTGACCCGGATGGGATTTGGCTCGAAGGCGGTGATCACCGGCGATCCCACTCAGATCGATCTTCCCCGCAACAAACGTTCCGGGCTGATCGAGGCGGCCCAGGCCCTGGCGGGCGTCGAGGGCATCGCCGTCGTCCAGTTCGACAAAGGCGACGTGGTCCGGCATCCCCTCGTCCAGCGCATCGTCGAGGCCTACGAACGCCATCGCGGAACCCAACCGCCGGCCTAGGCAATTCTGATTCCTCCATGGCCACCCCCCCTGCCCGCCTGATCGCCATAATGAATCGGCAGAAGGATGCCCGCGTGAATGTCCGGCGTGTGCGCGAATGGACCGAAGCCGCGCTGGAATCCATGGGGTGCACCGGTGAACTGGGCATCCACCTGGTCGGCGCGATCGAGATGGCCGAGGTGAACTGGAAGTTCCTCCAGCATGAAGGTTCGACCGACGTCATCACCTTCGACCACGGGTCCACCCGCGAACATCTGCACGGCGAACTCTACCTCTCGGTGGCGGACGCCCTCCTGCAGGCCGCCCAGTTCAACACGCTCTGGCCGGAGGAACTCGGCCGGTACGTCATCCACGGCATGCTTCATCTGCAAGGCGAAGACGACCTCGAGCCGATTGCCCGACGTCAGATGAAGAAGCGCGAGAACCAACTGGTCCGGCAGATCGGCAGCATCGTCCCCGCGGAAACCCTGGAGAATCGCAGCCCCCCTTCCGGAACGACGCCCCGGCGCTCGGGTCCCACGCCCCATGGATGAACGCGCCCACGGCGTGATCCTGCGGGTCCGTCCGCTGACCGAATCAAGCCTGATTGTGCATTGGCTCACTCCGGAGTTCGGACGTCTGGCCACCGTGGTCAAAGGGGCGCGCCGTCCCAAGTCTTCCTTCCTGGGCAAGCTCGACCTGCTGATCTCAGCCGACCTGAGCTTCCAGCGCAGTCGCCGCTCGGAACTGCACACCCTGCGGGAAGTCATGGTGACCGACCGACGCACGGAGGTGGCCACTCAACTTCAGGCGCTGCGGGTCGCCGCCTATGCGGTGCATTGCATCGAGCAGGCCACCGAGACCGACACGCCGATCCCCGATGTGTACGAGCTCTTCGTGGCGCTCCTGCGGTATCTGGGGTCGCGTCCGCCGTCCACACGGGCGGTTTACGCCTTTGAACTCAAGTTGCTCGCCTGTCTGGGACTGGAACCAGACCCCGCC
>JBDNHZ010000135.1:0-10664 GCA_041688515.1 Verrucomicrobiota bacterium
GTGGTCGTCGGATTCGCCGTAGACCGTTCCGGCGCGCCAAGAGGAGAAAACCCATTGATGATGTTCGCGGCCGCGGGAGTAAGCGCCAATCGGTGGGAGGCAATGGGGTCAGATCTATCCTTTTGACATTTCATCCAGGAGCGATTTCACAAAGCCACTCCGCCCAGTTTGGTCCGGGGCCCGCTACCAGAACCTCCGGATGCCTTGCGCCCGCCGCCGCCGCGTCACTGACACCAGGCTCCCTCCCGACCACCTCGCAAAGCCGCCTTTCAAGGTGTCTCACTTCTCCGCCTTCCGCACCGTCAGCCAGAGCCAATCGGTCTGGTTGACCCGCAGTTGATGGAAGCCCTGGGGCACGCCGTTGTTTTCCCCGGTCGTGGCCATTTCGTACACCACGCCGGTGGGGATCCCGTTGGTCCCGGGTCGGACGGAGAGGCGGAGGGATTGCTGGGAAGCCGGTGCGTTGGTCGTGGCGACGAAGCGCAGGGTCGCTTCCTTCGCGTCTGCCGCGGCATCGACCGTTTCAACGGTGACCCCTTCGGGCAGCGGTCCGGCCTCGATCCGGATCGGGCCTTCGGGCCCGCCGATGCGTTGAAGCGACACCTTGAATTCGTTCGTCATGCCGGCCTCGACCAAGACCATGGAATTGGCAGCCACCGCTCGGATCGAGGGTGTGAGGGGATGAATTTCAAGACGGTATCGGTACTCGGGTCCGGACTTCGCCAGGGAAGAACCGACCACGACGGTGTTGGTGCCGTCGGCGGGTGCCTTCCAGATCAGCGAGGGATCTCCCATGCTCGCATCTTCGTTCATGGCCAGTTCCTTGCCGGCGTCATCCTGGATCCGCACCCAGGCATCCAGTGGAGAACCCAGGGCGGAAGCCTGGACCTCGACCCGGTAGGTGATCCCTTTGCGCGCCTCGAAGCGGTATCGATCCCGTTCCCCGGGTTGCTCCAGGGCACCGCTGACGGCACCGGGGACGGGCACCGGCATGGACTGCGTGGGAGCGGGGAGTTTCTGAGGGTGTGGACTCGCGGAGTTCGTCCCTCCCGATGGCATCGGCATGGACTGGGTTGACTCCTGGAGCTCCGGCCCTTCTCCCAACGGAAGTCGCACCGGGCCGGCGACCCCAGACAGTTCCACGACGACCCAGCGCACCTCCGGCGGTGCCGAGGTGAAGGCGGGCAACGTCACCGGGGCGACATTGCTCCCAGGTTCCATCCGCGGATCCGGGCCGTCGTGGCATTCGAACGGCTGAGCCCGGCCGGATCGAGCGCGGCGGCAAAGGGTCCATCGTTCAGATGCAGTCGATAAACGCACTTGGCGTTGCCAGCGAAGCGCACCTCCGATTCGCCGGGATGCGGAAACCCAAACACTTCCACCCGATACTTTCCGTCCGCCGGAGCGGTCATGGCCACGAAGGGATCCAGGGTGAATCCGTCATCGTGATTCCAGCTCACGATGCTTCCCCGTTCGTCGCGGACGCGCAGCACGGCGTCGAGTGGAGAGCCGAGGACGAATGCTTCCAACCAGGCGATCAGAGTGCGCCCCTTCTTAAGGCTGACTTGGAAGCCATCCACATCGTCCCGCTTCTCGAGTCGGCCCTCGACCACGATCGGCAGCGTTTCAACCGTCTGGGACTGCGCGGCGGAATCATTGGGCTCAACCTCGAGCCGGGTAGCCTGCGGATCCACGATCAGGAAGCGCGGATTGCTGGACCCTTCGTCGTTCAAGGCACGGACCAGATAGGTCGCAGGCGGCACCGAAGCGTCCACGATCAGCGTGTACTTCCCGGAATTGGTGGTGGGCGTGGCGTGAAGTCCGGGGTGGTTGAAGACCAGTAAAGCGGGCCAGGGGGTGAACGTGCCGATCCCCGTCAGTTCGTTGGTCGAATCCGGCCGGGCGCTGGGCGGGAAAAGGTGATCCAGGGGGGGGGCCGCCGCGTGGAGATCGGAGATGGCCAGACTGAAGAGAAGGGCAACGTTCCACACGAACCTGGTGCTGCGGCCGTCCCCAGACGCCGGAGGGACGAGCTCTGCGAGTCCGATTCTGGGGACTCGTGGAACTCGTCCCTCCGGCGGCCGACTCTCCGAGTATCCTTGCCCGGTCTCGTTTGCTGCCGCACGCATCAGGTGAACAGATCCCGGATCACCCGACCGTTGTTCACCAGTTGAACCGGGCGACCCGTGGGTGCGTGCAGGATCTGCTGCGGATCAATGCCGAGCTTCGTGTACAGCGTGGCGGCGAAATCCTCCGGTCGGCAGACCTTTTCGGCTGCGTGGTAACCCTTGGCATCGGTGGCCCCGATGACATGCCCCCGCGGCACGCCGCCGCCGGCGAAGAGCACCGACATCGCGTGCGGCCAGTGGTCGCGTCCGGCGTCCTTGTTGACCTTGGGTGTCCGGCCGAATTCACCGAGCACCACCACCAAGGTCGAGTCGAGCATCCCGCGCTCATCGAGATCTGCGATCAGGGCCGCCACTCCACGATCGAGGTTCCGGACGGTGTCCCCCTTGTAGGCCTCGAAGAGCTTGGTGTGATGATCCCATCCGCCGGAATACACGGTGACCCACGAGACGCCCACTTCGACCAGGCGACGCGCGAGCAGCAGGCGTTGGGAGAAATCGTTGCGGCCGTACCGTTCGCGGACCTTCTCGTCTTCCTTCTTCAGGTCGAAGGCGGCCTGCGCACGGGGCGACAGCACCAAGCCGACCCCCTGCGCGAGGTACTGATCAAAGGTAACGGCAGGATCGTCCGCCAGTTGGTCCGTCATCCGTGCCATCCGGTCGAGGGAAGCCCGCAACTCCCGACGGGAGGTGGCGCGTCCCTCGCTGACGTCGGGCGGCAGGACCACATCGCGCACCTGAAAGGACGCGGCATTCGGGTATCCATCGATGACGAAGGGCGCATGCTGGCCTCCAAGGAAATTCGGGCCGCCACTCCGCGAGACCTGCGGCATGGTGACGTAGGGTGGAAGTCCCTCGCGCTGTCCGCGCTGGGACGAAACCACGGAGCCGAACGACGGATGGAAGGTGACGAAGGCCCCGCAGGCAACGGGTTGCGGCGTCGGCGCGCCCGTCATCAGGTAATGGTTGCCGCCCCCGTGGTTCGGATCCTTGTGGCAGAGCGAACGGAGGATGGTGAGGCGGTCCGCGACCTTGGCCAACTCGGGCACCGCTTCGCTGAACTGGATCCCGGGAACCGCCGTGGAGATTGGTTTGAAATCCCCCCGGATTCCCACCGGTGCCTCCGGCTTGGGATCGAACGTCTCGTAGTGCGAGGGTCCGCCGTCCAGCCACACCATGATGCAGTTGACCGGTTTGGTGGGTGCCGTGGGGACGTGGACGGCCTGGATGGACTTTCCGGCCTGCGCCGCCTGCAGACGGAGTGCGTCGGCAAACCCCAGCCCCAGCATTCCTCCGATGCCCAGTTGGAGGAAATCCCGTCGCGGCATCCCAGCGCAATTTCGGGTGAGCGATCTCATGGTGACCTCTCAATTCTATCGTCGGACGAACCAATGGCCAGACACGAGATGGGGGATGTCAACCGGCCGCTCCGGCAGTACGAGTTCCACGAGTCCCCGTGATCCCCTTGAAGAGCATCGGACTCGCGAAGCTCGTCCCTCCAGGAGTTTCGAGCCGTGCCGCTCAACCGAGCGCCAACCAGATGACTCCGGTGATGCCCACCACTCCGCCGGTGACGGAGGCGGGCGTGGGTCGTTCGCCATTGAGCAGCCAGGAGAGCGGGATCACCGCCAGTGGGGTCAACGCGGTGACGGCCATGACGATTCCGGTGGGGCGGGTGGCGAGCGCCCACTGGTAACAGGCCACCCCCAGCGAAGGGCCGGTGAGGGCGTTTGCCAGAACCCAGGGCCAGGCCGCCCGCCAGTCCGGATGCACCCCGCTCGTTCCCGCTCCTTGCCGCCGTCGTTGCCACAACCACCACAGGGCGATGAAGAACACCCCCGCCCAGATCCGTTGATACGCGACGCTCAGGCCGTCGATCGGGTGGCCGGCGGCCAGGGAGAGTTGCGTCCCGTGCCGGCTCAGGACCGCGCCCCACGCCTGGCCGGCCGCCGCCACCACCCCCAGGGCAAGTGCGCCTGCCCCCGGACCGGGCGGCGCGATCCTCGCCGTCGGGGTCCCCGGGAGTGCGATCGGCTCCGCGCGTCGGGGCCAGAGCGCAATGACGACGCCGACGAGCACGAGTCCGATGGCGGCCAGTTGTGACAGGGTCAATTCGGTGCCCAGCCACAGCCATTCGGTCAGCAGGCTGATCGGGACTGAAAGACACTGCACCATCAGGCTGGTGAGTTGGGCTCCAAGACGGGGCAGAGCCAGAAAGAGGGCCGTGTCGCAAATGCCGAACCCGATGAATCCACTGGTCAGGAACCAGAGGAGGGCGGGGCCGTGGAATCCAGCTCCCCAGACGTGGGCGTAGATTCCGAGGAGGAGGGTGGCGATGAGGATGCGGACCAGGCTGGCGTTGTTGGGGCCGAGATGGTGGATCGACTGACGGGCGGCGACCGAAGAGGCCGCAAACAGGCCCATGGCAAGCAAGGCAGGAAGCATGGCTCAGCGGGGAGGCGAGCCGGGGCGTGTCTCGGAAAGCATGACGGCCTGACCATCGCCGAGGAAGCCGCCCGGGGATCAAGTGGGAAAGGGCCTCTTTGCCAAGTCAGCGAAAACTGGTTTTTGCCCTCCGCGCCGTCCGTGATAGCCTTGCCCATGTCAAACCTGACTTCGCTTTTTGGTTCGCCGGATGAGTCCGGCTCCGCGATCGCTGAAGCCCCATTGTACGTGAATCCTCCCGCCGTGAAGCCGCTGACGGACAAACAAAACGAACCCGACATTCGCGGGTTGCGCATCGACAAGGTGGGTGTTCGTGGCCTGCGCATTCCGTTGCAGGTCCGCGACAAATCCCATGACCTCCAGAACACGGTCGCGCGGGTCGGCATGTTTGTGGATCTGCCCAAGGAATTCAAAGGGACGCACATGAGCCGTTTCGTCGAGGTGCTCAACTCGCACGGGTCGGTGGTCCACGTGGAGAATATTCCCGACATGCTCCGCGCCATGCAGGCGAAGCTTCAGGCCCAGACGGCGCATCTCGAAATGGAGTTCCCGTTCTTCCTGGTGAAGAAGGCACCGGTCACCGGCAAGGAAGGCGTGATGGATTACAACGTCCGTTTCGACGCCTCCATGAACGGCAACGAACTGGATTTTCTTCTCACCGTCCGCGCCAACGTCACCACCCTCTGTCCCTGTTCCAAGGCCATCTCCCGCTACGGAGCCCACAACCAGCGGGGCGAGGTCACCGTCCAGATCCGATCCGAGAAGATCGTCTGGATCGAAGAGGTCATCGCGTTGGTGGAAGCTTCAGGAAGCAGTGAGATGTACTCGTTGCTCAAGCGGGAGGACGAGAAAGCCGTGACGGAACGCGCCTACGAGAATCCGGTTTTCGTCGAGGACCTCGTGCGAAACGTCGCCCTCCGACTCAACGCCCATCCGGACGTCGCCTGGTATCGGGTCGAAGCGGAGAACTACGAAAGCATCCACAACCACAACGCCTACGCCTGCATCGAGAAGGGCTGATCTGGCGGATCGGGAGGCAGGGAGGAGAGAGGCGGGCGAGGACGCCCGCGGCCCCGGGAGGAACTTGGGGGCGAGGCCGTCCCCGGCCGCTACGCCGGAGGCGTTTCAGCCATTAGCCCGGGGTAGCACCCCGGGGTAGGAATCAATCAGGGGCGTGTGACCCGGGGTATCGCTTCGCGAACCCCGGGCTAATCGCTGAAACCCCTCCGGGGTAGATCGGATGGCTTTGGACGCTCCTCCAAATCTCCGCTCGGGAGGGCAAGGATGACGGGGCGGGCGTCCTTCCTTCCTCCCGAGCGGAAGAAGCGAGCTGGCCACCCGTGGCCCGGCTCGGCCAGCCTCCTGCGCATGGACATCGGCGCGCGTTATCTCGGGATCCTGAAGGCTCAGTTGGATTCGGTCTTCACTTCCCAGACCGTGGAGTTCAATGCCGCCGCCGCCGCCATTGCCCGCGCCCTCGCTTCGGGCAAGTGGTTGTACCTCGCTGGCACCGGTCATTCGCATCTGCTGGCTCTCGAACTGTTCTACCGCGCCGGCGGACTCGTCCGCGCCGTCCCGATCCTCGACGAGGAACTGATGCTGCACCGTTCGGCGAGTGCTTCGTCGGGATTCGAACGCGAAACCGGACGTGCCGACCGCATGCTCTCCCGCTACGGCGTCGGGGCGGGGGACGTGCTGATCGTGATCTCCAACTCGGGGCGCAATGCGGTTCCCATCGAATTCGCCGAGGGCGGTCGCGCCCGTGGGGCGACCGTCATCGCGCTGACCTCGCGCCAGCACAGCCTGGCCCACGCGTCGCGGCATCCCTCCGGCAAACGCCTTTTTGAAGTGGCCGATGTCGTCCTCGACAACGGCGGCGTCGAGGGCGACGCCACCCTCGAAATCGCCCCCGGCATTTCGATGGGAGCCACTTCCACCGCCGTGGGTGCGGCCCTTCTCCAGGCATTGGCGGCCGAGGCGGCCTCACGGGCGGTTCAGGCCGGTTGGCCCCCCGAGGTTTACCGCAGCAGCAACGGAAGCGGCGAACGGGAGAACGCGCGTTACCTGGAGGCTTATCGCGGTCGGATTCCCCATCTCTGATCGCACGATGATCCCGCTCCCCGTCGGGCCTTCGATCTGGCAGGCTCGCCAGCTCGCGGATGAATGATGCCAGGGTGGAAGAACTGAAATCGCTGTTGCCCCAGTGCCTGCTCTGGGACTGGGTACGGCTGAGGTCGCGCCTCGTGCGCCTGTTGCGGGATCATCATCACGCGTCGGCGCATGATGCGGTCATGGACCGTTTGCTGGCCCAGGCCCGCGAGTCGGTGGAGATGCGGGCGCTGCGTGCAGCCCATGTGCCCCTCGCGACCTATCCGCCGGAGCTTCCGATCACCGCCCGCAAGGACGACATTGTCGCGGCCATCCGGGCCAATCAGGTGGTGGTCATCGCCGGCGAGACCGGGTCCGGCAAGACCACGCAGATTCCCAAGATGTGCCTCGAAGCCGGGCTGGGAATCGAGGCCAAGATTGGGTGCACCCAACCGCGCCGGGTTGCGGCGGTGTCCATCTCGCAGCGGATCGCGGAAGAGCTTCAGGTGGGATGGGGCCGCGAGATCGGCTGCAAGATCCGGTTCGATGACCGGTCCGGCGACGAGACCTACATCAAGCTGATGACGGACGGCATCCTGCTGGCCGAGGTGCAGGGGGATCCGCTGCTGACCGAGTACAACGCCATCATTCTCGACGAGGCGCACGAACGGAGCCTGAACATCGATTTCCTGCTCGGTTACCTCAAGGGTCTGCTCAAGGAACGTCCCGATCTCAAGCTCCTCATCACCTCGGCCACGATCGATACCCAGACCTTCTCCAAGGCCTTCGACAACGCCCCGATCATCGAGGTGTCCGGCCGGATGTATCCGGTGGAGGTCTTCTATCGTCCCATCGACGCCGCCTCGGAGGAACGCGGTGAGATCACCTTCGTCGATGCCGCCGTGCAGGAGACCGAGCGGGTCCTCTACGAGTCGTCCGACGGCGATGTCCTGATCTTCATGCCGGGGGAGCGGGACATCCGGGAAACCAGCGATCAACTGGAGGGACGCTTGGGTCGCGACGCCGAGATCATTCCGCTCTACGGACGCCTGAGCACCGGCGATCAGCAGCGCGTGTTTTCGCCCAGCAGCCGGCGGAAGGTGATCGTTGCCACCAATATCGCCGAGACCTCCCTCACCATTCCCGGGATCCGATATGTCATCGACGCCGGGCTCGCCCGGATGAGCCGGTACAATCCCCGCACCCGGACCCGGCGACTCCCGGTCGAGCCCGTCTCCCAGAGCAGTGCCAACCAGCGCAAGGGTCGCGCCGGACGCGTTCAGGATGGCGTCTGCATCCGGCTCTATTCCGAGGAGGATTACGCCTCCCGCCCGCCGTTCACCCAACCCGAGATCCAGCGGGCGAATCTCGCCGAGGTCATCCTGCGGATGAAGGCCTTCCGCCTGGGCGAGATCGAGTCGTTTCCCTTCGTCAATCCGCCCAGCCCCGCCTCCATCGCCGGTGGCTTTGCCCTCCTGCAGGAACTGGGGGCCCTCGACGAGCAACGGCAGCTCACCCAGATGGGACGCGACCTCGCCCGGCTGCCCATTGATCCCACCCTCGGTCGGATGCTCCTCCAGTCGCAGGTGGAACACGCCACCCGCGAACTGCTCATCATCGCCTCCGGGCTCAGCGTCCAGGATCCGCGGGAACGTCCGCTCGACCAACGCGAGGCCGCCGACGCCGCCCACCGGCGTTACTCCGATCCGCGTTCGGATTTCCTTTCCCTGCTCAAACTCTGGGATGCCGTGCACGACGAATGGGAGAGGCAGCGCACCCAGAATCTCCGACGGCGCTTCTGCCGGACGAACTTCCTTTCCTACCTCCGCATGCGCGAGTGGCAGGATCTGCACGCCCAATTGCACGACGCCCTGGATGGCGTCGAGGCCGTCCACCTGAACGAAAGCAACGCCGAGTACGAAGCCGTCCATCGTTCGATCCTTTCCGGGTTGCTGGGGCATGCCGCCCACCGCGAGGAACGCAACGGTTACAAGGCCGGCGGCAATCGGTTGCTCACGCTCTTTCCCGGATCCGCGCTCTACGACCGCGGCGACAAGAACGCCAACGCCCGCCGGAGCCGGGGCAAGGGACCGGCGGAATCCGCCAATGCCCAGCCACCGAAAGAAGCCGCGCCCCGGCAGCCCGAGTGGATCGTTGCCGGCGAGATCGTCGAGACCTCGCAATTGTTCGCCCGGACCGTCGCCGGGATCGACCCCGAGTGGATCGTTCAGATCGCGCCCCACCTCTGCAAGGTGACCCATCATCATCCGCACTGGAGCGCCGCGGCCGGACGGGTGTTGATCGAGGAAAAGGTGACGTTCCAGGGACTGGAAGTGCGGTCGCGCCGGGTCGCCTATGCGTCCGTCAATCCGAAGGATGCCACCGCCATCTTCATCCGGTCCGCCCTGGTGGAGGAATCGATGGAGCCTCCCGGGGAGGAAGAGGACGGAGGCGGCAATGACGAGACGCGGTTGCGCCGGCAATTGCGCGCCGCCCAGCAGACCCGCGAACGGCGTCCGGCCCGTTACCCCTTCCTAGAGCACAACCGCACGCTCCGGGAGAAGATCGAGAATTGGCAGACGCGCGTCCGGCGCAATGTCCTGCGGGATGCGGAACAAGCCCTGTTCGATTTCTACTCCGAGCGCATCGAGAACGTGTCGTCCCTTGATGAACTCGACCGGCTCGTGCGGGACCGGCCCGAGCCCGGCTTTCTCTGCGTGCGCGAGGAGGATCTCACCGGCGGGATGGACATGGCCTACGATGCCGCCGCGTTCCCCGATGCCGTGCCCCTGGGCGGGCAGGCAACCGAGTTGCGCTACGCCTACGCCCCGGGCGAGGAACACGATGGCGTGACCGTCCGCCTCAATGTGGATGTGGCCCGGAGCCTGGCCCCCGGCGAGGTCGAATGGTCCGTCCCCGGATTGCGCGCGGAGTTGGTGATGGAACTCCTCCGGGCGCTGCCCAAATCCCTTCGGCGCGACCTGATGCCGCTTCCGGCCAAGGTCGAGGAGATCGTCCGGGATCTGAAGCCGACGGGACCCAGCCTGTTGCACGATCTGGCTGCCTTCATCCGACGCCGTTACGCCATCGAGGTTCAGCCGGGTTCCTGGGCCGAGTCTGCCATTCCTGCCCACCTGCGCCCGCGCGTCGAGGTGCTCGCCAACGACGGAAAGGTGGTCGGCTTCGGACGCGACCTGGGTGCCATTCGTGAGCAACTTCCGAAGCCCACTTCGAAGCCGACCCTGGACTCCGGTGCCTGGGCGCGGGCGGCGCGCCAATGGGAACGCTTCGGGCTGACCGGGTGGTCCTTTGGAGATCTTCCCACGTCGGTGTTGATCGAAGAGGTGGGCGGCCTGCCCGTAATGGGTTGGCCCGGTCTCGCCGTGGAGGAGAATGGCGTTTCCGTTCGGTTGTTCCGGGGTCAGATCGTGGCCGGACGTTCCTCGCTGGAAGGGATCTGGCGTCTGATCGAACAGGCGCTCCAGAAGGATTTTGCCTGGGTCCAGCGCGACCTGCGTTCGCTCGCCAAACATGCCTTGCTCTACGTGCCGCTCGGCGACCTGGACGAGTTGGTGGATTCCACTTACCGCCATCTGCGCGGACTGGTCCTTCCCGGCAAGGCGTTTTCCCCACTCACGGCCGCCTCCTTCCACGCCGCCGTGGAAGAGACCCGGAACCATCTGCGCGGCGTCGTTCCGCCATTGGTGGATCGCATCGGCGGCCTGCTCGAACTCCGGCGTCAGGTGGCCCAGCGGATCGGGTCGCCCCCGGCCCCGGTGGGGGCCGCTGCGCCCAAGCCCAAGGTGTTGACGGATCTCAGTCAGCTCGGATTGAAACCCAAGGCTCCTGGGGTGGCCGTCGCCGCGCCCGCGCCGACGGGTTTGCACGCGGAACTGGCCGCCCTGCTGCCGCCGCGGTTTCCCGAAAGGTACCACGCGACGGCCATGGGACATTTGCCGCGTTACCTGAAGGCCCTGCTCACGCGGGCCGAACGTGCTTCCCAGA
>JBDNHZ010000136.1:0-9783 GCA_041688515.1 Verrucomicrobiota bacterium
CCGTGGCGGGGAGGTTTTCTTGATCCTTTTCAGCATGGCCGCCGTGGGAAGCCAGTGGCTCGGAGCGGTCTGGTGGGGGAGGATGACCGTCTGGGATCTGGCGACCCGGAACTATCAGCTGCGTCCCCTGGAGCGTCCCCAGCGCCCGACATGAACCCGGTGTTTCAACGCGAGATGCGGGCGCAAGCGCGCACGCCCCGACCGTGGCGACTCCGGCTCTGGGTGGCGTTGGCAGCAATGGCCGGGCTGGCCTGGCTCGGTTGGCGGAGTCCCGAGATGTTTGTCGGAAGCGGGCAGCCTGCGTTTCTCACCCTGAACCTGGGGGCAGTCGGAGTGCTGGCCGTGATCGGCCCGCTGCTGACCCACGACAGGCGGGTTGGTCACTCTTCTCCGCGTACGCGCTGCTCGGCGTCTTTGGCATCACCGTGATGGTCCCGGTGGGCTTGGTACTTGCGGCCATGGGCGGGCCGGTGGGCACCGGCAGCATGTACGCCCTGGCGGCCGTACCAGTCGAACGATCGTTCCCGGATCCTGCCCTACGACGCGGAGGCATTGGTTCCCGCCGCTTGCGACCTGCCTTCTGGAAACGATCCGCGTGTGGCCAAGTCCGGCGAATGGTGGGAGCGTTGTCGACGGAGGCAGTCAGATCAGATGCGCGAATCCGATCCGTGGCGCTGGGTCGTCTCGCGGCGTCGGGATCCGGCCTGGCAAGTCTCCTGGATCCTCCTCGCGGCCTACCTGTGGTGGCTGGGCATTGAGATCACGCGCAATCCTCCCCTCTGGCCAGAGTGGATGATCCCACTGGCGCTCTGCCTGCGGCTGCCGCGGTTGCTCCGGGAGGAACGTCGCAGCGGCATGCTGGAAGTGTTGGCCACCTGCCCCAACCTCGCTGAGTTTCCAGACGCGATCTGTCGGATGATCTGGTGGGAGTTTGGGCCGGCAACGTTGATCTACTTTGCGCTCTCCGTGGCATCGGTCGGCCTTGGCATCGGTGAGCATTTGAGTTGGGGAATGATCCCGATGATTACTGCGCTGGCGGCAGCGCCCTGGATCGGATTGTGGGTTGTCACCCGGATCCACAACTATTTCTTCGGAGTCCTGCTGGTGCTCCTTGGCCTTTCCAAACTGGGATGGTTGACCGGTCTGGCTCTCGAAGCCTGCTTGAACCGGTTCGTGGAAGGTACTTGGCGTGTCGGTTCCTCCCGTTGGATGGCGGTCACACCGCTGGTCCAGACCGGGGTCCAGATCGCCCTCGCCCTGATGGCGGTGCGATCGGTCCGCGCCCGATTCCGCTGCGGCGCTATCCTGATGCCTTGGAGCCGGGCCTCGGCTGGGTGATTGCACTGGAAACCAGGCTGGAGCCGGCGTCCGCCCCAGCCGACAGTGAAGCCGATGTGGCCGCTCGTTGTGCGAGAACTGCGGGTACAGGCGAGAAGTCGTCTGCACTTCGGCCTGCGCCTGCTCGGAGCGGGCACGTTGCTGGGGGTCTTCCTGTGGTGCTGGTGGCGATTGCGCCCCGGTGGCGTCGAGACTGGGAACGGATTATTCGGCCTGCTTGCCCGGCTGAGCCTGGGGGTCATCTGGTGCATCGGCCCGTTCCTGACCGCGGATTGCATCGCCCGCGAGAAGCGGGAAGGGACGCTGGGCCTCCTGTGGATGACTCCTTTGCATCCGTGGCAGGTGGTGCTGGCCAAATCACTGGCGAGGACGCTGGGGGCCTTCACCCTGCTCGGAGCCACTATTCCCGTGTTCGCCATCCCATTGTTGATGGGCGGAGTCGGGTGGCCGGATGGATTGCGTTTGGTGCTGATGCAAGTCAGCGCGCTGGCGCTGTCTTTGTCGGCCGGTCTGGTGGCGTCTTCCGTGGCCCGGGGTTGGTGGACGACCCGGATCGTTGGAAGCTGCGTGAACGTCGTCTTGCTCGGGGTGTTCCTCCTCGTCTATCAGGCGGCGTGGGTGATTCCCCAATGGTGGGCGTTACAAGGCAGTGGACGTGCCCCGTCGCTCGTCGGTCTGTTCCAGAATCGCCTCTTCGTCTGGACCTGGCAGGGCAAGCAGATCCTGGCCGGCCTGGATGCGGGATGGATGACCGTCTTCCCTCCGGCTTCCTGGCGCGCGGTCGCCCAAAGTGCGGGAATTGCGGTCTTGATGATTCTTCTCTCACTGGCGGTTTGCGGGATGTCCGCATGGGGGTTGGTCAACGCGTTGCGTCGGCAGGCGCGCGGAGAAAGGGGAACCACGAAGCAACCCCAGAACCACCGCACCCGCGCGAAATCCTGGCTGCAAGGCGGAGTGGTGTCGGTTGGGACGCTTTACCTGATCGCAACCTGGGTGGATTGGCCGACGGTCGATCATCTCCGCGAGACCGGACGCTGGGCGGGTTGGATCCTGGCTGTTTCCGCCGCCATCTGGGGCGCGACGCGATTCCAGCGGGAAAGGGAGACCGGCCTCTGGGAGATTCTGGCCGTCGTGCCCGGTGGAAGCCCGGCATGGATCGCTCGAACCATGAGAGCCGGTGGATGGATCTGGGTCGGGGCAGGGGGCGGATTCGTTCTTGCTTCCCACCTGGTCGGGGTTCTGGCCGTGGAATCGGCCTCGACCGACCGCTATCCCTGGTGGTTGGGGAAATGGTTGCTGGTACAAGGAGGCGAGGCCCTGCTCCTTCCCTGGGCCGCCCTCTGGTTGTCCGCCTGTATCGCCCGGAGCGGTTACCGGCCTGAGTTCGCCGCGGTCTTCGCGCTCGGCACCCTTTTCCTCGGTGCCGTCCTGATCGAACCGGTCGCTCTGGAGCTCCTGGGCCGCCTGCACGCGCCGTGGTCCGGACGTTGGGCTGAGCCGTGGCAGCTCCGTCGAGGTGGGGGCATCCAGATGGCCAACGCCGCCTTGGCGGGCTTGGTCAAGGTCCTTTGGTGGTCGATGGCGGGAACGGTTGCACGTCGCCGGGCGCTGGCACCAGTGCGTTAAGGTCGGCAGAAATCCCCAGCTACAGAGCCGCCAGAGGGGCATCGACCGGGCGATCGACCAGATGCAGAAGATTGCCCTCCGGATCGCGGAAAAACTGGACCCGGCCGCCACCCCCGGCGGGTTTGATCGGTTCCACAAAGTTGACACCACGGGCCGTGAGTTCGGCTCGGGCGTCGTCGAGGTCCTCGACGCGGAGAGCGAGATGTCGGAAGCCGGCCACGTGGTTGGGCAGGGCTTCGGAACTTCCGCTGGCCGAGGCGTAAATCTCCAGGACCAACGGGCCTGACAATTCGATGAACAGGGCAGGGGGTGTAAGCCCATTGCTCCAGACCTGTTTCCCGCCCAGCACCCGGACGTACCAGTCCGCCAGAGCAGCAGGGTCCGACGCGGCAAATCCAAGGTGTTCTATCCGGTAACGAAAAGGCATCCCTGTGGCGTAATCGGGCAGGGGCACCCGAGGCAAGTCCCGAGAAATCCCTTCCCAACCGGGGAGCGAACCTTATCTTCCCGGCCACTTTCGGAAGGTGCCGACCGTTCACTGTCGGCGTACCGATCCGTGGGAATCGAGTTCGATGGACGCCGCGCATATCCGTAATTTCAGCATCATTGCCCATATTGACCATGGGAAAACCACTCTCTCCGACCGCCTGCTTCAGCGCACCGGCACGGTCGCAGATCGCGAGATGGAGGCTCAGCACCTCGATGCGATGGATCTGGAGAAGGAGCGCGGGATCACCATCAAGGCGCATCCGGTGACGATGGCCTACACGGCCAAGAACGGGGAAATCTACGAACTGAACCTGATCGACACCCCGGGCCATGTGGATTTCGCCTACGAGGTCTCCCGGTCCCTCAGCGCGTGTGAAGGAGCTTTGCTGATCGTCGACGCCGCTCAGGGAGTCGAGGCTCAGACGGTGGCCAACGTCCACCTGGCGACGAAGCAGGGGCTCTACATCATCCCGGTCATCAACAAAATCGACCTGCCCCACGCTGACATTCCCCAGGCCAAGCAGCAGTTGGAAGAGGTGCTCGCCATCCCGGCCGACGAGGCGATCCTCGCCAGCGCCAAGGAAGGGATCGGAATCGACGAAATCCTGGAAGCCATCGTTCATCGCATTCCCGCTCCCAAGCCCACCGGTGCGGCTTCGTTTCAGGCGCTGATTTTCGACAGCTACTTCGACACCTACAAAGGCGTCGTGATTCTCGTCCGGGTGACCCAAGGCGAACTTCACCCCGGAATGACCGTGAAGCTCCTCCATTCGGGCCGGTCGGTTGAAATCAAGGAAGTCGGATCGTTCAATCCAAAGCCCTATGTCCGTGCCCGGCTGGAAGTGGGTGAGACGGGCTATATCACCGCCAACATCAAGACCCCGCGCGAGGTCAAGGTGGGGGATACGATCACCGATCCCCGCAATCCTTCGGCAGAACTGCCTGGGTTCCAGGAGATCCATCCCATGGTGTTCTCGGGGATCTACCCGATCAACACGGCTGACTTCGAAGCCCTCAAGAGCAGCATCGCCAAACTTCAGCTCAACGATTCGGCCCTGACGTTCCAGACCGAAAGTTCAGTAGCCCTTGGCTTCGGTTTCCGCTGCGGATTCCTCGGCCTGCTGCACATGGAGATCGTTCAGGAGCGACTCCGGCGCGAGTTCGACATGGACATCATCGCGACCTATCCGAGCGTGGTCTATCGGGTGGTCAAGACTGATGGACTCGAGGTTGATGTCGACAATCCGGCGTTCATGCCGGATGAGACCTATGTCCAGAAGATCCTGGAACCGATAGTGAAGGCATTTGTCATCTGCCCGGGAGTCAATATTGGCGACATGATGACGCTGATCTCCGAAAAGCGCGGCCAGATCCGCACTACCGAAACCCTCGACGCACGCCGGGTCATGATGACCTGCGAAATCCCGATGAACGAGATCCTCATCGATTTCCATGACCGCATTAAATCCATCACCCGCGGCTATGGTTCGATGGACTATGAGCCCTCCGGTTATGCCGAGAGCGACATGGTGAAGCTCGACCTGATGGTCAACGGCGAGGTGATGGACGCCTTCTCCAGCCTGGTCCACCGGAGCAAGTCCGAGTCTCGCGGCCGGCTGATCGCCGCCAAGCTGAAGGAAGTCATCCCGCGCCAGCAATTCCAAGTCGCCATCCAGGCCGCCATTGGCGGGAAGATCGTCGCCCGCGAGACCGTCAGCGCCATCCGCAAGGATGTGACGGCAAAATGCTACGGCGGCGACATCAGCCGCAAACGGAAGCTCCTCGACAAGCAGAAGGAAGGTAAGAAGCGCATGAAGGCCATCGGCTCGGTTGATATTCCCCAGGAGGCCTTCATCGAGGTGCTCAAGACCAGCTAGGGCGCGCCACCGGATTCTTCAAAGTTCCCCACGCCATGCATCTTCTTCGCTGGATCCTTTTCCGACGCATCCGCAAGGGCGGCGAACTCCTTGGAATCGTCCGTCGCCACTACAACCACCAGCGGGACATCTTGCCGGAAAAGAACCGAATGGAACTGGAGTCCGGCATGCGGGAGTTCGAGTCCCGCCTGAAGGATCCATCCACCTCAAAGACGGCTCTGGCCACAGCCAGTACCACGTTGGAGGACCTCGCGCATCGCTGGCTCAAGGCGTACGCGCACGCCGGTTACCGGGACAACTTCGAGAGCTTCCTCGGCACTGCCGTTCTGGTCTTTGCCTTCAAGACCTTCTTTGCCACGCCCATGGAGATCCCCACGGGTTCGGCACAGCCAACCTTCTACGGGATCACCGCCGAAGACCTGCGGGATCGCCCGGAAGTCCCGATTCCTACCGGGTTCGCCCGCCTGTGGGAACGTTGGATCAAGGGAACCTCCTATTACGAGGTGATCGCCGCCGAGGACGGAGAACTCCGGGGCATCACCAACGTCCGGAAGGAATTCGGTTCCGGAACCCGCGGCATTGGTAAGAAGTGCGACGTCGTCGTCGGAAACCGGACCTACACGGTTCACTGGGCACCCGAGATCCCCGAGGATCACCTCCGCCTTTACGATCGCTACAACGACAACGCCCCCTTCAAGGCTTCCTTCAAACAAGGGGAACCGATCATCCGCTGTCGCGTCCGCGCCGGCGACCGCTTGTTCGTGGAGCGGTTCACCTACAACTTCCGCAAACCCAGGCGCGGCGAGTACTTCGTGTTCAAGTCCACCGGCGTCGCTCCTTCCATCGTGACCCAGGGCACCCATTATATCAAACGCCTGATCGCATTCGGCGGTGAGACGGTCCGAATCGGGGACGATCGCCATGTCTACATCAACGGTCGGCACTTGGGGACCAATGACCCCGGATTCGAGCGGATCTACGCCTTTGATCCCAATTCGGTGCCCACCGACAGCGTTTACTCAGGGTACGTGAACGGAACGGTTTACCAGAAGGCCTTCGCGCACTTTCTGGCCACCACGCCGCGAGGTGGCGTCAGTCCGGCCGTCCAGAAATCCTGGGCCACGGCCCGGGCCAGTTATTACGCCGGTGTAACCCGCTATTTTCCGGACCAGAACACCGAGTTCGTTGTCCGCACCAATTGCTTCCTCGGATTTGGGGACAACACGATGAGTTCCAGCGATGGACGGCACTGGGGCGATGTGCCGCGCGAAAAGGTGATTGGGAAATCGTGGATGGTGATGTGGCCATTCACGGACCGGTGGGGTTGGTGAGGGTGGAGACGAAGGGCGATTCGACTGGGCCGTCTGGGTTGGCGCACGACAAGAAGGCCTGTAAAACCGACTTTTTCGGAACCCTTTTCTAGCCTACAATGAAGGTTATATTCAATTGAATCCTCGACTGTGAAGGGTGTCTGGCGCTTCCTGCCTCTTTCACCCATTCCCCTCGAAGACACCCCGGTTCGCCTGGGCACCTCAGCCTCCGAACAGTCGGTCGATCTGATCCGAGTCCTGATTCAGTTTCAACCGAGGGAACGCCTTCAACTGGAAGGTCAACACGATCGACCAGTCGTCCACCCCTTGGCGGTTGTCGCGGAGTCGAACGCCAAAGGCCGCCGTCCAGCTTCGAAGATCGCGATAGACCATGTAGGTCTGTTCCTCGAGGACTCCGTCACGGGCCTCGAACTGGTGCGTACCCCGCATGCCCCAGTTCTCGTTCAACCGGAGGGCAATCGAGTTGAAGAAAAGATTGTTACCAGGCCCATAGGTCTGGAAGTCGGTGCGGAGGTATCGGTGTCCCACGGTCCAGGCCCATCGATCCCCGGGATGAAGCGTGACGCGGTGGTTGGCCTCGCGCCAAAATTCATGATTGATGTCGTACCGAACCTGCGAAGTGAGGGTCATCCATCGGGTGGGGTCGAGGTCCAGATCCGAGTACAGTTCGGGGAAGGTGGTCTGACCGGTCTGCGGGCGCAGCCGCCAGTCGGTGTACACCGACCAGTGAACCATCTCGACGATCTCCCCTGCCCTCCGGGTCTGAAGTCGGTTGCGGAGCGACCAGCGGATCACATTCCGACTGTCAATGGAGTCGATTGAATTATAGTCCGGAAAATCAATGGGCAGCAGGCGGGGTGTGAGGAACTCGAAATCATATTGAGGCAGCTGGTTCGGCCGCAGGCTGGGATTCGGGACATAGACATAATTGATGCCGGGTTCAACGATGTGGCGGAGGCCTTCGATGTCGAAGGCCTTGCTGCGGGCAGCTTGCCAGGTCCTTGATGCCTTGAAGGTCATTTCCACACCGGTGTTGAAAACGGATCGGGTGTGATCCTCCTGGATGGTATGGTTGTTGTCCGGCTCGCCATAGTAGGTCATCCGTCCGCCGATCCGCGGGGCCACATTCAGCCAGCCGAAATAGGTCTTCGGCAGAGTGATCTGATGGTAGGTGTCAGCCCGGATCCCGGCATAGTTGGTGCCGCCGAGAAGACCGGGGCGGAACCGCAGGTAGGCGAAGGAGGATTCTCCTTCGTAGTAGAGCGGGGATTCGCCGATTTCCTGGCGGAGCCCGGTCAGCTTGAGATCTGGCAGACGTTCCACCGTCTGAAAGAACGAATTGACCTGGGGTTGGGCGAGCAGATCGAGAGTCCAGTTCGACCACGCCTGATTGAACTCAAAGAATGTCTTCGGCTGCGGGTCCCGTCGGAATTCACCCTCGAAGAAATCGCGAACCACCAAGGCATCGTTCTGTTCCTCGACGCGTCCCTTGAGGGTCAGCCCGGCCCCATTGGTTAAAGAATGGAAGAAGCGGATCCGACGTCGGTCCTCACGAACCGGAAGCAAAGGGCGGGTGGCCTGGGGATTGGTATCATGTGCGAGATAGACGCTTCCTTGACCCGTGCCCCATTTGCCGAGGTCATAGGTAATCCCGGGACCGCCGGCAAAGCCACGTTCGAGACGGACGTCCGCATCGACGGTATACTGGACGTTGGTATTTCCGACCCAGTGATAGCGATTGAGGGAGAATGGGCCGTAAACGGAACGGTAACCCGGGGTAATGGTCCAGAACTCGGTATGCCGCGCGAGACTCTTATGGTAGTGCGGCCAGTAGAAGACCGGGACATCGTGGAGATAGAGAACGGCATTTCGGGCGTCGATGTATTCGCCTGGTTTGATTTCGACGTGTTTGGCGCGGATCCGGTAGCTCGGCTCGGAGAAATCATCGGTGGTGAAGCTGGCGTCCTCCGCCGCATAGAAATTGTTGGTTTCTCCGCCGGAGGCCCGTGCTCCGGTGACAAAGAACGGGCGCTGACCCAGCTTGAAATCCTCCGCGACCATCGACTGCCGATCGAAGTCGTAGGTGATCCGAGTTCCGCGCCACGCCTGGGCGCGCCCACCCTGCCCTGACTCAATCTGCACGTCGCCTTCGGCTTCCACCACATTGCCCCCGGTGAAGCGCACCGACTGCGCGCGAAGGACGGTGCCACGATAGCGGACGATCACTCCATTGACCGCGGTGGCACCGCCGGTGACCGGATCAAGTTCCACTTCGCCCGACGCGTCCGCCGACATCACTTGCAGGAGTTCCTCCGCGCCCGGTCCGGATTCCCGGGCCAGCGCCGTCACGGTGGCGAGTAGGAAAAGGCCGAGGCGGGTGAACTTCATCGGGCGTAGCCTATCGAATTGGCAAAAACGAAGCCAAGCGGGGAGATGCGGTGGATGTCCCTGCGGCCCGAGAAGAAACCACTCGGCTTTCCGTGGGGTACGGGGGACGGTTTGCACCGTGCGAGCACTGCCCGGCAAGGTTCGACGGCGATTGGAGCAGGACTGTGGATCGGCCCCGGGGACCGACCTGGTGGTCGGGGTTTCGGGTGGAGCTGATTCGATGGCCTTGGTCCACGCATTATTGGATCAGCCCCGGCGGTTCTGGCGGCGTTTGGTGGTCGCCCATGTGAATCATGGGTTGCGGGGCGTCGATTCGGATGGGGATGCGCATTTCGTGGGGGAAATGGCTGCGGCCCATGGACTGGAGTCGGTGGTTCGGAAAGTGGACCTCAGCCACCGTGCTGCACGGGGCGAGAGTCTCGAGATGGGCGCGCGTCGGCTTCGTCATTCCTTTCTGGCGGAAGTGGCCCGGAGTCACGGGATCGGGGCCATCTGCCTTGCCCACCACGCGGACGACCAGGTCGAGCTCTTCCTGCTCCGATTGATGCGCGGTGCCGGGGGCGAAGGACTTCAAGGCATGCGATGGAATGTCGCCTCGCCGGCGGACCCGGGAATCCGGGTGGTCCGACCCATGCTGGACGTGCGTCGCACGGAGTTGCGGGCCTATCTTTCCCGGCATCGAAGGGAGTTTCGTGAGGACATCAGCAACACGGACACCTCGATTCCGAGGAACG
>JBDNHZ010000137.1:0-3043 GCA_041688515.1 Verrucomicrobiota bacterium
AATCCCTCCGGGGTAAGAACCCATTTTGGGGCGGATGACCCGGGGTATCGCATCGCTCACCCCGGGCTCATCGCTGAAGCGCCTCCGGCGTAGAGCGGATGGCTTCGGACACCCGTCCGCTTAGGGCCCCGGCTCACGCCAGGATGCCGTGGATGACTTCGCCGTGGACGTCGGTGAGTCGGCGATCCACGCCGTTGTGACGGAAGGTCAGGCGGGTGTGGTCGATGCCCAGCAGGTGCAGGATCGTGGCGTGGATGTCGTAGACCTGGGTGGCGTTCGCCCGATCGGCCGGCTTGTATCCCCACTCGTCGCTCAGGCCATGGGTGACCCCTCCACGGATGCCGCCGCCGCACAGCCAGTTGGTAAACACGAACGGGTTATGGTCGCGTCCTTTCCCGCCCTGGGCGCAGGGCATCCGACCGAATTCGGTCGTCCAGAGCACGAGGGTGTCCTCGAGGAGCCCCCGCTGGCGCAGGTCCTGGATCAGGGCCGCGATGGGTTTGGCCATGCCCATGGCCAGGGGGCCATGGTCGCGCGCGATGTCTTCGTGGGAATCCCAGTTGCGCCGCGGAAAACTGTTGTCGTTGCCGGACCACACCTGGACGAAGCGCACGCCCCGTTCAAGAAGGCGTCGGGCGGTCAGGCATTTGCGGCCCATCACGTCGATCTCCTCGCGCGGGTTGATGTCGGTGGGCCAGGTGCGGGTGGTGTTGTCGATGCCGTAGAGGTCGAGGATCGACTGGGGTTCTTTCGAAATATCGAGGGCTTCGGGAGCGGCCAGTTGCATCCTCGCGGCCAGTTCATAACTGCGGATCCGCGCTTCGAGCCGTGGATCGCCCGGACGGGTTTCCGCGTGGCGCCGGTTGAGTCGGGCGAGCAGGTCGAGCGTGCGGGGTTCGGTGTCGGCGCGGATGAATCCGTTGTCGGCGGGCGGGAAAAGGTCTTCGACCGGGTTGTCCGATCCGACCCGTACCAGCGTTCCCTGATGCTGGGTGGGGAGGAAGGCGGCGTCCCAATTTTTTGCTCCATTGGACGGAAAGCCGCGGTGGTCGGGCATGACCACAAAGGTGGGGAGGTTTTCGTTGAGGGATCCCAGGCCGTAACTGATCCAGCTCCCCATGCCGGGGAAACCCGGGGTGTTGAACCCGGTGGCCTGCAGGAGGGTGGCCTGACTGTGAATCCCGGTCTTCCCGACCAGATTGTGGATGAAGGCCATTTCATCCACCACGGCACCCAGGGGCGAGACGACTTCACTCAGCATCTTGCCGCACTGGCCGTAGGGCTGGAACGACCAGGGAGGACGGAACACCGCGCCCAGGCCGTCCTGGAACAGTTCGACCTTCTCGCCGGGATCCCATTTCTCCCCGTGCCGCTTTTCCAGCAGGGGCTTGTGATCGAACAGATCCACGTGACTGGCAGCGCCGGCCATGAAGATCTGGATGACCCGGCGTGCCTTGGGACGGAGGACCAGGTGAGGGGGGGCGTCCGCGGCGGCATGGCCGCGCTGGCCGAGCATGGCCGCGAGGGCGATCCCCCCGAGACCGCCGCCGGAACGCCAGAGAAAGTCCCGGCGCGAGACCGGGTGGTCGTGGGCGCCGCGATGCCAGGGGGAGGGGTGCGACATCAGTCGATGAAGGTGAATTCGTTGAGGTTGAGCAGGACCCGGCAGGTGCTGCGGAGTCCCTGTTCGCGTCGATAGGCCAGCAGGGATTCGGCTTCGGCTGGGGAGGGCTTTCGGGCGAAGGCCAGCCGGAATCCGATCTCCACCTGCGCCGCCGGATCCTGGGTGATGCGCTCCAGCCGGGCGGCAAACTGCCGGGCCATGGCCACCGTCAGTCGATTGTTCATCAGCGCCAGCGCCTGCAACGCATTGAGGGTCTCGTTTCGCTTGTCGACCGACATCGACGGGTCGGCGCAATCGAGCGTGGCCATGAACGGTTGCGGCTGCGATCGCACCAGGAAGCGGTAGATCGATCGACGATGCGTCCGGGGATCGTCGGGGTCGGCCAGTCGATATTCGTAATGTGGCGAATGCTCGGGTCGCTCGACCTTGAAATCCTGAAAGCTCGGGCCGCCCACCGCCAGATCGAGCTTTCCTGCCACCCACAACAGGCTGTCGCGGACCGCTTCAGCTTCGAGCTTCCGCCGGTGTCCCCGCCAGAGTAGGCGGTTGTCGGCGTCGATGGCCGCCGCGGTCGGATTGTCGGTGGAGGCCTGCCGATACGTGCTGCTGGTGACCAGAAGCCGATGGAGGGCCTTCAGGGATTGGTCGCCGTCCCGGAAGGTCGCCGCCAGCCACTCGAGCAGTTCCGGATGTGAGGGTGCCTGGCCCATACGCCCGAAGTCATTGGGCGAATCCACCAGACCGTGGCCGAAGTGGTATTGCCACGTCCGATTGACGATCGATCGCCAGGTCAACGGATGGGCTGGATCGGTGAGCCAGTGGGCCAGTGCGGCCCGGCGCTCGCCTTCGCCATGCCCGGCCGGCAGCTCGAAGTCGCCCTGGCGGTCGAGGAACCGGAGCGTTCCCGGCGCGGCCACGGGCCCCGGCTTCCGCACATCGCCCCGGCTCAGCACATGGATCTCCCGGGGTTTGCCGCCGTCGGGTCCGGTCCCGCGGAACGCGCCGCTTCCATGATGGATCGTACCGGCATAGACCACGCGCTGGGCGGGAAGGCTGGCAACGTCGCGGCGGACGACCTCGAGCCTTGCCTGGGCCTCGCCGCGGCGGGCCAACAGCGACGGGTCGAGGCGGAGGACCATTCGATCGCGCCCGCTCTTCGCCAGGGAGACAAGCTGGGCGATGGGCATCGTGCGAAGCCCCGGATACCAGCCGTCCGTGAGATTGACCCGGGCCCAGCGTACCGGGGCCTCCACGCTGTCGAGGGAGGTCACCGGTTGACCCAGGGCGCGGTTGACTCCGTCCGCGTCGAACACCTGCACCTCGGCCAGGGCAAAGATCCAGTCGTTCGACCGCCGCGCCAGGCGAGTGGCAGTCCAGCGGACGTACCGGGCAGCGATCCCGATCGGGACCTGAACGCTC
>JBDNHZ010000138.1:0-6598 GCA_041688515.1 Verrucomicrobiota bacterium
ACCAGGGCGTGAACACCGAGGTCAGCCTCCCCTGCATCCAGATCGGCGTCCAATGCCTTCCCGGCGTCGGAGCCAATGGCGCGATCAGCTTCACGGGATCGGTTACCAACTGCGGCAACAACACGCTGGTGGGCGTTGGAATCACCAACTTCGTCAACGGCACGGCCCTTCCGGTCGCGTTCGTCACCCAACTCGCCCGTGGCCAGGTCGCCACCTTCAGCGGCAGTTATGTCCCTGCGGACCCCTGCATCCCGAGCACCGCCCGCCTGACCGCCGGCGGCGTTGACCAGTTCACCTCCAACCCTCGGACCGTCACGGCCTCTGCGGACACCACCTGCCAGAACGCGCTGACCCCGGGCATCCGGATCACCCAGCTGTGTCCGGTTGGACCGATTTCCCCCGGCCAGTTGCTGGTCTTCTCCGGTACCGTCACCAACACGGGCAACGTCACCCTGACGAACGTGATGGTCGTCAGCGATCGTCCGGCGAACACCACGGTTTTCACCATCGCCTCCCTGGCTCCGGGTACGGGTGCCTCCTTCACCGGCAGCTATATGGCTCCGGTGGATTGCTCCATCACCAGCGGTCTGGTGGGTCGCGGCACCAGTGTGTGCGGCACGCTCGTCACCGACACTGCCAGCATCACCTGCGCCATCGTCACCGCTCCGGCGATCACGGTCACCACCCTCTGTTCGCCGACGACGGCGATCCCGGGTGGCATCCAGTTCTACTCCGGCACGGTGCGTAACTCCGGCGACATCCCCCTGAAGAATGTCGTGGTCGTCAGTGACCGTCCGTCCGCCAACACCACGGTGTTCACCATCGCGAATCTCGCTCCGGGTGCCTCGGCGAACTTCACCAATTCCTACACGGTGCCCCTGGTCAATGCCTGCGCCGTGACCACCACGGTGGTCGCGACCGGGCAGGACGTCTGCACCGACCGTGCGGTCACGTCCACTTCGTCGGTTACCTGCGGCGTGGTCACCAATCCGCTGCTGGCCCTGACCGTGAACTGTCCGGTTGCCCCGTCCACCGCGGGCGGCCCGATCACGTTCACCGGAACGGTCAGCAACACCGGCAATGTCACATTGACCAATGTGACCGTCGTGAATGCCCAGGCTACGCCGAGCACGGTCTTGACCGTCGCGAGCCTGGCTCCGGGAGCCTCCGCCAACTTCACCGCGAGCTTCACGGCCCCGGCGGATGCCTGCGCCGTCAGCACCACGGTGAACGCCAGCGGAACGGACAGTTGTTCGGCCCAGGTGGTCACCGCCACCCGGTCGGTCACCTGCGCTCTCCTGACCACCCCCGTCCTGGTGATCACCCAGGCTTGTCCGGTGGGCCAGGTGGCTCCCGGCGGTCTGCTGACCTACAGCGGAACGGTCCGTAACTCCGGCAATGTCACCGTGACCAACGTCCTCGTGCGCAACAGCCGCACCGGGGTCACCCCTGTGTTCACGGCCGCGACGCTCGCGCCCGGAGTCACGGTCAGCTTCACTGGCACCTTCACCGTGCCGCTGGATGTCTGCGCCGTCAGCAGCACCTCGACGGTCACTGCAACCAGCGTTTGCGGCGTCGCGGTCTCCAGCGAGGTCAGTGCGAACTGCACCCTCCTCACCACGCCGCTCATCACGGTCACCACGGTGTGCTCGACCAACGTCATTGCCCCCGGTGGTCTGGTTTCCTACAGCGGCACGGTCCGCAACGGAGGCGACATCACCCTGAACAACGTGGTCGTCACCGGTGACCGGCCGGCAGCCGGCACGGTGCTCTTCACGGTCGCCACGCTGGCACCGGGAGCCTCCGCCAATTTCAACGGGACCTACACCGCCCCGGCCAGCTTCCCGCTGGGTTCCTGCGCCGTGACTGCCACGGTCACCGCCACCGGCAAGAACCTCTGCACCGACCTCTCGGTCAGCGCCGTCACCACGGCCACCTGCGCGATCACCACCGCACCGCTGATCGCCGTCACGCTGAACTGCCCGGTCATCCCGGTCGCCGTCGGCGGCCTGATCACCTACTCAGGAACGGTCAGCAACCCGGGTAACGTCACGCTGAACAACGTGACCGTCGTCAACGCGCTGGCCTCGCCCAGCACGGTCTTCACCGTGGCGACCCTCGCTCCGGGCGCTTCCACCAACTTCACCACCCAGTTCACGGCTCCGGCCGATGTGTGTGATGTGACGGCGACCGTGGTTGCCACCGGTGCCGACAACTGCACCGGACTGATGGTCAATGCCACGCGCTCCGCGACCTGCCTTCTGGAAGGCAGCTCGCTGCTGATCGTCACCCAGGATTGTCCCGCGGAACCGACCGCCCAGGGCGGCACGTTCACCTACACCGGCACCGTCTATAACGGCGGCAATCTGACGCTCACCAACGTGATCGTGACCGATGACCGCAACGGAATCTCGGGTTCCGCCGTCACCACCCTCTGGTTTGACGATCAACTGCCTGCCAGCGCGAATGAGTCGAATGAGGGCACGCCCTGGACCTCCATCACCGCCAATCCGACGCCCCGCAGCGGCAGCCGGGCCTTCCAGACCGTGATCCGGAACGGATCGCATCAGCATTTCTTCGCCGATGCGACTTCCACCCTGACCGTCGGCACGGGCGATGTCCTGATCGCCAGCGTCTATCTCGACCCGGCCAACGTGCCGAGCGAAATCCTGATCCAGTGGAATGACGGAAATTGGAATCACCGCGCCTACTGGGGCAACGACCTCATCGGGTTCCCCGGTGACGGAACCGAGCGCCAGCGTTACATGGGGCCGCTTCCCCCCGCCGGGCAGTGGGTCCGCCTCGAAGTGCCTGCCAGTCTCGTCGGGTTGGAAAACCGGACGGTCAGCGGCTTCGCCTTCGGCCTGTTCAACGGCCGCGCCACCTTTGACGCCGTCGGCAAGCTCTCCGGGGCTTTGAATCCCACCCAGATCTCCCGTGTGGCCACGCTGGCACCGGGTGAGACGGCAAGCTTCACCGGCAGCTACTCGTTGTCCGGCAATGATGCCTGCGTGGTGACCAGCCGCCTCATCGCCCGCGGCAATGAGAAGTGCGCCGGGGTTGCCGTTCTGGCGACCTCCTTCGGGACCTGCCCGCTGGTGACCGCCCCGGCCATTGAAGTCACCCTGATGTGCCCGGCCAGTCCGAGCGAACAGGGTGCCCTCCTGACCTATACCGGCACGGTTCGCAACACTGGCAACGTCACGCTGAACAATGTGGCGGTGCGCAACAACCGCAGCGGAACAGCCCCGATCTTCACGATCGGCTCGCTGGCACCGGGCGCGGTCGCGAACTTCACGGGCAGCTATCGCGTGCCCGCCGACTGTTGCACCGTCTCCAGCACGGCGACCGGGACCGGCGCGGACAACTGCACCGGCATGATCGTCATCGACACGGCGACGTCCACCTGCATCGTGCTCACCACGCCGCAACTGGCCGTCACCAAGAACTGTCCGGCCCTGCCGGTCGCCCCGGGTGAAATGCTCAAGTTCACCGGCACCGTCAGCAACACCGGCAACATCACGCTGGTCGATGTGTACGTGTTCAACAACCGGATCGGAACCACCCCCCTGATCGGGCCGCTCACGCTGGCCCCGGGTGACACCGCCGACTACTCCGGTTCCTACATCTATCGGGCCGACTACTGCGGTTCCGACACGATCACGGCCCAGGCAGAAAGCATCTGTGCCGTTCCCGTCACCACCAGTCTGACGTCTACCTGCCCGGTCGTTCCCACGATCCCCGGCATCTCGGTCACCAAGAACTGTCCGGTGGTGGCTCCGCGCTTCGGTGAGCCCTACACCTTCACCGGGACGGTGTTCAACACGGGCAACGTCACCCTGATCGACGTGTACGTGGTGAACAATCAACCGAGCAACAATGCGCCGGTGATCGGTCCGATCACCCTGGCCCCGGGAGCGTCCGCGAACTTCACGGCAACGTTCACTGCGCCCCTCGACTGCTGCGAGATCACCGAAACCGTCACGGCCCGCGGCCGCGACCTGTGCTCGGGCAACACGGTGACCGCACGCGCCTCGACCGCCTGCCCGATCCTCACCACCCCCCGCCTGGCTGTGGGCGAGGTCTGCCCGACCTCCAGCGTCCCCGTGGGCGGTGTGTACCGGTTCACCGGTTCCATCACCAACATCGGTGACGTGAACCTGACCAACGTGATGGTGTTCAGCACCCGTACCGGCGGAAGCCGCGTCCAGGTCCTCGGGCCGGTTGAACTGGCCCCCGGCGAGACCGCCACCTACAGCGGAAGCTACATCGTCACGAGCGGAAGCGATCCGTCGTCCGACATCATTGAGGTTACTGGCATGGATACCTGCCAGGCCCGCCTCGTCCGGGCCCGCGCCAACTGCGCCGGACCGCTGGGTGCCGGGGGCGAACCCCGCATCCTGTCGATCACCCAGGTGAACGGTCTTGTGACCGTCACCTGGACCTCGACTCCGGGCTCCACCTACACGGTTCAGTGCAAGACGAACTTCGAGGATCCGATCTGGATCAACATCCCGGGCAACGTGACCGCCACGGAAGGCAGCGCGAACAAGACCGACCAGGTCAGCCCGAGCGTCCAGCGCTTCTACCGCGTCATCTCGGTCGAGTAATCAGGAAAGCCTGACTCGAACCACCCAGCCCAGCCCGGGGGATCCTCCCCCCTGGCTGGGTCTTTTGGCTGAAAACCAGAATTTGGTTCACCTCATTTTCGATCCGCACCGGACATCGCCGAACCGTTCCTCTTGCCATGAACCTCCTGAAATCGCTCCGTTCCGCCCCGCTTCTGGCTCTCGCCGTGATCCTGCATGCGGCGAGCCTCACGCTGTCGGCACAGGCATTAAAGTGGAACGCGATCTCGCAGACCCGCCTCGCCGCGCCCGGTGAAACCAACCTCCTCTTTACTTTCAGTCTCACCAATATCACTGGCGGCGACGTGGTCGTGACGGGCGTCCGTCCCTCCTGCGGTTGCACCACCGCAAAGCTGCCTCCCC
This sequence comes from Verrucomicrobiota bacterium, assembly GCA_041688515.1. Taxonomy (GTDB): domain Bacteria; phylum Verrucomicrobiota; class Verrucomicrobiia; order Limisphaerales; family UBA9464; genus UBA6176. Next base: position 4,992 of record JBDNHZ010000138.1, read on the forward strand.
TGCCCTGGCGACTCGCGCCGGGAAAGGACGGGCAGATCGAGGCCAACGTCGATATCCGCGGCAAGCGCGGGATGATCAGCAAGGTGGTCTTTGTGGATTCGCCGGCCGGAACCAACATGCTGACCCTCATCATCAATATCCCGGAGGATCGCGCACGGAACATGGAACTCGCCCTGACTGACCGGCAGGCCGTCTTCAAGGGGGAGTGCGCCAGTTGCCATGTGGTTCCCACGGTGGGCAAGACCGGGGTCGCGCTCTACCAGGCGGCCTGTGGGATCTGTCACGAATCCGATCACCGGGCCACGATGGTTCCCAGCCTCCTGGCACTGGCGAAGCCCACAGGACGCGAGTACTGGGACCAGTGGATCCGCAAGGGCAAGGAAGGTTCGTTGATGCCGGCCTTCGCCAAGGAACATGGGGGGCCATTGGCCGAGGATCAGATCCTCTCGCTGGTCAACCACCTGCTGACCCGCTCCACCAACTCTCCGGCAGCAACAGCAACCGGTCCCCTGTCCCTCGGCACGCGTTGAACCCGGAGGCCGCCGGCGGAGGCGGCCTCCCCATTTTCTGGCAGGGCCGGTGCACAGACTTTCTGTGGCACCACTTGAGGCCCTGTCGAAGGACCGTTCGGCAATCGTAGGTGCAGCGTCACAGAAACCGTGTGTTGTGACGCTCACTCGGGGTTGCCGAGACAACCCCGCGGCTTCGGAGTCCCTCCGGAGTCCGCGGGACGGACCTCTCTTCCAAGTGCGGTAGCAACTGGTCCAATAACCAGGATGCCGCTCTCGTGCGGATCGGGTCGCAGCCGTGAGGAGCCGGCGCTGCTCCAATCCCCGTCGGCTACGTGGGAGGCAGCCGCGGGCCTCCCGCAGATGGGCTCTTGCCGAGGATGGGCCCGATGTTCTCCCATGGGCACGAAATGGCACTTCGGATCGCAACTGTCCTGATCGGGCTTGTCCTATTGAGCGCCTTCCGCGGCGTGGCAGCGAGCCGGGCGGAGCGTGAAGCAGAGGCGGACGCGTTTTTTACCGGACCCATCCTGCGCTGGCAGCTCCGGCTCTCCGCGGCGTCCCTGCAAAGCCTGCGGGAGGACCCGCGGCGCTATGCCCCGGCGGAACTGACGGTGGGAGGGAAAACTTATCCCGGCATCGGGGTTCATCTCAAGGGATCGGCGGGCAGTAAACGGTCGATCGATGATCGGCCGGCGTTGACGCTCAATTTCGACCGGTTCAACCAGAAGCAGCGCGTCTTCGGCCTGGAGAAGATCCATCTGAACAACTCGGTTCAGGACAGTTCCTATTTGAACGAGAATCTGGCCAGCCGGGTGTACCGGGCGGCGGGCATTCCGGCCACCCGGGCCACCCATGCCCTGCTCGAGTTCAACGGTCGCGAGATGGGGATTTACGTGGTGAAGGAGGCTTACGACGACCACTACCTCAAACGCCATTTCCCGGAAGACCTCGGGCGTCATGGAAACCTCTACGACGGCGGATTCATCCGGGACATCCTTCAGAAACTGGAACGGGATGGTGGAAAGGGTCCGCTGGATTTCTCCGATCTCCTCGCCCTGAGGGAGGCGACCTCTTCTCCGCTCGCCGAACGCCCGG
>JBDNHZ010000139.1:0-5682 GCA_041688515.1 Verrucomicrobiota bacterium
CCCCGTAGGCGGCGAGGTAACGAGACTCACTCTCTCCCCCGTAGGCGGCGAGGTAACGAGACTCACTTCCCCCCCGTAGGCGACGACGTCAGGAGACTCACTTCCTTCCCCTCCCCCATTCCCCACGCCCCATGAAAGAGCACCCCCTCCTCCGCCTGCTCCGCCCGGTCGCCCAACGCGACGTCTGGCGTCGCGCCGCCTTCCGCCTCGCCGGCACCTGGGCACTCGCCGCGCTGACTGCCGCCCTCCTGCTCTTCATCTCGCGCCAACTCGGATGGCCGGTCCTCTGGATCAGTCTCGCACTCGGCGTCCTGGGACTGATTGCCGGGGCCATGATCCTGGTCGCCGGCGTCTCGCGACGCCCCGACTACCGCACCGCCGCTCGCAAGATCGAACAGGCCCACCCGGACCTCAACGGACGCATCATCACCGCCGTCGAACAGGAGCCCGGACCCGACGGCCGATTCAACTTCTTCCAGTGCCGCGTCCTCGACCAGGCCCTTGACCACGCCCGCAAACACCGCTGGTCCGACGTCTCGCCCACCGGACGCATCCTCGCCGCCGCGGCCCTCCAAGGCGTCGCTTTCATCGCCTTTCTGGCCGTCCTGATCTTCTCTCCGCGAGCACCCCTCCCCGAATCCCAGACCACCAAGCCGTCCCGGATCCTCGCCCGGGTCATCCAGGGAATCGAAGTCACCCCCGGCAACACCGAGCTCGAGAAAGGTTCCTCCCTCGTCGTGCTCGCCCGCTTCGGCAAGGTTCCCCGCAACGCCGAACTCGTCGTCGTCACCCCGGGCCAACCCGATCGCCGACTTCCCCTCGTCCGCAATCTCGCCGACCCCGTCTTCGGCGGCGCCGTCCCCGACGTCACCAACCACTTCACCTACCGCGTGGAATCCGATGTCGGTTCCTCCCCCGACTTCAAGGTCACCGTCTTTGAATTCCCCCGGCTCGAACGGTCCATCGCCGACGTCACCTATCCCGACTACACCGGTCGTCCGAAGAAGCGCATCGAAGACACCCGGCGCGTCACCGCCGTCGAAGGCAGCCATCTGGACCTGACCCTCCAACTCAACAAACCGGTCGTCAGCGCCCTCCTCCAACCGCGCGCCACCAACCTTCCCGCCATCGTGCTTCTCGCCGCCTCCAATCAACCGCTGGCTTCCCTTGCCCAGCACCTCCTGTCCACCGGCGGCACCTACGACCTGCGCCTCGTCGACGCCGACGGACGCACCAACAAACTTCCCGCCCAGTTCGTCTTCGAGGTCCCGCCCAATCGCCCGCCCGAACTCAAGCTCGCGCTCCCCCGTGGCGACATCCGTCCCTCCGCCCTCGAGGAACTCAACTTCGACGGCACCGTCTGGGACGACTTCGGCATCCTGCGATACGGTCTGGGTTTCGTCCGTGTTGGTGCCGAACCCGACCTCGTGGAACTCGGTGCCACCGTTCCCGGCAACGAACGGCGTCCCTTCAAGCACCAACTCCGACTCGAAGAACTCAAGGCCGAGCCCGACCAGGTTTTCGGTTGGTTCGTCTGGGCCGAAGACACCGGCCCCGACGGCGAAGTCCGACGCACCACCGGTGACATCTTCTTCGGCGAGGTCCGTCCCTTTGAAGAGATCTTCCGCGAAGGCGAAGGCTCCAGCGAACAACCGGGGGAACAGCAGGGGCAACCGGGCGGCGGCAACCCCACCGCCAAGCTCGCCCAACTCCAGAAGCAGATCATCACCGCCACCTGGAAACTCCAGAGTCGACGCCCCGCCAAAACCTCCACCAACACCCCCGCCTCCACCGCCCTCCCAAAAACAGAGATCCATCGGATCAGTCCGATCGGACCGATCGAACCGATCCGTCAGCTCCGCCCAATCCCCTCAGTCTTCGCCCAACCCGCCCGCCTCCAGCAACCGGCATCGCCCACCCCCCGCCGCGCCCGCCCCGCGGCCAGCACTTCCACCACCTCCTACGCCGACGATCTCAAGGTCGTCCGCGAAGCGGCCCAACAGGCACTCGACCAGGCCACCTCGTCCATGGAGGAAGAGGGCGATCCCCGAAAACGCGCCCTCTGGTCCAACGCCATCACCCAGATGGAACGTTCCCTCGAACTCCTCGACAAGTCCGCCAAGGACCCGGCCCAACTGAAGGAAGCCCTCGCCGCCGAACAGGCCGCCTACCAGGCCATCGTCCAACTTCAGACCCGCGAGACCGAGGTCACCCGCAAAAACAAACGGCAGTCCCAATCCCAGTCGCAGAGCGAGAACCAACGTAACCAGGAGCAGATCGATGAACTCGACCTCGCCCAGTCCGAGAACCGCTACGAAACCCAAAGCCAGGCCCGTTCACCCCAGGACGAACAACAACGCGAACAGTCCCAGGCCATCAACCGACTCGAGGAACTCGCCCGACGTCAGGAGGAGACCAATCAACGCCTCAAGGAACTCCAGACCGCCCTTCAGGCCGCCGACGAAAAGAAGAAGGAGGAACTCCAACGCGAACTGAAAAAGCTCCAGGAGGAGCAACGCCAAAACCTCGCCGACGCCGACGAACTCCAGCAACGGATGGAACGTCCGGAAAACCAGTCCCGCATGGCCGAGCAACGCCAGCAACTGGAGCAGACCCGACAGGAGATGCAGAAGTCCGCCGAGGCCACCGGGGAAGGTCAGGTCTCCCAGGCCCTCGCTTCCGGCACCCGCGCCCAGCGGCAACTCGAAGAGATGCGCGAGGAACTCCGCCGCCAGAACGCCAGCGAACTCAACGAGACCGCCCGCCAACTTCGCGCCGAGGCCCGCGACCTCGCCCGCAAACAGGAGGAGATCAAGCGCGACCTCGACAACCAGCAGAACAAGGCCGGCCCCCGTTCCCTCGAAGGTCCCACCGACCGCGACAAGCTCCTCGAAAAACTCGCCGCCCAACAGTCGCAGCTCACCAACCCCGTCCAACGCGCCACCGAACTCTCCCAGCAGGCCGAAGGTTCCGAACCCCGCCTCGCCCGCCAACTCGAAGACAGCGTCCGCCAGTTCAGCCAGGAGGACTCCACCAACCTCAAACAGATGCGCGAAAAACTCATCCGCGAAGGCCAGATGAGCCGCGGCCTCTACCAGCGCATGCAGGAAACCGCCGACTCCGGAGCCAAGTCCCTCGAAGTCACCCGAGAACTCCTCCGCCAAGGCATGGACCAACCCGCCCGCGAAGCCGAACAACGGGCGCGCAAGGGAATCGAGAACCTCCGCCAAGGCGTCGAACGCGCCTCCGCCTCCGTCCTCGGCGACGACACCGAAGCCCTCCGCCTCGCCCAGGCCGAACTCGACAACGCCGCCGAACAACTCTCCCGCGAAATGGCCCAAGCCCAGGGATCAGACCGATCAGACCGATCAGCCCCATCAGCCCCTCCCCAGCCCGGCCAGCCCGGCCAACCCAGTCAGCCCGGCCAACCCAGTCAGCCCGGCCAACCCAGTCAGCCCAGTCAACAACCCGGCGAGCAGCCCGCCCAGCCCCCCGGTGCCCCCGGCATCAACGAAGCCCTCCAGGCCCTCGCTCCCGGCTCACGCCCGCGCAGTTCCCAGAACCCCGCCGGCGGCAATGCCGCTCCCCTCACCGGCAACGATTTCTCCCAGTGGTCCGATCGCCTTCGCGACGTCGAACAACTCATCGATTCCCCCCAACTCCGTTCCGAGGTCGCCAACGCCCGCGATCAGGCCCGTCGCGTCCGCATCGAGTACAAGCGGGGCGAAGCCAAGCCCGACTGGGCCAACGTCGAACTCCAGGTCCTCAAACCCCTGGTCGAGGTTCGCGACCAGATCCGTGAGGAACTCGCCCGGCGCTCCACCGAGAATCCGCTCGTCCCCCTCGATCGTGACCCCGTTCCGGGCCGCTACTCCGAGCTCGTCCGCCGCTACTACGAACAACTCGGACGCGACAAGTGAACACGGCTTCCATCATCCTCTCCGGTTCTTCCTGGTTCCCCATCGCCGCGGCTTTTGCCGTCGTCACGGTGGGCATCCTCGCCTGGAGCTATCGCGTGGGGCGGAGCTCCAACCCCGACGCACCCCAATCCCTTCCCCTCCGGCTCACCTGCGCCGCCCTCAAGGCCCTCGCCGTTCTCGCTCTCGCCTTCTGCCTGCTGGAACCGCTCCGCACCGAGGAACGTGCCAAGCCCGGTGCCAACTTCTTCGCCCTCGTCGCCGACAATTCCCAGGGCCTTCAGGTCCACGACTCCGGTGTCGCCCGTTCCCGCGGTGAGATCCTCGCCCAGAACCTCGACCCCGCCACCGCCCCATGGCTGGCCCCGCTCGATGCCGGATTCCAGCTACGCCGGTTCACCTTCGATTCCAGACTCCAGAGCGTCCGCGATTTCTCCACCCTCGATTTCTCCGGACGCGCCTCCGCCATCGGCGGTGCCTTGCAGACGCTCCGCGAACGCTTCAACGGACGTCCCCTCGCCGGCACCCTCCTCTTCACCGACGGCAATGCCACCGACATTCCCGGTCCACTCCCCGATCTCTCCGGTCTCCCGCCCATCTACCCCGTCGTCGTCGGCAAACCCGACGCCATCCGCGACATCGCCCTCCAGCGCGTCGCCATCACCCAGACCGCGTTCGAGGACGCCCCCGTCTCCGCTCAGGTGGAGGTCGGTTCAGCCGGATTCGGCAATGCCCCGATCCTCACCCGCATCACCGATCGCGGCGGACGCACGGTCACCGAAACCAACCTGACGCCCGGCAGCGGCACCGCCCCCGCCGCCGCACGCCTGCAGTGGCGACCCGAGCAACCCGGCGTCTCGTTTTATCAGGTTCGCGCCGGCACCGCCGAAGATCTCCAGCGCGGCCTCAATGCCACCAATTCCCCAGAGGCCACCCTCGCCAACAATTCCCGCATCGTCGCCGTGGACCGCGGTCGCGGTCCCTACCGCATCCTCTACGTGGCCGGCCGTCCCAACTGGGAATTCAAGTTCCTCAACCGCGCCGCCCAACAGGACGATCAGCTCAATCTCGTCGGACTGATCCGCATCGCGAAACGCGAGCCGAAGTTCGACTTCCGCGGCCGCGCCGGCGAAACCGGGAACCCGCTGTTCCGGGGCTTTGGCGACCAAGCCCGCGAGACCACCGAACGATACGACCAACCCGTCCTTACCCGCCTCAACACCCGCGACAACCTCGAACTCGCCGGCGGCTTCCCTCGTACTGCCGAAGAGCTTTACGCCTACCACGCCGTCATCATCGACGACCTCGAGGCCGCCTTCTTTTCCCCAGCCCAGGCCACCCTCCTCCAGAAGTTCGTCTCCGAACGTGGCGGCGGCTTCCTCATGCTCGGCGGAATGGAGTCGTTCCAACACGGCGGTTACCAACGCACGCCCATCGGCGATCTGCTCCCCGTTCACCTCGACCGCCCCGACGCCGCCAACCCGCCCGGCACCGTCAAGTTCACGCTCTCCCCCGAAGGCTTCCTCCAGTCCTGGGCCCGCCTTCGCGACAACGAACCCGCCGAGCTGTCACGCCTCGCCGACATGCCCGCCTTCGACATCCTCAACCCGGTCCGCGACATCAAGCCCGCCGCCTCGGTCATCGCCACCGCCGTCGATGCCAATGGCAAATCCCACCCCGCTCTCGCCATCCAACGCTTCGGACGCGGCCGCACCGGAGCCCTCATGGTCGGCGACCTCTGGCGCTGGGGCATGAAGGACGCCCA
>JBDNHZ010000018.1:0-4609 GCA_041688515.1 Verrucomicrobiota bacterium
GCTTTTTCCTGAAGTCCACCGGAGGCATCTGGGTTGCGTGTCACCTGACCATTCACGTCCTCCATGGCATGAACGAGATCAGCATCGCCATGAACCACGATGTTGGGATTGTGGGTGACGATGATGATCTGCCTATGCTCCTTCATGGTGCGGACTTGCTCTACGATGAGTGACATGATCATGCGGGTGTCGAGATCATCCTCCGGCTGATCGAGCACCAGCGGCTCGTCGCCAAAGGAGAGCAGGAAGGAAAGAACAGCCGCCGTTTGCTGGCCGATGGAGCCCTGGGAGATGGATTTCCAGGAGCCGGACTCTGTCGTGCGGTATTCGAGTTTTAGATGATCGGCTGGAAACCAAGCTTCAATGGCTTCTCTCCGCGATGGGTTGGTGCTGAGCTGGCGTCTGAGGTTGTTTTGCAGGTCGGCAAAACCTGGCTCATTCTCAGTTGAGTCCATCAGTGCGAGGAGACGCTGACGGACCAATGCGGCACCTGCTTCCCGAGTGGCAGCGATTTGGAAAACACGGAGCAGTGAATCCTCTCTCGCTCCTTCAGACAAGCCAATGGATGGGCTAAACTTCTCGGCATCGACCCCGATACTATCCCGCAGGGAGCGCTCTACCGAACCTGCCTCCGCTCCCAAGGGGACCAAGGTGAGCCTGAGCAGCGTGCCTTTGGCATTGTGCGTGGTGACGAAGGATTCTCGGGACGTGCTGATCGCCTTTCGGGCTGTGTGAACCGCCGCGAGCTGTTGAGTGGCCGAAGCTTCATGGAGAGCGATCTCGTCCCTAGTTCCCTGGTGTTTCGCCAGTCGCGTTTCCAGTTGAGTGCGGTCCTGATTCAGTTTGTTTAGTCTTGCCGGATCAAAGGCCGTCGTTTGTTCGCCGAGCAACGCGTCATAGGCGGTCTTGGAATCTTTGCAGGCCTGAAACCAAACGCTGCTGCGGAGGGTTTGGTCCAGCGTGGTCAGGACAGTTTGAATCGCAGTGGCCTGGGCGCGGATCTGACTGGCGATGGAATCCAGTTCCTGCTGGGCATTCTGATACATCGCGTGTGCCGCGATAACTTCTGTATCCGTGACTGGGATCGTTACCGCTGGCAGATCAGGCAGACCAAGACGGTCAGCCTGTTCATTGAGTTCCTGAGCCAAAATGAGTTGCTGCGAGTCAGGTTTCAAATTGGGAAACAGAGCACGTGCCTGCGCCTGCCTCCGTTGATATTCCTTCACGGCGTCTGATTGAATCTTCTCCAACTCGGAGACGATGTCCTTCAGGCTGGCCGTGTCCTGAGCTTCATTGGCGAGGGTGGTGGTCAGCTCGCGGATCTTCGCGCGCTTAGCGGAATAGGTGGCGACGGCCTGCTTTAACTGCTCTTCAAGCGAGGCAACCTTTTGTTCGCGGTCGATGATCTCCATCAGGCCCGCAGAGCCACGGCTCATTTCCAAGACTTGCTTTTGACTATAGATGCTGAGTGGAAACCGCGATGGCGAATAAGCTCCGCCGTCCTCGGCGGGCGGAGCACCCAAGTCACCAATGCGGACAGTTGGAGGCGAGGACCTAGCTTCCTGGCCAAGAAAAGAGGCCTGCCAGTGCAGTTCAGCGGACTGGGCTGGTGAGCGGTAAAGAACCATGATGACACTAAAGTCTCTGAGGATGACACCATCCTGGCCGCGACTTGCTGGAATCTGTGCCCAGCGCCAAAAGTCACCAGCGGGGGATTCTCGCACAGGCGTGTCACCCTCATAGCGAGGCAGTTCACGTCCACGCTGCGAAGCGAGACGCAGAGCATGAACGAAGGTGCTCTTGCCTGATCCTCTGCCTCCGACAAGGACATTGAGCCGAGGATGGAGCGGCATCTCAAGCGGGGCCTCACGGCAAGCCGTCTTGATTTGAGCGATGGTGATCTTCTCCACGGCATGATCAGGCCAAACATTCCAATCCTTGTTGTCAGTGCGGCCGATGGGACGCACGGACCAGCTTTCTTTGACGGCGTCGCCACCCCTTGCCCGAATGGCAGAACCGTCTGCAAAGGCCATGCGAAGGCCTTCGAGATTTGGGTGCGTCATATGAACCATCGAGAAACCGTTCTGCCCAATGTCCCTTGGCATGTGGCTGTCCGAGCCAGTGACGCGGGCGAGGCGAGCCAAAACTGGGTGATCCTGAATCGTTGGTGGCAGGTTTTCCCAATTGCGAACTTCAATGGCATCCAACCCGGCCGCCAAAACATCCAGAACCGTTTGATTTAATTTCTGAGCATCATCGCGCACGGTTGACACAAGTCGCTGATCGGAGATGAGCTGATTTATCGCAGCTTCATGGGATAAGTGCCCGCTGCGCATCAGTTCCCGGACCTCTTCGCCTGTGGTAAGCTTGTTCCAGAGCAATCCGCAGGCCTCATCTACATGTGCGGCAATGGTCAGTCCGCCATGCTGTTTAATGATCTTAACGCAGTTCTCAAAGGACTCAGAACAGACACCGTCATTGGTGTATCCCCGCTTGCCTTTGTAACTACAGGCGGTGATAACACCACTGACATTATCTAGGTTTTTCGCTGGATCGAAAACGGCCAAAAGGTGGAGGCCGCCATTCACAGAAAGTTCAAAGCCAGGAAAAATGACGATGGGCCTGCAGCTTGGCGAAGCCTGATCCATCCCATCATAGGCGGCCCGAAGTTTGGCTATAAAGCCAGCGGAGTTGTGATCGGTCACAACCACCGCATCCAATCCCCATGCCATTTGTCTCGCAAGCCAGTCTGAAGGTGTTTGCGCTTTCAGTTCCTCTTTCTTCACGCCCGCCCTTCCAGCATAGTCATCAGACTCCGGCGTATGAGTATGAAAATCAACCTTCCACCACCTAGCTCCCGGATAGGTGTAGCTTCCTGGTGATGGTGGCAAAGCGCTATGGTGTGGTGGCACTGTGTTGGGGCTGGCTGTGCTCATGCGGTACTACTGATAGGAATTTGCTTTTGACGCTCCGCGTTGAATCCGGAAGTCGGCGCGGATGCGTCGAGCGTGCTGGCAAGCAGTCGTCTCTCGGACGGGGTGAGCACGGCACCGCGGCCGACCTTCAACCTGAGGTTTTCCAGGTCCTTCGCCAACAGTCCACGAGCTTCGTCCGCCAGCACCGGACGGGATTTCGAGGCGGTGGCAGCTTTCCCCTTGGGCGGCTTGGGTGCCGGCTTCTTGGCTTGGGCCTTGGTGGATTTTGAAGCGTCCTTGGGCGGGCGAGTGGGGTTGTTTTTCATGTAACGTTGTGTTTTTCAGTTTTTGCGCGCGATTGGCGGCTAGATGGAGGACCTGCTGGATGCTGGGGGTTAAAAGATTCCTTACCTTTTTCCAAGCGGGACCTAACCCGGTCAAGGTGACGACGCAGGGATGCCCCGTGCCGTCGCTGTGATAGGGCTAGGTGCTCGTATCATGGTGTGAGGGTGTGAGTGAGGCGGCAGGATAAACAGGGCCTTGGATGGCCTTTGGCGTCTTGGAACAGGGAACTTGATGGGCAGCTTCCCACCCCACCCCCTACCCATCCCCTCCCTTCACGGTCTCTCCCTATTGGCACCGTCAACATTGGGCAATAGGGCTAGGTGCTCGTTTCATCTTCGGGAGGGTCACCCGCATCGCACCCGCAGTCGGGGTAATCCGGGCAACAGCGCGGGTCCGATTCGGCAACCTCCACGCGAAGACGGTGGGCGTTTTCGGCCCTTTGCTGGAGGGTACGGCTCGCCACCTCCTGAGCCCTGTTTCTGACTCCGAAGAGGCGTGATGCCTCAGCGGCCCACAAAGACAAGCTGGCGCGTGTTACACCAACTTCTGAGCCGAGAGTAGCCAGCGAAGGGGATCCTGGGTGCAGCCCAGGATCGATGACCCAAGCGAGAGCAATGGCCCGCCTGCCTATCAGTGCTGCGTCCGTCAGCCCGCCCTTTCGGTTGCCGGTGATAATCCAAGCCAAAAGATGCCGAAGAGCGAAGGAGAGACGTTCCATTTCGGTTTCTGGAAGTTCCTCTTCTTCGTTGAGGGCACGAGCAAGTCCGTCCCAATCGAAGTCGGCGTGCTGACCGTCGAGAGGATCAACATGCCTGGCGTAAGACTCGTGAAACTGGGATTCTCTGCTCATTTTGAGATGGGGGTCATGCCACGTCGGCCTGGCCGATGGCTTTGAGCATCCCCTCGACGTCGGCAAACTCGGGGTCCGCCTCGACCGCGCTGAGCATCTGCTCGACGCGGGCAACCGCATTTCGGATTTCGAGCAGGGTCTGGGACGGCTGGAAGGGCACGCTGTAGGCTTCGGCCCGGTCGGTCTCAACGTCCTGAACAAGGCCCTCGACGCCTTCGGCGCCATCGAGCGCGCGGCGAAGAATTCTTGCCAAAAATGGCGCAGCTTCGGCCCGAATGGCCCTGATTTGCTGCTTGAGCGCGCGGCGGCATTCGCGAGCTTGGTCGAGGGCCTCGGGCTTCGAGAGGCGCGGGCTCTCGCTGAAAGTTTTGTAGGCGGCAATGACCGCTGCTTCGGAGTGCTGCTCGAGGGCACCGTCAACGTGGACTTTGCGCGCGCGAATCTTGGCGAGGGCCTCGATTTCGTCGGGAAGCACCGCAAACCCGGAATCGGCGATGAC
>JBDNHZ010000140.1:0-2854 GCA_041688515.1 Verrucomicrobiota bacterium
ACGTCGTCTTCCACGTAGGCGACGAGGTGACGAGGCTCATTCTGGTCCGGCGGGGAGAGATCACGACCCGCGGAGCTCGTTCCTCCACGAGCGCGTCTCAGGGATCGCCTCGGAGCGAGGTTCAGGCTGCGCCAGGGCCGGCGGCGAGTCGGCCGCGGGGAGGGGAGGAGTAGCGGAGGAAACTGTCGAGCAGCAGTTGAACCCCGAAATTGTTGACACCCGAACCGAAGAAGACCGGCGAGAGCTTTCCTTCGAGCACCTGATCGTGGTCGAACTCCGCCCCCGCCATCTCGATCATCTCGATCTGTTCCCGGACCTGCGCGTAGGTCTGTTCGTCGAGGCGACTGGAAACCTGGGGATCATCCAGGCCGGTGACACTCACCGGGGCGCGGTACATGCCGCCGACGACGCGTTCGAACAGGTGGACCTTCCGATCCTTGCGATCGTACACGCCCTTGAAGTCGGAACCGTTCCCCAGCGGCCAGTTCATCGCCACCGATCGGATTCCGAGCACCGCTTCCAGTTCGTCCATCAACCCGATGGGATCGCGCGCAGGACGATCCAGCTTGTTCATGAAGGTGAAAATGGGAACGCCCCGTCGGGAACAGACTTCGAACAACTTGCGGGTCTGGGCTTCGACCCCCTTACCGTCGTCGATGACCATGATGACGGCGTCAACCGCGGTCAGGACCCGGTAGGTGTCCTCGGAAAAATCCTTGTGGCCGGGGGTGTCGAGCAGGTTGATGCGGAAGCCCGCAAAATCGAATCGCAGGACGGTGGAACTGATGGAGATACCGCGCTTCATCTCCAGTTCCATCCAGTCCGAAGTCGTCGCTCGCTGGTTCTTGCGGGCGGTGACCGATCCGGCCAACTGCACGGCGCCGCCGTACAGCAGCAGCTTTTCGGTCAAGGTCGTTTTGCCGGCGTCCGGGTGCGAGATGATGGCGAAGGTCCGACGCCTGTTGATTTCCTGTTCCAGAGTCACGTCGGATGAAGCCTAGCGAAGTGGAGGGGCGGGTGCGATCGCGAACCTTGGGGAGAACAGAGTCTCCTGACGTCGACGCCTACGGTTTGGTGCTCCGCTTCCTACGGCGTCTTCACGCACCGGAACCCAACGTGGGTAGAGCCGGTGTCGGGCGCGCCCTTGCCGCGGGTGCCGATCCGGTACCGCGCGCAGTACTGATCGGAGCAGAGGTAGGATCCGCCCCGCTGCACCCGCTTGGGCACACCGGGTTCATCCGGATCGATGCTGTCGCCTGGGCCGGTAGGCGCGAGCGTGATGGCAGCTGCCGCGCGGGGTGCGTACGTGTCGGGCCGATACCAATCCGAGCACCATTCCCAGACGTTGCCGGCCGTGTCGAACAGGCCGTAGGCATTGGCGGGAAAAGATCGGATCGGGGCGATCCCGGCGAAACCATCCTCGCCCGTGTCGCGAACGGGAAAGGCCCCCTGGAAACTGTTGGCCATCCAGCGTCCATTCGGGCGCGGATCATTGCCCCAGGGATACTCCGCCTGATTGAGTCCGCCGCGGGCAGCGAACTCCCATTCCGCCTCCGTTGGCAACCGTTTGCCCGCCCACTTGCAGTAGGCCTCTGCATCGTCGAAGCACACGTGGACGACGGGAAACTGTTCGCGCCCGGAGAGGTCACTGCGGGGACCGACTGGATGGCGCCAGTTTGCACCCGGGACGTAGCTCCACCAGGCCAGCGGATTCGCGAGGGGGATCGGTTCATCCGGCGGACTGAACACGACCGAACCGGGCACCAACATTTCCGGATCCGCCCCGGGATACTGTTCCGCGGTCGGCTTGCGCTCGGCGACCGTGACGTACCCGGTGGCGCGAATGAAACGTTCGAACTCGGCATTGGTGACCTCGGTGGCATCCATCCAGAATCCACCGACGCGGACCCGATGGGCCGGCTGCGCATCGGGAAATCCAGCGACCAATCCCGAGCACACCGGGTCGGCGGGATGCAGCAGGGAGCGTTCGCGTGCGGTGGGATCGACAGCGGGGCCGCCCATGCGGAAATCCCCGCCGGGAATCCACACCATCCCTTCCGGAGTCGGTCCAGTTGGAGGTTGGACGGAGACGACCGGTGCCGGTGCGTTGGGTGCGGAGCCGGGGAGCGGAGAATCGGAGGCGGCATTGCCAGGTTTGGAGGGGGAGCGGTCGCAGCCCGCCAGCGCCGCCGCCAAGAGGAGCGCCAGGCGGGGGCCCGGCCTCCCCAGACCTGGCACGGCCGCAGTGTCAACGTGGGCCCGGTTCACGGTGCCGCCTTCGAGAGGGCTTCGAGGTAGTCGAGGATCGAGGCGAATTCCCGCACCGTCAGTCCCGCCACCAGGCCTTCCGGCATCAGAGACTTTTCCAGCTTCTCGCGTCGGACGATCTGGTTGAGCGGGATCTTTTGTTCCTGGGCGGTGACGGTGCGGATGGTGACCGCATCGGCGGCCTCCTGGACGACGAATCCGTCGACTTCGGTTTCGTCCTTGAGCACGAAGTGATGCGTGACGAATCCCTGCGCCAGCGTCTTGCCCGGGACGAGAATGGCCTCGGCGAGTTCGCGGCGGCGGGACGTCTTGGCGATGTGGCCGGGGAACGGTCCCTTGAGCGCTTCATCGGTCTTGACCGTGTGACACCCGTTGCAGCCGACCTGACCGAACAGTTGTTCCCCGCGGGAAACCTCGCCCCGGGCCTTGAACACCGCTTCCAGCGCCGCGTCGAGCGCGAGGTCGGCCACCTTCGGTTCGGCCGCCTCGGCCGCATAACGGGCGGGATCAATCTTCAGTTGTCGGACGGCCTTGCGGGCGGCGTCGGCCACGTCGGCGTCGCTGTCCTGGAGCGCCGCGACGAACT
>JBDNHZ010000141.1:0-8908 GCA_041688515.1 Verrucomicrobiota bacterium
ACGCAATGGCCGCCGGAAGAAACCCCTTCCGGCGGCCTTTTGCATTCGCCATCCGCCGGTGGATTTCAAACCGGCGAAAGAAGACGGATTTCACGCCGGCGTCGACATACTGGAACACCGGTCGAGCTGTGGGCAACGCTTTGAGCGGCGAAGGACTCCGCATCGAGGGCTTCGAGGTACAGGGTCGACCGCGTGCCTGGCGGCAATGGATCGTTCCGGTCCCACGCACCGGACCTGATTCCACAGAGGTATCTCGAATACTCGGCATCTGAAACCGCGGCACGGAACAAAGCACTGTCGAGAATCTGCACAAGACACTCAAAACGCGTCGTGGACTCGGACTCCAGTGCCGCCACCCATTCGTTGATGTCGGCGTTCCCCACATCACCGCCGTGCGTGGCACGCCGGATTGCTGTTTCAACAAACTCACGGTGGCCGACAACCGACCTGAACCTGGCGGAATCCAAGACGAATCTCAGTGCTGCGGTGCCTGGGTGGCGTTGGGGCAGCCCGCCAAACCCGTTCTGTTCCTCTTCCAGCGGTTCGCGCGCCAGCCATGCAACCGACGCTCCCCTCAGGTTCGAGCCCCCAACAATCAAGTTTCGAAGGCCCTCCTG
The DNA here is from genome assembly GCA_041688515.1 of Verrucomicrobiota bacterium. Taxonomy (GTDB): domain Bacteria; phylum Verrucomicrobiota; class Verrucomicrobiia; order Limisphaerales; family UBA9464; genus UBA6176. The sequence continues at coordinate 618 of JBDNHZ010000141.1, forward strand.
GGAAGGGGTGGCCCTCGCATCACGATCGATCAGCGAGCTCATCGACTCCGGAGAACTCCGGTACATCGACCAGAATTGGATCAGAGGACATCCCCATGTGTGGGCGGCACGGGCGGCAGCCTGATCCGACAGGCCTGCTTCCACCGAATCACTTCCACCAAACCCAAACTCTCCGATGAAGACCGGTCGACCGTGGGGCCATGCTCCGGTGAACCTGGAGTTCCACCAGAGGTAGTCGAGATGCCGATGCAGACGACGTGGCATTTCGCTCCGGATATTCGTCGCGTCATAGGCCGAGTACGACACGGCGTCGACGGCCACATGAGGTAGCACCCTGCTGGCGACGGTTGCCTTCCCTTGCAGCGCCTTCTCCACCAGGTTCACCTCCGCGTAGTGACCTACCCAGACGCCTTGGACCCAGGGGAGCGAGTTTCGTGCGTCCTCCACTGCCTTTTGACGCAGTCGATACCACTCGATCATGCCCTGGATCATCCTCTCCCGCGGTACGCCATGGTAGTCGTATCCCTCCAGCAGGACCCAATCGCCCTCCCAGTGACCGAGCAGGAAGGTCTTTCCTGTGTTCTGGTACTTCAGCATCAGCAGCCGGGCCAGATCATAGATCTGACGATACTCTTCCTGGGCATGCTCCGCGGATAACCCGTTCCCGAAACGCCAGTACGGAATCCCCATCGCATACGTCCACATGCAGTAGAACTGGAACGGCATCTCAAACACCCGCTTGTAGGCAGGCTCATTCTCAACGAGTGCCACGATCGAACCCCGCCTTGAAGCTGGAAGCTCGGCCAAGTCTGGGTAGACCGTTCGATACTGATCCCAGCCAAGGAGAAACTTATAGCTCTGCGAACCCAGCTCAAGGCATCGGCGGGCCTGTTCGACCATCACCGGATCCGCGGAGAACTTATACTCGGCACTGAAGCCTTGGCTGCCCATTCTGGTTGGAAACGGCCGGACCTCGCCGTTCCTTGCGGTTGCCTCCGCAACCACGAAGGAATTGTGACGACGGGACCGCGGATCCCTCGGATCGAGGGCCGGATCGGTGGCCAGCACCGAGAATGGCCCTGACAGCCCTTCTGGACCGGTGGCACTGACCTTCCAGTACCACCTACCCGGTGCCAGCTTGGTCCTCACTGGAAACCGTGTTCCGATGACACTATCCAGCGCAGTCATGGTCGAACCGTCCGAGAACAGGGGATCGCGTGAAAGGCTGACAGAGTATCGATTGGCCTCGTAACCGGCAGGCGCTGTCCATCCCAGCAAGGGCAGGTCGCCAACAGTCTCCCCCTCGAGGGGCATGATCGGTGCCGGGGCTTCAGTGGGCGCGCCTGCGTGGCTAGGCATGCCAGCCTTGATCCAGTCAACGTTGACTTCCGCCCCCTCGGGAGGATCCCCCCAAACATTGTCGACGACCTCGATCATCAAGAGGATCTGCTGTGCCCCGGCGGGAATCGCCGCATTCACATCCATCGTTTGAGGTTGGGGTCCCTGCCCCGGGATCGCGCTCCATTCGTCATGCAGCAAGACCCAGCCTCCGGCCCCCTTCGAGGAGTAACCCAGCACCTTGATCCGTTCGCCAAACTCCAGGTTTGGCACCAGGATCTGCAGCCACCGATTCGATTGGGTGTTCCAGTCAATCCAGTGCGTGGTCACGACGCTCGCGTAGGCATTGGATTGTCCCCGCACGTGCAACCGCGCGGTTTCGCCCGTTGACTCGAATCTCACCTGTGTCGCGGATCCAGGCGGGAGGGCGATCCTCCAGCCCCGGTCAAATCCGCCGACCGGATTCTTGAAATCCTCGACCCAGAGAGGCTGCCCATGCATCGCGCCTGGCCAGACCACCACCAAGGCAAGCACGATCCAATGAAGGCCAGCCAGCAAGGCGCGACACGCACGGCATGCTGTCGGAAGCCGTTTCGCCGGCACCCGCCCTGATTGGGAAACCCTGCTCATCCCTCTCACAGCGCTTCCACGATCCGAAAGTACCGCCCCACGGAACCGGTATCGAACTCCCGCACCAGCGTTTCGTTGTCCGCGATGAAGGCGTTGCCGGCGGGTGTCCATTCGGACAGGTCATGCGAGGCTTCCAGCAGGTACCGCTTGCCCAGGACGACGTGCAACTCCACGGCCACCTTGCTGACGGAGACCCGCAAGCTCGGGCTGAAGGGTGGGGACGCGATGCGGACCGTCGGGCGCGACGTGTAGCCGGTCCCGGGCGCCGTGACGCGGATCGCCGTGACAACGCCATTCCGGATGGTCACCGATGCCGTGGCCCCGGTTCCGCCACCGCCCACCAGCATGACTGTCGGAGCCGATTCGTAACCGTATCCCGGATCGGTTACCCGGACCTCCGAGACAAATCCGTTCACGACCTCGGAAAATCCCTGCGCCCGACGCGGAGGAAACGGGGGAGGGTCGATCTCGACGCTGGGCACCGAGGTATAGCCACTCCCGGCACTCACAACGCGGATGCCAATCAGCCTTCCGGACTCGAAAACCGCCTCTGCTCTTGCTCCGGCGCCTCCCCCTCCGAGAATCTTTACCGAAGGCGCATTGATGTAACCGTAGCCGAAATCCACAACCGCAACCTCGATCACGAACCCGTTGACGATCCGAGCCACACCAGCTGCTGCGCGAGGGATCGGGACCCGATCGTACTCCACTACGAAGCCGGGGAAGCGGAATCCGGGGGATTCGTCTGCGGCAAAGTAGTCGTCCCATCCGAAGCCAACCTGATTAGCGGCTGGAACCTGCCAGATCAGGCCGTAGTGTTGGGTTCCCCCCGCATTATCCGGGTTTCCAGCGCTCCATCGCGTGTATCCCCAAGGCTCACCGGTAACCCATCGCCAACTTCCTTCCGAACCCTCGTCCGTGGCACCAATCCAGACCGGCACCTCAGGCTCTTTCCCAACTTGGCGGACCATCTCCCAATATTCCCCTTCCCTGGTAAAGGTTGCGAGGTAGCCGCCGCGGGCTTCGGCCCGGCTACGCGCCTCGTGCCAACTGGTTGGCTCGAGGACGACTTCATAAGTCCGAACCGGGTCGGCCAAACAACTGTGGGCGATCGCCACAAGCCAGAGCCTAAACAGGATCGGTGCCAGCTTCGGAACGAAAGGAATCTTCATGATGCGCTTGGGACAATTTCTCGGATTGGGAGCAACGCAATCTGACGCAATCGGTCTTCAGGGGTTCGTCGGCAATTGTTCGATCCGAAAGAAGCTCCCGGTCTCAGCGGCCGCAAAGTCCCTGAAAATCGTGTCCGCCTCGGCAGCGAACTCCCCGATCAACCTCCAATCAACCAGGTCGGATGAGCTCTCCAGACGGTAACGCCGCCCCTCGACCACCGTCAGCGTCACTCGGACGGTCTGCACGGCAATGGAAACTCCGGGAGCCCGGGGGGGAGTGGCAACCCGGACGATCACCGGACCCGTGTATCCGCTCCCGGCATCGGTCACCACGATTCCCGTGACCCGACCGTGGGCGACAGTGGCCACAGCCTTCGCGCCCGTCCCATTCCCGAGGATCTCGACCTTCGGAGGTTCGGCGAATCCCTGCCCGCCCTCTTCGATCGTCACGCCTACCAGGAAGCCATTCACCGACTCTGCGACCGCCCGGGCGCGCCGAAACGGATTGGCGTCGTACTCGTACAGCGCCACGACTTCCGGCTCGGACAATGCCCGCGAGTATATCCGGACATCATCGATACCGCCGCGGAAGTTCTTTCGGGATCCATTCGGAGAGAGCATCTCCCCGATCAACAGACCCAGGGCAGAGGTGCTGGGATTGGGAGAACCTGACCAACCGCGCCCTGCAACCTGCCGGCCGTCGAGATACAACTTCCCCCCTCCCGAATCAAAGGTGGCGATCAGATGCATCCAGCTTCCCCGGGCCAAAGGGGATGTCTGGAGGAAACCCGTCGGAACGGATCCGGACGGGCCGTAATACCAGGCCCGGACAAAATCTCCCGTGACGAAGAGTCCCCACCCATTGGCGGAAGCCATGTAGTAGTTCGAGACGAGGGCAATGTCCGTTTCCTCGTTGTCGTCCAGATTCATCCAGACACTCACCGTCACCGGCAGGAGATTGAATGCCGACGGAAACGGAACCCGGACGCGAGTCGCAGTGCCGTCGAACCGACCCGAGGAATTGGCGAAACCAAAGCGATTGGTCTGAAAGGTCAAGGCAACCGGTTGACCGTTCCGGCCATGCGGCGAAGCGTCGAGAGCATCCCCATCGAGGCGAAGAAATGCCACCATCTCTGGCCCAAAAGGGACATCCGCCAGTGTCGGCAAGGCGCCTGTCAGCAAGGCAAATACCGCGGTATGCAGGCATCTGGAAAATATTGGTCGACGCATAAGGGTATCAGCTTCGCCCCCAGTACGTCTGGCTGGCTTCCCCATGGCAAGTCCTGAGTTCTCGCGGGCTGGAGCCAGAAGGTCTGCAGCGTTGTGGCGGGCTGCTTCTGTCGCCGGAGCCTTCCCCGGCCGCAGCCCGGGCACGCCTGCCCGTCCTTGAGGCTGGGGTGGTCCACCTTCTGACGCTGGGCCCCGGTATACTGCCGTTGGGAAAGTCGTCCATGCCCGTGGTGATCGACCTGAGACAGGAGTATGCGGTGGGCGAGGTGCGGTATCTGGCTCGGCAAGACCAGCACCACGGGCGGATCGGCGAGTACCGCATCTACACGAGGTGGGTTCCGCTGGGTGGGCTGTGATGGGGGCTGGCTGCCCGGCCATGCCGCTTTCAGCCTCCCTGAATCCGGACGTGTTCGCGGATCTCCGAGCGGAACTCTTCGCCATAAACCCGGAGCTTGGTTTCGCCCACCCCCGGGATCTCCAGCAGCGCTTCGTCCGAAAGCGGTTTGTCCCTGGCCATGTGCCGAAGCGAGTTGTCGCCAAAGACGATGTACGGCGGAACCCCCTGCTCGTCCGCCAGTCGCTTGCGCAGGCGGCGGAGTTTCTCGAACAGAAGTTCATCGCAATCGATGTCGCCGGAACGGACAACCTTCGCCTTGGGCACCTCCCGCGGGCGCGTGAGCGGGATCACTCGACGATCCCGTAGCGCTGCACGCCCTGCCTCCGTCAGGGAGATCGTCGGATACTGACCCGGATCCTGTTGGAGCAGTCCGAGTCGCACGAGTTCCCGGCCGATCGCACCCCATTCGTTCCGGTTCAGCTCCTTCCCGATGCCGTACGTCGAGAGCGATTGGTGCCCCCATCGCTGCACCTGTTCGCCTTCTGAACCCGTCAGGACCGCTACCACGTGATTGAGTCCCACCGGGAAGCCGGATTTCTGGCGGATACGGAAGACGCAACTGAGAAGCTTCTGGGCCTGAAGCGTTCCGTCATAGGTCGATCGGGGTGACAGGCAGTTGTCGCAGGCACCGCAGCCCGTGGGGGGATAGGACTCGCCGAAGTACCGGAGGAGATCCGTCCGCCGACACTCGGAGCTTTCGGCGTAGTGAACCATCTGCTGCAACTGCTTCCGGGCGATCTGGCGCTCCTGCTCGTCCGACTTTTCGTCGATGAATCCAATCTGCTTGGCTACGTCCCCGGCGCTGAACAGGAGGACACACTCCGCGGGAAGCCCATCCCGACCGGCACGCCCCGTCTCCTGATAGTATCCTTCGAGGTTCTTCGGCAGGTCGTGATGGATGACGAAACGGACGTTGGGTTTGTTGATCCCCATGCCGAAGGCAACGGTGGCGCACACCACCCGGACCTCGTCCCGCAGGAATCGCTCCTGATTCCGCGACCGCACGTCGTTGTCCAATCCCGCGTGGTACGCCAGCGTCGGAACGCGATCCGCATTGAGCTTTGCCGCCAGCGCCTCCGTCGCATTGCGGCTGGCGCAATAGATGATCCCGGCGTCGTGGGGACGCGAGCGCAGGAACCCGACGATCTGCGAGTACGCCTGGGCCTTCGGGAGCACCCGATACATCAGGTTGGGACGATTGAATGAGGCGACATAGGTGGCCGGGTTCCGGAGGTGAAGCTGCGTGAGGATATCCGAGCGGACCCGCTCCGTGGCCGTGGCCGTCAGCGCGATGAAAGGAACCTCAGGAAACTGGGCGCGTAGCTCGCTCAGCTTCCGGTACTCTGGGCGGAAGTCGTGTCCCCATTCGGAGATGCAGTGGGCTTCGTCCACGGCGACCGCCGCGAGATTCCACTGCTTCAACTCTTCGGTCAGGGTCCCGACGAACAACCGCTCCGGCGCGACATAGAGGATCCGGATGCGCCCCTGATGAAGGTCCCGCCAGACCGACTTTCGCTGACCTCCTTTCAGGGATGAGTTCAGACAGGCCGCGCTGATGCCGTTCGCGCGGAGGCTGTCGACCTGATCCTTCATGAGTGCAATGAGGGGCGAGATGACGACCGTGAGTCCCTTGCGGACCAATGCCGGAAGCTGGAAGCACAGAGATTTGCCGCCACCGGTCGGAAGCAGCGCAAACACATCCCGGCCAGCCAGCGAATCGCGGATGATCTCCTGCTGGAGCGGACGGAAGCTGGAATGGCCAAAGTACCTCTTGAGGGGCATCAGCAGGTCCGCCTTGGAAGCGTCCGCAGGAGGCCGGGTCACGACCTGGGGCTCTTTCGCTGCAAGATGCGCCTCAGCCTGAGCAAAGAGATGTTCCCAGTCGTCGTTCACCGTCCCTCGATTCAAGCCGAGGAAGCCCGGCGCGGGAAGCCATCAACGAGAATTCCCCGCGGGTCGAACGACCGCCCCCGATGTGCTCCCGCGGAGATCCAAACCGGCCGCAAGTGGGGATATTCTCCAGGAAGATGGGCTCACGCGATGCCGCAAAGAGCGCGGGAATGGCCGCGGAGGAGCGGAGAAGCGGAGATCGGACAGGGCAGGCCTTTGAACGAAACTGACGTCCGGTGAGGGGCGCACACTGGCGCAGGGAGTGAGCTGCCTTCGCCGGCGGTCGGCGAGCCGACCCGAAATGGAAGGCTTCACGGACCGCCTTGGGGAGACCACGTCCCAGCGACGGGACCGATCCCCGTGCCTCCTTTCCAGGCTCGCCCCCGGTTCGGCGGATTGGTTGTCTTGGCCGATGCAGGTTTCATTGGTAACCGGGGCGAACGGGGGGCTCGGCCTGGCCGTCGCCCGGGCGCTGCTCGAACAGGGCGAGGGCCATCACGTCTGGCTGGGCGTCCGCTCCCGACGCGCAGCGGCGGAGTTGTTGGCGGCCGAGTTTGTTGGTCGCTGCCGGTGCATTGAGTTGGACGTGACGCGGCGGGAGGAGTGGGACCGGGTCGTTGCCGAGATCGGAACGGTGGACGGACGGTTGGAGGTGCTGGTGAACAACGCGGGCCTGGCCGAGGACGCATTGCTCGCTTCGATGCCGCTGGGGTCGTGGCAGCGGGTCATGGCAGTCAATCTGGATTCCGTCTTTCACGGCTGCCAGGCGGTGTTGCCCGGGATGATTTCGCGTCGGTCGGGCCGCATCGTGAACATGGCTTCGTTGAGCGCCTTGTTGTCGCCGCCGGGGCAGGCCAACTACGCGGCGGCCAAGGCGGGAGTCGTGGCCCTGACGCATTCGCTGGCCAAGGAGGTGGCCCGACTGGGGATCACCGTGAACGCGGTCTGCCCCGGCTACATCGAGACCGAGGCGCTGTCCCATCTGACCCCGGAACGACGGCAGGCTGCGGTGGCCACGGTGCCGATGCGCCGGTTCGGTCGGCCCGAAGAAGTGGCCGCGGTGGTACGCTTCCTGGTCAGTCCGGCGGCCAGCTACGTCACCGGTGCTGAACTGAAGGTTGATGGTGGTATCCTTTGAAGCGCGTCCGCATCCCGGCTATACCGACCCCGCACGCATGAACGAAGCCGACCTGCGCAACGAGATCCGGGCAATGCTGGTGGAAACCCTGATGCTGCCGGTACCAGCGGAGGAAATCGGGGACGACCGACCCTTGTTTGGCCCCGAAGGAGTCGGATTGGATTCCGTCGATGCCCTGCAGTTGGTGGTCGCACTCGACAAGAAATACGGGGTGAAGATCACCGACCAACAGGTCGCCCAGAAGGTTTTGCGAAGCGTCGCCACCATGGCGCAGGCGGTGATGGAGAATCCTGCTGCATCGGGAGGGACGGTGGCTTGAACCCGGTCTGGTACGCGGCGATGGGCGGTGCGGGGGTCCTGCTGCTGGCCATCCTGTTCTTCTGGCTGCGATCGCGAATCCGCTACGTCGTCGGTCGCAATGCCCTTCGGGTGAAGTGTTGCGGACTGACCCTGCGCCGGATCCGGTTCACCGATATCGAGAAGGTGGCCAAACCCA
>JBDNHZ010000142.1:0-1893 GCA_041688515.1 Verrucomicrobiota bacterium
AGGGAGGCAACGACCGACGCCACCGTTCCCGACCGGTGGCGGAATCAAAGGCGAGGGTCAGCAGTTGGCCCTCGTGAAAGCCGGTCAGGAAGAGGCGACCGTCGCGGATCACCGGGGAGGAGTTTCCCGGGGGCACAGTCACCTGCCAGGTGAGGTTGGATGCCGTTCCAAAGGCGAGTGGAGGTCGGGCATCCGCCGCGGCGATCCCGAGGGAATCGGGACCACGGAACTGGGGCCAGTCGGCACCCGAGGCCACGGGTGCGAGCAGGAGACCGGGGAGCAAGACGGCGACTTGGGACAGGCCGTTCATGGCCGCTCCGGGGTGGAGGCGGCGGGAGCCTTTGGGATGAGCCCGAGGAACTCGCGCCGCCCGGTCCAGAGCAGGAACAGGGCGAGCACACTGATGACGATCACCGGGGGATCGAACAGACCGACGCCCCGGTTGATGAAGATCTGGTAGGCGAGGATATTCACGATGATCGGGCCGAGAATGAGGAGTCCGAGGTTGCGGGTCTTGGGCACGATGACCAGCAATCCGCCGAAGACCTCGAGCACCTTGACGAACGTCATGTAGCCGGTGGGCATCAGGGCTCCCATGAAGAGGGCGGGGGGAGTTCCTGTGGGCGGCGGCGGGGGCGTTGGCCCCAGCTTGAGCAGGAACATGAGCCCGCCGGCGACGAAGGCGAAGCCGAGCAGTCCGGCGAGAATGTGGGTGAGCAGTTTCATGGGGAGTGACGGAGGGACGGTTTTGAAACGGAAGAAGTGGGGCTGATCTCGTCAATGGAATCGTACAGGGCTTCGATCATCTGGCTCAGTTCGGTTTGGCTCGTGCAATACGGTGGCATCAGGACCACGACGTTGCCAATAGCGCGGGTGAGGACCCCGCGGCGGGCCATGGCTTCGCACACCCGCATGCCGATGCGTTCCGCGAGCGGGAAGGGAGTTCGCCGGGTCCAGTCGCGTACCAGTTCAATGCCGACGACCCATCCGCATTGCCGGATATCGCCGACGGCTTGGAGCTCCCACAGGCGGGTCAGTCCGGTGCGGAGTCGGCTTTCCAGGGTGCGGCGTGCGGCGGCGGCCCGAGCCGGACGCAGCAGGGCGAGGCTCTCTCGCGCCACGGCGCAGCCCAAGGCGTTGCCGGTATAACTGTGACCGTGAAAAAAGGTGCGAAACTCGGCATACTCGCCAAGGAACGCATCGAAGATTGATGGCGTCGTCAGCGTGGCAGCCAGGGGCAGGTATCCCCCGGTCAGTCCCTTGGCCACCGCCATCAGATCGGGGACGACCCCCTCGGATTGGCCGGCGAACAGCGAGTCCCCACCGGTGCGGCCAAAGCCGGTCATCACTTCATCGGCCACCATCAACGCGCCGTGGTCGCGCACGAGGGCGGCAACGCGGGGGAGCCAGCCGTCGGGCTGGGGAATCATCCCGGCGGCCCCTTGCATCCGCGGTTCATAAACGAATGCCGACACCGGCCGCCCGGATTGGCGCGCCCGGTTCAATTGTTGTTCGACCGCCCCGACGCATTCCCACTGGCAGGAACGGTGGGTGCGCGCGTCGGATCGTTCCGGCTTCGCTCGATTGAAGGGACACCGGTAGCAATACGGGGCCATCACCTTGTCGGCGCGAAACAGGAGACCGCCATAGGCCTTGTGAAACAGGTCGATGTGCCCGACCGAGACGGCACCCACCGTGTCGCCGTGATAGGCACCGTCGAGGGAAAGGAACCGGGGCGAAGGCTTTGGTCCACGGACACGGCGGGTGAATTCGTAGGCCAGCTTCAGCGCGGTTTCGACGGCGGTGGAACCGTCATCGCTGTAGAAGACCTTGGTCAGCGTTGGGTTTCCCGGGACGGGCGCGGGGCCCGTCGTGTTGGCCACTTGCACCAAC
>JBDNHZ010000143.1:0-3624 GCA_041688515.1 Verrucomicrobiota bacterium
CCTGTCCGCACCACCATGAACTGCGCCCTCAGTCCAGGGTCCTGGGGAACTGGGTCGTAAAGGGGAGCCGAGCCTCCCCCAGGACCGAACAAGAGAGGTCGGTCGGCGGCGTGGTAAAGGTCGAAACCGCTCACACCGCGGTCGAAGCCCACGATTTCGAAAGCGGGCACGTTGTCTCGGATCCAGTTGCCCACGGTTGCGATGTCCGCAGATTCCTGCCCGAACTTGGGAGAGACACCCATGCGTGCCAGCGGGAGATTGGTGGCGGCGATGAGGGTAAGAATGGTGGCCGGAAGCCGGACGGCGATCTTTGGATGGCGGGCGACCCAACCCAGGCTGAGCCACCCCCGCCAGACCCAGCCCACCCACCATGGGATCAGGAAGATTGCGGCACGGGATCCCATGGGAAACGGCCAGAGGACGAGTTGCAGGAGATAGACGCCCATCACGGTCAGCACGCCGGCGTCCCCGCGACTTCGTCCGACGAGATATCCGCGCACGGCCAGTGCCGTGATCCCCAAGGCGACGAAGATCTGGAGGCTCTGGGCCAGCGGGGCGAGGCCCAGGGCCAGGATGCGTCGGGCGTGGGGCATCTGTGCCAGTGCATCGCTCAGCACCCCGAGCATCGACAGGCCTGACAGATGTTCCCAGGCTTGGAGTCCGGCCAGCTTGGCGGCGCCGGACACGCCGCCCAGTTCCTGCCACTGGCCCGTCAGGTAGGCCAGGTATCCCGCGTTGGCGGACTTCGGTTGCAACGCCATCCACGTGGCAGCCGAAGCGAGCGGCAACAGGAACCCGGCTAGATTACGCCATCGACGGAGTTGAGCTGTCCCGATCCCTGCGAACAGAATGCCGGCGATGATTCCGGCAGCGGCGGAGCGGGTGAGGTACATGAAGGCTGCCAGGCAGCCCAGAACGGTCCACCATCTACCCTCCGACATTCCACTTCTCCCTGCGGGGTGCTGGCGATGCCACCATGCCATTGCTCCCACGAGGAGGAGGAAGAGCGGTTCGGCCATGCAGCTGAACAGAAGGGACTGCCAGGCGGCGGACCATCCGAATGCCAGCCCGGTCAAGGCCGCCAACCACGGCGGCACTCCCCGCCGGATCCACTCGAAATAGACCAACAGGAGTGCCAGCAATCCGACCCCATGCATCGAGGCGTGCAACAGCCCGAGGTTGGCCGGGTAGTCCGGCTGGATCCGCCACACCCAGGACAGGAGGGCCGAATGAAGCGGGGGATAGGTGGTGATCGGCGGTGCACCAAGGGCATGGACCATCCGGTATCCGTGCCCGGTTGCGATCGACTCTGCCCCGGCGAGGTAGCTGGGCCCGTCCAGTTGGGCTGGATGGAGTGGCGGCGTCACCCAGACTGCCCCACCCGCCACGAGAAGAATCAGGAGCGCAGCCCACGCCCAGACCGTCCATCGGGAGGGCGTTGGGAAGGTTTTTGGATGCAGGTCCATTGGGCCGACGGTGTCGCCATCGAGCGGAGAATCTTTCGTCCGGAAGCCCCTCAACCGAAGTCGTGTGAAGCGGAAGTGGCAAGGCGAAAATCGATCCAGTCGAACTTCTCGGCCTTCACGTGGACGGTGCCGTTGCGGGTTTCGGCGACGCCTTCGATCAGGAGGAAAGGCTCGGAGATGATCAGCAGGCGATGGGCTTCAAAGAGCGCGGGCGCGACGATGATGTTGGAGATGCCGGTCTCGTCTTCGAGGCTGAGGAAGCACACTCCCTTGGCGGTGCCGGGGCGCTGGCGGCAGATCACCTGGCCTGCCACCCGGATCCGCAGGCGATCCTTTACCTGACGTAGATCTGCGGCCGTCCAGACGTCCGGGAGTTTGGCCCGGAGCAGGGACATCGGATGTTCTCCGGTGCTGAGGCGGAGGCCGGAATAATCCGCGCGAAGGCGCTCGAGGGGATCCATCGGCGCCAGTGGCCCCGGATCCGGCGCAGCGCCTGGGATCGGAGCTTCGTCAAAGAGTTCGTCCGGATGAAGCGCCTTGCCGGATTCCCACAGCGCGGCGCGGCGATGGGCGGCGAGGGCGTTGAGGGCGCCGGTTTCCGCCAGGGTACTGAGTTCGTCCTGCGTCAGTCGCACGCGCCTTCGGAAGTCGTCCATGGATTGGAAGGGACCCTGTTCACTCCGGGCCTGGACGACGGCAGCGGCGTGATCCCGTCGGAGGCCCTGGACCTGGCCGAGTCCGAGGCGGAGATGGCCGTCGGGCTCGATGACGCAGGATTCCAGGGAGCGTTGGATGCAGACCGGACGGACCCGGACTCCGTGGCGTCGGGCGTCCTGGACCAGGGTGGCCGGGGAGTAGAATCCCATCGGCTGGTTGTTGAGCAGGGCGCAGTAGAATTCCTGGGGGCGATGGGCCTTCAGCCAAGCGCTGGTGTAGGCGAGGTGCGCGAAGCTGATGGCATGCGACTCGGGGAATCCGTAGAGGGCGAAGGAGCCGACGGCCTGGACGATCCGTTCGGCGGCCGCGGCTTTCACACCGCGGGCCGCCATGGCGTCGCGGAGTTTCGCGGTGACCCGGAGCATCTTTTCATCGGATCGATGAAAGCTGATGGCCCGTCGGAGTTCCTCGGCTTCGGCACCGTCGAACCCGGCCATCACCATGGCCATGGCGAGCATCTGTTCCTGGAACAGGGGAATGCCCAGGGTCCGCTCGAGGACCGCACGCAGGCGTTCGTCGTAGTACGTGACCGCTTCGGAGCCTTCCCGGCGACGCAGGTAGGGATGGGCGAGATCGCCCTGGATGGGGCCGGGCCGAATGATGGCGATCTGGATGACGAGGTCGTAGAACACCCGGGGCTTGAGTCGGGGAAGCGTGGCCATCTGGGCGCGGCTCTCGACCTGGAACACGCCGATCGTATCGGCACGGCGCAGCATTTCGAAGGTGACGGGGTCATCCTCGGGCAGTTGGGCGATGTCGACGGGACGCTGGCGGCCGGAGCAGAGGGTGATGCAATCCTGGATGGCCGACATCATGCCGAGGCCCAGCAGGTCGACCTTGATGATGCCGAGGTCCTCGCAGTCGTCCTTGTCCCACTGGCAGACCACCCGCCCGGGCATGGCGGCATTCTCGAGGGGGACGATGCGGTCGAGGGTGTCCTGACAGATGATCATGCCGCCGGTGTGCTGGCCGAGGTGCCGGGGCAGGCGTCGGATCTGGCTGTAGATCTGCGCAAAGGCCGGCGCGCGCGGATGGGTTCGCGGCAGGCCGGCCTTCTCCATCTGTTCGATCAGGTCGAGCGTGTGTGGGAAATCCCCGCTGGCGAACAGGGCGGAGAACCGATCCAGGACATCGGCGGGCAGGTTGAGGGATTTGCCGATCTCGCGGGCGGCCGAACGTCCGCGATAGGTGATGACGGTGGCGGTCATGGCGGCTCCGCGTGGGCCATAGCGCCGATAGACCTCCTGGATGACCTGCTCCCGCCGCTCGCCGGAGGGGAGATCGATGTCGATGTCCGGCCAACCCTTGCGTCCCTCGCTGAGGAAACGTTCGAAGAGGACGTTGAAGCGGACCGGATCGACGGCGGTAATGCCGAGGCAGCAGCAGACGGCGGAATTGGCGGCGCTCCCCCGACCCTGGGCGAGGATTCCGTTCTCGCGGC
>JBDNHZ010000144.1:0-1989 GCA_041688515.1 Verrucomicrobiota bacterium
ACGCCCAGGCCGGCCAGCGTGGCCCCCAGTTTCGTCCTGAAGGTGCGGCCGAGTGTATGCAGATGCGCGTGGGTCCCGGGACGACAGAGCAGATCCAGCGTCGCCAGTGCTGCCGCAGCGGAAACCGGGTTGCCCCCGGTGGTGGACGCGGACCACGCGTAGCCAGGGCCGGGGAACCGATGCTCGTTCACGACATCCATGATGTCGGCGCGGCCGGCGTAAGCGCCGATGGGAAATCCACCGCCCAATGCCTTGCCGTAGGCGGCGAGGTCGGGAACCACCCCGTAGTATTCCTGGGCACCGCCCGGGGCGAACCGGAATCCGGTCACCACCTCGTCGAAGATGAGGACGATCCCATGGCGTCGGGTGATTTCCCGGAGCCCTTGAAGGAAACCGGGAGCCGGACTGAGGCACCGATGAAAGGGTTCAACGATGACCGCCGCGAGTTCGGAGGCGTGGGCCTCGAGGATGGCCGCCGTGCGGTCGAGATGATTGTACGGGGCAACCAGGACGTCGCGTTCGACCCACGGCGCTCCCGCGCCGGAGGGATCACAGTGGGGAAGGTTGCGTGGTTGACCGTGGATCATGCCCGCAATGCCCACCGGATGTTGACCGTGATAGGCACCCTCGAATCGCAGGACTTTGGTGCGTCCGGTCGAGGCATGCGCCACGCGAATGCAGAGCAGGGTCGCCTCCGTGCCGGAGGCGACGAAACGGACGCGCTCGGCACAGGGACACAGGTGCTGGAGGCGCTCGGCCAGTTCAACCGCACGCCGGTTGACCGCGGCGAAGTTCGCGCCGTCCACCGCGGCGCGGGCGGCCGCATCGATGATCTCCGTCCGGCCATGGCCGGGCAGGGCGGCTCCCCAAGCCATGGTGAAGTCGACGAACTCGCGTCCTTCAGTGTCCCAGACGCGGGGGCCGGACCCCCGCTCGATCACCGGGACCAGTTCGGGCGGAAGGCCGAATTCGCCATTGGATCCGGCTGGGAGCGCACGCAGGGCGCGTTCACGCCAGGAGAGGGAGTGGCTCATGTCACCAGGGAAGGCTGAAGGTCTTGACGTAGGAATAACCCTTGATGGCTTCGATCACGCCTTCCTTGATTCCCAGCCCGCTGTCCTTGATGCCGCCGAACGGACTCGATTCGATGCGGAATCCGGGGATCTCATTGATGTTCACCGTGCCGCATCGAAGCGTCCGGATGGCCTTGAGCGCGGAATGCAAGCTGGTGGTCACCACACCCGAACTCAGTCCGTAGGCCGTTGAGTTGGCCAGGGTGAGGGCGTCGTCGAGATCGCGTACCGTCACGATCGGTGCCAGCGGACCGAAGCTCTCGTACACGATCATCCGACAGTCCCGGGGGACCTGGTCGATGACCGTCGGTTGAAGCAGGGCCCCGCGGCGGGTGCCACCGGTCAGGACCCGGGCACCGGCGGCCACGGCTTCGTGCACCACGGTCTCCAGGTAGATCGCGCTCGCTTCGTCGATCACCGTGCCGACGCGGGTGGCTTCGTCGAAGGGATCTCCACAGACGTACTCCGCGGTCTTGGCGACCAGACGCCGGGTGAACTCGGCGGCGATTCCGTCCTGCACCAGGATCCGTTTCACCGCCGTGCACCGTTGACCGGAATTCCGGTAGCTGCCTTCAGCGGCGAGCGTCACGGCAAGATCGAGATCGGCGTCATCCAGGACGATCAGCGGGTCGTTGCCGCCCAGTTCGAGCACCAGCTTCTTGTATCCGGCGGTGGCGGCGATCTTCTTGCCCACCGGAACCGATCCGGTGAAGGCCACCACATCAATGTCGGGATGGCGTACCAGCGTCTCGGCGATCTCGTGCGTCGGCCCGAGCAGCACGGAGAGCATCGGCCCCGGGAGTCCAGCCTCGTGCAGCAGTTCGGCAAATCGCAGGGCCACCAGCGGAGTCTTCTCCGAGGGCTTGAGGATCATCGGCGTCCCGGCAGCGATGGCCGGTCCGACCTTGTGGGCCAC
>JBDNHZ010000145.1:0-15259 GCA_041688515.1 Verrucomicrobiota bacterium
CGGCGGCGGGTGGACGCATCGTCTTCTTTGGTGCCACCTGCGGAAATCCCCCCGAGTTGCCAATGCGCAAGGTGTTCTGGAAACAGCTTTCGCTGCTGGGGACCACCATGGGGAGTTCCACCGATTTCCAAATGATGACGGCCTTCACCGCCCGGCACGCCATCCATCCGGTGGTCAGCCACCGGTTCCCGCTAGAACAGGTTGCCGAGGCGTTTTCGCTGATGGAAGCCGGGGGGCAGTTTGGCAAGATCGTGATTGAACTCGACCCAACCGCTGCCGCGGATGCTCGCCCCGCGGCGGCGACGGCAAACGCCGACGCTTGGGACCTGGAGCCTTGAGGTTGGGAAGGCTCCGGCTGTTGGGAAGGCTCCGGCTTGCATCCGCAGAGGTAACTCGGCTATCCACCGTCTCCGAATTATGGCTGCTACGCCCGAATCCAGAGTCGTTGATTGCCTGGGCGTGGCGTCCGGTTGGCCCTCTGCCGACCGTCGGCACTCCTCCTACATCTACCGGTTGGGAGGTGCCCAGGTGATGATCGATTGCGGTGAGGGTGCGAGCAGTGCCTATCTCGGCATGGGATTCCTCCCGGACGACATCGATCGCATCATCTTCTCGCACCAGCACAGCGATCATGTCGGCGGATTCTCCATGCTGATGCAGGGAATGTGGGTGTGGGGCCGACGCAAGCCACTTGTAATCCATGCGCCATCCCAGGCAATTCCGACGCTGCGGGCGTGGCTGGAAGCGACGCTGCTGTTCGATGAATTGCTGGGTTTTCCCATCCATTGGGAGCCATTGATCCCGGGGAAGGCGGTGACCATGGGCGACCTGAAATGGACCGCCTATTCCACGTGCCACCTGGCCGCATTGGCACGGAGCTTTGGAGGCCAATATCCCGGAACGAGCTTCGAGGCGTTTTCGTTCTTGCTCGAGGGCGACGGACGTCGCGTGGCGCACTCGGCGGATATCGGCGCGGTGTCGGATCTGGAACCGTTGCTCCAGCAACCGCTCGATCTGCTGGTGTGCGAGGTGGCGCATGTTGAGGCCGAGGAGCTTTTCGAACGGCTGCGGGGGGCGTCGGTGCGGGAATTGGCATTGATCCACCTGGAGCAGCGTCTCTGGGACGGCCGCGACGGCCTCCGTCAACTGGCTGAGGATCGGTTGTCCGGGGTCCGCGTCCGTGTGGCCCTGGAGGGAGACCGGATTTCGATTCCGTGAGGAATTAGCGCGCCTCGCGCATGGCGAGGATGACGGCGGCCAGAATGAGGATCGCGCCCAGCAGGCGTCCGGCCAGCACACGACCTCCCGCCGAGGAACGTTCGGTGTTTCCGAACCAGCGTCCCGCCCACCAGACCAAGGCGATGCTCCACAGACCGCGCGTGCCGTACACGACGTTGACCCCAGCGGCGTCCCTCCACTGACCGATCGTCCAGGTGATGATGATGGCCTGGATGGCCGACAGGACGATCGCGCCCGAGATCCACTTCCATGCCGGGCCCGGGGCTCGCAGCGCGGTGCGGCCCAGGAAGGGAAGCAGGAGGAGGGAGAGGATCGCCAGGGAGGCGAAGAGCAGGGCGAGGAAGTTGAAGATTCCGAACTCGGCCGCCCAGAGTTGGATGAGGACATCGGTGAAGGAAAACGCCGCGGCGCAGCCGAGCGAGAGGGCGATGGTCACCAGGGTGCGTCGTCCGCGATGCAGGTCGGCCATGCCCATGGCCAGAACCCCGGCGGTGGTGAGCGAGGCGGCCACGATCTGGGTCCCGGTGACGGGCCACGCAAACAGCAGACGACCGACCAGGGCAACGAACACGACCTTGGATCCCAGCAACGGGGTGGACACCGAGACGTCACCCAGCTTGAGGGACAGGACGTTGAAAAGGTGGCCGACGATGAACGTGAGGGCGGTCAGTGCGGGCAGGTAGGCCCGACTCCAGTTGATCGGATGCGGATCGAGGGCGAGCAGGGGAAGGAACGCGATGCCCAAGGCGACATTGTTCAGGATCAGGGCGTGGGCCAGACCGGCTCCTTCCTGAAAGGCGCGCTTGAAGACCAGTGAGCCTGCCGCGAAGGCGATGGCGGCGAGGAGTGGCAGCAGCAGATACATCGGCTGTCGGCGACCATGCCGTCAGACCCTTGCCGGCGCTATCCCGGTTCCTGGCCGAGTTCGACGTTCCAGTAGGCAATGTCGAGGAAGTGCTTCCAGGAATCGTGCATCGGCGCTCCAAACCCCACCTGCACGAAGGGACGCCACTTCGGGCGCTTGGGCTTGCGCACGAGTCTCATTCCCGCTTCGAGCGGAGACTTGTTGGCCTTGCGCGTATTGCAGGGGATGCACGAGCAGACAATGTTTTCCCACGTCGTGGGCCCGCCACGGTCGCGGGGGACCACGTGGTCGAGATTCAGGTCGCGACGCTCGAAAACCTTGCCGCAGTACTGACAGGTGTTGCGGTCGCGCTCGAAGATGTTGTGCCGGGTGAACTTGACCTCCTTGCGCGGGAGCCGATCGAAGAACAGCAGCAGGATCACCCGCGGAACCCGGATGCGAAGGGCCACCGTCCGGACCACGTCCTCACTCGACTCCGAACTGGTGCGGCTGGAGACATCGCGCCACTGGTGGAAATCGTAGGTCTTGAAGTCTCCGGAGTCGGTGTTGGAGACAACCTGCGCGTGGCCCTCGAAGAGCAGCGTCAGGGCGCGACGGGCAGAACAAAGATTCACCGCCTGCCAGAGGCGGTTGAGCACCAAAACCTGCTGACCAAGGGCGACGCTCATAAAGGATCACCGAACGTGGGGTGGAGTTACTGGACGTCCCTCCGTCTGTCAACCGGCGCGTGTGAACAACCGGTGAACAGTGCGCATTGTGACGCCTCCCCTCCCGGGACCGCGGGCGTCCTCGCCCCCGTCTCCCGAGCTGAGATTTGGACGAGTTCCTGGAGGGACGAGTTCTTGGAGGGACGAGTTCTACGAGTCCCCAACTTCTGGAGGGACGAGTCCCCAGCTCCACCCTCCGAAGTTTCGGACTCGCGGAGTTCGTCCCGGCTGCCATCTGGAGTTGGATCACACTTTATAAAGTGTGATTGCTTCGGGAATCGAATGAGGCACTCCGCTCGATGACGGTGAGGAGGGCGGGGCACTGCGCAGTGGCACCGGGCCGTGTCGCTTGAATGCCTGCGGTCGCTGCTGCACGGTTCCATCACGCTGGAATCAAGGAAAGGAGGGCGGAATGATCCTTGGGGTGGGATTTGACATCATCGAAGTGGAACGGATACGGGCGGCGTGGAAACGCCATGGAGAACGGTTTGCCAGGCGCATCCTGCGGGAGGCAGAGGTCGCCTATTGCCTGGCCCAGGCGGACCCGGTGCCTTCGCTCGCCGCACGCTTCGCCGCCAAGGAAGCCGTCAGTAAGGCGTTCGGGACCGGCATCGGAGCCGAGTTGGGATGGCAGGCGATCGAGATTGAGCGCCTGCCTTCAGGGCAACCGCAGGTACGCCTTCATGACGACGGCGCCCGCCTGCTGGTCGAGCGCGGCGGGCGCAGGGTTCACCTCAGCCTCAGCCATTCGGCAGGTCACGCTGCCGCCGTGGCGATTCTGGAGAATTGAGCCAGAAGCGGATTCTGGCTGGGCTGCCGGACGGCTTCCAGCTTCTCGATCTGTTTGCGCAACTTCGCCAGCGCCAGGTTCTGCAACTGACGGATCCGTTCCCGCGTGACTCCAAATTTGCGGCCGATGTCGTCCAGGGTCTTCTCGGGTCCGCCGTTCAGACCGAAGCGTTCCTGAAGGATGGTCAGTTCCCGAGGGTCCAGCACCTGCAGGAAGTTGCGGACCATGGCGTGGGTTGTCTCCTGTTCCAGGGTGCGATAGGGGTCCGTCACACTCTCGTCCGGCACGACCTCGCCGAGTTGGCTGGAGTCATCGTCGCCGAGGGGTTGGTCAAGGGAGGCCGTCTTCATCGAGGCGCGCTGCCAGAGCTTCAGCTTGCGGAGGGGCACCTCCATTTCCTCGGCCAGTTCCTCGTCGCTCGGTTCGCGCCCGAGCAACTCCTGGAGCTCCATCGTGGCCCGCCGCATCTTCGAGATCTTGTCCACCAGATGCACCGGGAGCCGGATCGTCTTGGACTGATTGGCGAGGGCTCGCTTGATGGACTGCTTGATCCACCACGAGGCGTAGGTTGAAAGCTTCCCGCCCTTGGCCGGATCAAATCGCTCGACGCCCTTCATCAGACCGATGTTCCCCTCGTTGATCAGGTCGAGAATGGGCAGTCCGAAGTTTTCGTAGTCCCGCGCGATCTTGACCACGAGGCGGAGGTTCGCCCGGATCATGTGTTCCCGGGCGGACATGTCGCCCTGCTTGATTCGCGCCGCCAACTCGATCTCCTGCTGGATCGACAGCAAAGGCACCTCGACCGCATCCCGCATGTACAAGGTCAGCGCCGAACGCGTTTCCACCGGGGCGGACTCCACCTCATAGCGAACCCCTTCGCGGGGAAGCTGGATGTGGGCGGGGGCGAGCGTACGGCCGGGGGTTGCGCTGGGCATCAATTCCGGTGAACCCGCCCGTTTTGATCCCGGGACCCGACGCGTTTGAATTCGAGTGCGGGTAGACCGTGCCTTGGGGGCGTTGGCTTCGAAAGAGAGGGTTCGTGAACTTTTCATGGCTAAATGAGCGTCAAGTTTTTCGTTTAATTGTGAATCACGTGTTTAATGAGCGTTTAACTACTGTCTAACAATTCGGTCTTCAGCCGGGTTTTGTCAATGCCGTGATTTGAGTTTGTTGATGTTTTGTTTAATTGAGTGTAAGCAGTGTTTAGCCGGGAGGCATTTCCGATAGTTGCTTGGCCGGTGTGGGGTCAGGCCCGGCCAAATGGCTGAGGGCGATGAGTTGGGTACGATTGAAAACATGACGAACGATTTTAGGCATTCGATCAAGGTGGTGGCCCGGCGAACGGGTTTGAGCACTCATCTCATCCGGGCTTGGGAAAAGCGTTACTCCACGATTCAACCTCAGCGCAACGAGGGGAATCGACGCCTCTACACCACCGAAGACATCGAGCGCCTGACCCTCCTCAAGCGGGCTACGGACGCGGGGCATAGCATCGGCGACATTGCACAACTGCCGACCGATCGTCTGACCCTCCTGATGGCAGGGGACCCCGTTGCGTCTGCGCCGCTGCCGGTCGCTCGCCCCATCGGATTGGCGGAGGCAACGCCGGCGGATCTGATCGCCGCGGCTTATCGTGCCGTTGAAGCGATGGATGGCGTGGGTCTGGAGGCGGTGTTGGATGAGGCCTCAGTGGTGCTGGGGCAGGTCCGCCTCTTGAACGATCTCATTGTTCCCCTCGTGGAGCGGATCGGGGATGCCTGGCGCTCTGGCGATCTCAAGGTGGCCCATGAGCACGTGGCATCCGCCTGCATCCGTACGTTCCTAGGGCAGATTGCCCGACCCATTGCGGTGCATCCTGAGGCTCCGGTGATGGTGGCAACCACACCCAGTGGGCAGTTGCATGAGTTGGGGGCGGTGATGGTGGCGGCGACGGCTACAAGTCGGGGTTGGCGGGTGGTGTATGCCGGAGTGAGCATGCCCTCGGAAGAGATCGTGTCGGTGGTGAAGGTCCATCGCGCCAAGGTGGTGGCGTTGTCCATCGTGCACCCGGAAGATGATCCGAGCCTCCCGGTTGAATTGCGTCGGCTCAGGCGACTGCTTCCGCGAGGAGTTGAGCTTCTGGTGGGTGGGCGTGCCTCGGCGGCCTATGAAGGAGTGCTTTCGGAGATTGGGGCGATTCGTGTGGCGAGTCTTCCGGGCCTGACCGAGGTCTTGGATCAGATGCGTCGTCGATGATGACACCGATCGGAGGGAGGGTCTGGCGGCGGGCCATGCCGGTGGGAGGGTAAAAAAAAGAGCGGGACCAGAAGGTCCCGCTCGCCGAACGAAATGGGGATCCGGGATGGATCAGTCGAAGGCGTGACCGGCCGAGCAGAGGACGTTCTTGATCTTGTGGCGGACGAGCTCCTTCACGGCCTTGCGGGCGGGGGCGAGGTACTTGCGGGGATCAAACTCCTTGGGCTTGGTGGCGAACACCTCGCGGATGGCGGCGGTCATGGCCATGCGCAGGTCGGTGTCGATGTTGACCTTGGTGCAACCAATGCGGCGGGCGACCTCGATGTCGGCCTCGGGAACGCCGGCGGTGTCTTCTCCGAGGGATCCACCGTACTGGTTGATCTTCTGTGCGATGTCGCGGGGGACGGAAGAGGCACCGTGAAGGACGAGGGGATAGTCGCCGAGACCGGCTTCCATGAGAGCCTTCTTGATGGCCTTGAGACGTTCGAGGTCCAGGTGCTGTTCGCCCTTGAACTTGTAGGCGCCATGGCTGTTACCGATGGCCACGGCGAGGGAATCACAACCGGACTCGCGGACGAACTGGACGGCTTCCTCGGGGTGGGTGTAGTGGCCGCCGCTGGAGTAGTTGCCGCCTTCTTCGCCGTCATCAAACTGGGCACCGACGAGGTGACCGAGTTCGGATTCGACGACGGAGTTGTGTTTGTGGGCGTACTCGACGACGCGGCGGGTGATCTCGACGTTCTTTTCGAACGGTTCGTGGGAGGCGTCGATCATGACGGAGGTGAAGCCTTCGTCGATGCACTGCTTGCACAGTTCGAACGAGTCACCGTGGTCGAGATGGACGGCAATGGGGATGGTGGTGGTGGAGACCGCGGCGTCGATCAGCTTGCGTAGGTAGATCGGGTTGGCGTAGTCGCGGGCGCCCTTGGAGATCTGGAGCATCACCGGGGCCTTTTCCTCCTCGCAGGCCTCCACGATGGCCTGGAGCAACTCCATGTTGTTCACGTTGAAAGCGCCCAGGGCGTACTTGCCCTTGAGGGCCTTGGCGAACAGCTCGCGCGTGTGAGTCAGTGGCATATTACAGATTGAAAAATTCCGAGGGCCGGACGACCCGACCGGCCGAAAAAGTACCGGACCCGCCCCCCCCGTGGAACAGGAATTTTGGGACGGATCAGGGCACGAACGGCTTCGGTTGCGCGGCCTCCCACTCGGCCTGGGTCACCTTCCGATCGACGTGGGTGAAGACGAACACTCCGGCCTTGTTGCCCACCAGAATGTCAGGCTTGCCATCGCCGTTGTAGTCCCGGGCCTTCACTTCCACGCCGGTGCCCGAGGCGTCGTCGACGAGGTGCGGAATCCAGTCCACGGATTTGTCGGCGCCGCGCTTCAGTTGGAACCAATAGACATACGGGGTGGCGTTTGGTTCGGGATCGCCGTCGGGGCCATGCGCCCAGAAGCGTTTGCCGGTGACGATGTCCTTGAGGCCGTCGCCGTCGATGTCGACGAGGTCGATCCCGTGCAACTGGGAGAAGTGGACGCCGTAGTGGTTCTCCGAGGGCAGCTTGTTGACGAAGATATGCTCCTTGAACCGGGTCTCGCTGCCCTCGCGAACCTGCTCGAACCACGCCAGGCCGTAGCCATGACCGGAGAGGCTGCTGATCACGTCGTTCAATCCATCCCCGTTCACGTCGTAGGCGTACATCTGGGCACCGCCGACGCCGAACGTCTGCGGATGATGCTTCCAGACCGGATCGCCGGTAAGCGAAGCGGGCTGCTCCCACCATCCGTCCTTCTCCAGCAGGTCCGATCTCCCGTCGCCGTTCACGTCGCCCACGCCCATGCCGTGGGTGAACTTGTGGTAATTCTTGTTCGGCGACAGCGAATGCCATTTGAACGGAGCGGTCGGGTTGGCCGGATCGGGCTCGGCCCAGCCGTAAAACCCCTTGGAAGAACAGACGATCTCGGGTCGGCCGTCCCCGGTGATGTCCTGGAAGGTGGGCGACTCGTTGTCGGTGACGTCGAGGGCCACGTGGCGCTTCCAGTGGCCGCCGGCACCCTTCGGATTCTCGAACCACCACGACTCCGCGCCGGGGAAGCCCAGGATCAGGATGTCGGTCCAACCGTCGCGATTGAAGTCGTGGGTGAAGGCGAAGAAGTTTTCCGTGTACTCGTTCTCGTTGCCGAGCTTGCCCTTGTAGCCGGCGAACTCGACCGGTTGCCCGTTCTTCTTGCTCTTCGAACGGCGGGTGGCTGGGGCGAACTCATGGCGCGTCTTGAAATCAGGCCCTTGATACCAATACGGGCCCGAGGCGACGTCCATCTTGCCGTCGTGGTTGAAGTCACCAAAGGCGGCGCCTTCGGACCAGAACTCGTCGGTGAGTTGCTGGCGGTTGAACGAATGGAGAACGTACTTGCCGCCGTGATTGCCGGTGCTCGAAGCGCAACCGGAATTCAGGACCAGCGCGGCAAACGCCGTAGCGCCTACCATCCATGTGCGGGAGATCATGCCTCTTTGTCGCGACGCGGACCGGCAGGGTCAAGGCATGTTCTGTTGGGGAGCTCTGCTTCGGCGGGTGCTGACACCGCCCCTCCTGGGACCGCGGGTGTCCCCGCCCGCCTCTCCTCCCTGCCTCCGAGCTGAGATCTGGACGAGTTCCTGGAGGGACTGCTGGAGGGACGAGTTCTACGAGTCCACAACTCCTGGAGGGACGAGTCCTACGAGTCCCCAGCTCCGCCCTCCGAAGTTTCGGACTCGCGGAGTTCGTCCCGGCTGCCATTGGGAGGTGGATCACACTTTGCAAAGTGTGATCGCGATCGGGGCGTCCTTGAACGCGGGAATGGACGGTCCACCTGCTTCGCCTGCTCCGCACGCTTCGCCTGCGATTCGCGGCGGTGCCCTCCCGGGTCCCTCTACGCCGGAGGCGTTTCAGCGATGAGCCCGGGGTGCGCGAGGCGCCACACCGGAGCCAGACGCCCCTGAGGGGCCCCAACCCCTCCGGGGTTGGGATTCGTTTTCGGGTGTCTGGCCCAAGGGAGTTACCCCGGGCTCATGGCTAGAACGCCTCCGGCGTCGCTGCCGGCGTCGGTCGGACGCAAGTGGATCTGGTTCTCGAGTTCGCTGCGTCAAGCCTGGCGGCATGAGGATCCTGTTCATTGCCCCAGAAACTCTTTCGTCGGCGGGCAATGGCCACGCGTTGCTGCTGTCCACCGGAGCGCTGGGACGGCCGTGCCCCCACGCGACCACGCGAGCGGCCAGCCGAATGTCAGCTGACAAGCGCCCAAGTAAGACTGAACGTCGAATTTCCGATTAACTGACTGTTGACGGACTTTTGTTGCTTTATCACCTTCCCTTGCATGAATGCGACCGGCAAAGGCGACGCAGTTTGGTTCACCACCAAGGGACAGGTCGTCATCCCCGCCTGGCTGCGCAGGCAGTTCCAGATCGAGGACGGGACCAAGGCGGTCGTCCAGGCCACCCCCGAGGGGATCCTCCTGAAGCCGGTCAACGGTTGGGCCATTGAGCGAGGTTTCGGCCTGCTGAAGCGCAAGCCGGGTGGCAAGTCCTTCCAGGAAGAATGGGCCGAGCACAAACGCGGGGAGCGGGAACTGGAGGAGCGATAGATGGCCGCCATCGTCCTTGATGCCCATGCCCTGCTGGCATTCTTTCGCGGCGAGAATGCGGGGGTTCACGTCAGGGAACTGCTGCAGAAGGCCGCAAGCACCGACCGCTCGCTGCACATGACCGAGGTGAACTACGCCGAGGTGAAATACATGTTGTTGAAGAAGGACGGCCCGGAAGCGTGGGAACAGGCGGCCGACGTGCTGAAAAGTCTTCCGTTGGAGTTTCACGCGGTCACCCGGCCCTTGGCCGACGCCGCCGCCGATCTCAAGGCCCGGTTCAAGGTCAGTCTGGCCGACGCCTTCGCCGCCGCACTGGCGAAGGAGAAGAAGGCGGAGCTCGTTACGGGGGATCCGGAGTTCAAGGCGCTGGAAAAGGAAATCAAGATCAACTGGCTCAAGTAGCCGCAACCACGACCTCTGGGGTCGGCCGTTCAAGGGCGCATTCTGACGCTGCCCAGGCGCGAAGTGGATTCTCGGGCCGAGCCGGAAAAGTCCGGGGACCGCGGCCCCGGGACGGTCCGCTACGCCGGAGTTACGCACTCGCGGAGCTCGTCCCAGAAGCTCGTTGCTCCCGATTTCAGCCAGAAGCGGAGGGTCCTTTCCCGCGTTCAGCAAGTCCCCGATCGCGATCACACTTTATAAAGTGTGATCCCTCCCCGCATCGCGTGGAGTCGCACCCATGGCTCCGGACCGGTTGTCTTTTCCAGGGTCAGGGGACCACGATGCGAACGCGGAAGAAGCGGCCGGGGTTCTGGATCTCGACGGGGACACCCCAGTCCTGGCCGGGGCGGCTGAGCTGGAATTCGGTGGCGAGCGTCCAGGGGTGCCAAGGGCGTCGGCGCTCTCGATGAGGAGGGGTCAGGTCCAGGAGCGCCCAACGCCGTGGGGAAGAGGCTGACAACATGCATGGAAACCGACCCGGGAAAGGAATAGGTTCGCGGAATGATCGCATCTGCTCACGGAAGACGTGAGGACGGTGCCACGGTTGGTTCCGGAGTTGATCTGATTGCGCCGATCAAGGCGCTCGCAGTCGGGGTTCGGATCGTAATGCTGACGTCGTACGCGGATGATTCGCTGGTGCTGGCGGCTCTCGGTATGGGGGCGGACGGGTACCTTTTGAAGGATGTGTCGCCAGGGGAGTTGGTGGCGGCCCTTCGTCGCACGACCGGGTCGGGGGTCGTGGCTCCCGCGCCTAAGTGGGGAGATGGACCGAAGGGAGATCTTCCGGGGATCCCGCGTGCGGATCCACTGACCGGACAGGAGCAGCGCGTCTGCGAATTCGTTGGGCGTGGACTGTCGAATCGGGAGGTCGCCCAGAGCATCGGGATCAGCGAGAAGACGGTGCGCAACTACCTGACCCGGGCATTCGAGAAGCTGGGAATCCGTCGGCGGTCCGAGTTGGTCGCCCTGTTTGTAGCCCGGAAGTTCGGACGGATCCGGTAGTCCATCAGGGAACCGGCGTCGCGCGAAGTTCAGGGTCGGTCACCCCAGAACGGCGGTTAACGCATCCACAGATGGCACCGATTCCACAGAGGGGAGGGGCATCGTTTGGGACGTAAGCGAGGACGGCCCAGGTTCCATCTCTCCTGACTGGCTAAGGCTTATTCCCCAGGAATTCCCGGGTCCGCGGATGCTGCGGATGGTCCAGGATCTCCGCAGGGCTTCCCGACTCGACGATGCGGCCACCGTGGAAGAACAGGATCCGATCGGCGACGTCGCGGGCGAGTTGGAGGTCGTGGGTGACCAACAGCATGGTCATGCCGTCGTCGGACAGTCGGCGCAGGACATCGCGGACTTCCTCGCGCAGTTCCGGGTCGAGTGCGGACGTCGGCTCATCCAGGAGCAACGCCCGGGGCTTCATGGCGAGGGCGCGGGCAATTGCCACGCGCTGCTGCTGTCCACCGGAGAGCTGGGAAGGCCGATGACTGGCACGGTCGGAGAGTCCGACGCGCGCCAGGAGTTGGAGGGCTTCGGGTTCAACCTCGGATCGGGTCCGGCCGAGGACATGCATCGGACCTTCGAGGATGTTTTCCAGAGCGGTGCGGTGGGGGAAGAGATGGAACTGCTGGAACACCATGCCGGCGCGCAAACGGAGTTGGCGCTGGAGTTCGCGGTCCAGCGGGAGCGCGCAGTCCACCGTGATGTCATCAATGGTCACGCGTCCGGCATCGGGGGTTTCGAGTTGGTTGAGGCAGCGCAGGAAGGTGGACTTGCCGCAACCGGAGGGGCCGATGAGGACCACGGATTCGGAGCGCTCCTGGCAGTGGTCCACGGCGTCGAGGACGCGGTGATCGCCGTAGGCCTTGGAGAGCTTTTCAACGGTGATCATGCTGGAGAAGACGTTCGATGCGGCGGGCCCCGAGCGAGGCGGTCCAACTCATCCCGAGGTAGATTGCGGCCGTCATGAGCCCGAGACCGAGGTAGTCGCCGGTGTCGATGGCGCGGATCTGGAATTCCTTGGTGAGCTCGACGAGTGCGATCACCGACACGATCGAGGAATCCTTGAACATGGCGATGAAGTCGTTGGTGACGGAAGGCAATGAGACGCGGAGGGCCTGCGGCAGCAGGACGCGACGGAGTGCGACCCGGCGTTTCATTCCGAGGGCGAGGGCGGCCTCCATCTGACCGCGTGGAACGGCGAGAAGTCCCGCGCGGTAGTTCTCGGCTTCGGTGGCGGCGTAGTTGAGGCCGAGGGCCAGGACGGCGGCGAGGCCGGCGCTCAGTTTGAGTCCCATTTGTTGGGCGAGCCCGAAGTAGATGAAATAGATCTGGAGGAGAAGCGGGGTTCCCCGGAACACCTCGATGTAGGCGATCGCCATCCATCGGAGCGGAGCGGGTGCGTACTGCCTCACGATGGCCAGTGCCAGGCCCCAGATCACGGCCAGCACCATCCCGCCACAGGTCACCCAGATCGTGGTGACCGCGGCTCGCAGGAGCATTGGGAGGTAGGTCTTCCATTCGCGCAGGGCGGACCGTTGGTGCCGGGCGATCTCCACCGGTGCCTTCCATGTCCGCAGTCCTTCCTGGTCGGCGTTCCACACGCCGTATCGCGAATAGATCTGCTGCAGGGTGCCGTCGTCCGTCATGGCGGCGATCGCGACGTTGATCCGGGCGAGCAGATTGGTTTGCCCATCCGGAACCGCCACGGCGTAGAAGCCGGATTCGAAACCGGGCCCCGCAGGACGCAGTTGGTCGTTCCCGGCAAGATTGACCTGCGCAATGGGCGAGTCCGTCAGCACGGCGTCGAGCCGGCCCACCTCGAGATCACGGAAATAGTTCACGTTGTCCTGATAGACACGGATGCCGACGTTCCCCCTGCGCTCGAGCAGGCGGTGCGACGCGGTGGCCGAGAGGACGCCCGGACGACCCTTGAGATCGTCGAGGGTCTGGATGTTTTTGTCGGCAGCCCGGACGATCAGTTGCTGGGAGAAGACGAAGTAGGGCCGGGACATGGGCGTTTTGGCCAGGTTCTCGGGAGTCCGCTCCAGCCCGGCGATCGCCACATCGAAACTTCCTCCCTGCCGAAGTGCGGGAAGGATCATGTCCCAGTTGTTCTGCACGAACTGCTCGCGCACTCCCATGCGGCTGGCCATGGCCGCCGCAAACTCCACCTCGAAACCAATCAACTTCGAGGCGTCATCGTCCGGATGGAAGATGTAAGGTGCCCCGCCCTCGGCATCATTGCCCCAGCGCAGAACTCCCCGTGATTTGACCTCGTCCCAGAGGTCGGCACGGGCTGGTGCGGGGATCAGAAGGGCGACCAGTCCAACCCAGAGAAGGAGGCTGATCCAAAGTCGAGTGAGGTGGCGTTGCTGCGGTTCCGTCTGCATCTCGTGGTTCAGAGCAGTTCCACCGCGTCGCCGATCTTCGCGGTACCGGATTCAATCACGCGTGCGATCACCCCCTGGCACGGGGGCGTCATCAGGGCGCGGAGTCCGGGAGCGATCGCTTCCATCTTCTCGCACGGTTCCCGGGGTTCAACGACTTCCAGCACGGCGGTTCCCAGCCGAAGCCGGCGTCCGACCGAAGCGGAAAGGTCGATGCCCTCCGTCTCGATGTTGGATCGGGCAATGCCGGGCGCGATGGCAGCGAGTCCGAGGGCGTCGGCGTGGCGCTGGAGGATCTCACGTTCGATCAGGGTCACCTGGCGCTTGGTCGGCCCGCCGGTGCTGCGGCTCCGCCGACCGAAGTACCGAGCATCGCCCCGGATACCGCGTTCAGCCTCCAGTTCGATGATGTCCGTCGAGGTGAGCGGGGCGCCGCGTTCGCCCGGATGAAGATGGAACGAGGCGATGCGCCCGTGGAGGTTGGATAGCGTGCTCATATCGATCTCAAGGCTGCCCAGAGGAACCAGGATCCCCCGAGGGCCACCGCGACGGAACCCCATCGTTCGAGTCCCGTCACGGTTGGAATGGGGATTTCCGGAGGTGTGGGGCTTCGCAGGGCCCGAATGATTCCGAACAGCGGCGCGCCCACGGCCAGGTGACCCAGCTCCACTCCGAGGCAGAAGGCGAGGATGGTCACCGCCAGCGACACCGGCGGACTGTCCCCCAGGGCTTCACGCAGACCGCCCGCGAAGCCGAGACCGTGGACAAGCCCAAAGGCGAACGCCACTCCAAGGCGTCCGGTTCCCGCTGCCCGGGCTGGGGCCAGCATGTTCTGCAACGCGACGAACACGATGCTGCCAGCGATGATGGGTTCGACCATCGACGGCGGCAGCCGGACCCAGCCGATGGCAGCCAGCGTCACGGTGATGGAATGGGCCAGGGTGAAGGTGCCGATGATCCCGAGGAGCCGCTTCCACGAGCGACTGGCCAGCGTGAGCGCCGCGAGGAACAGCAGATGATCGTACCCGGTGAGCACGTGATGCAGGCCGTGGCGAAGGAAGGAACCAAAGGCTTCAATCCCGGGAACGGCCGGGAGATCACCTGGCTTGAGGGCCGGACCGGTCTCGGTGGCGTGGGACGGGGGAGCGGTTGCCGTCGGGTTGGCCAGGACCGGAATCATCACCCCGACGGGGCTGCCCATGCGAACCACTCCCTGTCCCAGTGAACGCCGGTCGCGGTCAGCCACCAGCAGAACGTAGAAGGGATCCCACGAAATGCCGGGAGCATAGGAATGACCTTCGAGCGTGCGATGCCCGAATCGCACCTGCGTGGCTCCGTTGGTGGCCGCTGCCGGCAGGCGACATTCCAGGTCGTAGGCGACGTGGGTCTGATCGGGGTAGGTGGCGGAATCCTCGGGTTCACTGCTGGAATCCAGAAGGAGTTGGTGGTCGAGGATCTCGATGGGCAGGGCCTGCCCGCCGAGCTCCACCCGAAGATGGCTGGAAACGTAGGCGGCGTGGTTGGATGCGGCGTTCTGGAGGGTTGGCAGATCGATCAATCGCTCGGGCCGGAGTCCCTGGATCACCGAGACCTCGCGGAGTGTGGCGGTGACCCGCATCGCCAGTCGGTTGCTCTCCACCAGGACCTGCCAGGTGTTGTTCAGAAAGGGGTGGGACAACAGCCTCCCGTGAACTCCCACGAGGGACAACATCAGCAGCAGGACTTGGCACAATCCGGTTCGCACCTTGCCCGCAGTGTGGGTGTCGGCAGACAGGGACGCGATGCGGTTCTTTTTAACGTGAGGAGACTCTGACTTCCATTCGGACGTACCCCGATCCACGGACGTTCCCCGCCCGATTGAAGTGAGCCTCGTGACCTCGTCGCCTACCCGTAGGAGGCGACGTCAGGAGACTCTGACTTCCATTCGAACGTACCACGGCCCACGCACGTTCCCCGCCCGATTGAAGTGAGCCTC
>JBDNHZ010000146.1:0-12955 GCA_041688515.1 Verrucomicrobiota bacterium
ATGGGGATGGGAAGTGGCCAGAACCAGCGGCGACGTCAGCAACCCCAGAACTTCCAGCAACAGCAGCAGACGTTGTCGAACCCAAACCTGAATGCGGAGCAGGTCCAGGCGTTGTCGGATGCCCAGCAGGAAGGCGAACTCGGCACCGCAGTAGAACGGGTGGATCAGGCGCTTGGTCGGCGGGTCACCATCCATGTCACGGTGATGCGTCGGCAGAACAAGTTGCTGCTGCGGACGGCAGATGAGAGTGCCATCACCGACATCCGCAATCTGGTCAGCAAACTGGACGTTCCCCAATCAATGGTCCTTCTCGACGTACGGGTGCTCCGGGTGACGCTGGGTGACGGGTTCACCTCGGCCTTCGACTACTCCTTTCTCAAGGGGGTGGGAGATGGCCAGGCCAACGGGGCTTTCAACACGGGTGAGATCCTGCCGCCGGCCTCGATCTCCAATGGGGGTACACCCAGCTTCAATCCGGGTGGCGGCGGGATTGACGCGCAGGCCATGGTTTTTCAATACCTCGGCCAGAACGTCCGGGCTCGAATGCAATTGCTCGAGACCAAGGGGCGTTTGAACGCCGTGGCGAGTCCAGTGTTGTTGACCGCCAACAACGAGGTCAGCCGCGTGTTCGTGGGAGAGGAGGTTCCCATTACCCGGGGGTTCACCGGCGCTTCCACCATTCCCACCGGCGGCAATGGCGTGATCGCCCAATCCTCCAATGCCCAGCTTGAGTTCCGGCCAGTCGGAACCACGCTGTTGCTCACGCCCAACATCAACGCCGACCGCACGGTCACGCTGCGGTTGGTGCAGGAGAATTCCACTTTGCGAAAGAACGGCGCCACCATTCCAGTGCCGACCGAAGGCGGTGGCTTCCGCAGCCAGGCGGTCGACACCGTCCAGTCGCGCACGGTCAGCGGCACGTTCATTGCCCAACACGAGCAGGCGGTCGTGGTGGGAGGATTGATCGAGGAACTGGAGTCGGTGGATCGGTCGGGTGTTCCTTATCTCAGTCAGGTCCCGATCCTGGGCGCCGCTTTCCGACGCGATACCAAGACCAAGCAGCGGTCCGAGTTGGTGGTGATCATCCGGCCGTTCATTATAAACACTCCGAAGGAAGCTGAGGGCATCTCGGCCCGGTTGACCCGCGACCTCAGCCTCAACCCGCAGGCGTGGGAACTCGGGGCACCCAAGGCGGGCCTCTACACCACCAACGAGGTGGCGTTCCCGGAACCCGCCAAGGCCCGCAAGGCGGACCGCGACGCCCGATCCAAGGCGGCGCCGAGGTCGAAGCCTTGACGGAGGAAGGGACGGCCCGCGCGCTTCTACTGGTCGGCTGGGCCTGCACCTCGGCGTGGATGAGGATCCATTCGCCCATGCCGTCGCGCCGGCGGACCTCTACGAGTTTGTCGGCGCGGACGCGGCCGGTTTCCGCCTCGCGGACCACCGCCTGAAGTTCGGTGTCGAGGAAGCGGAAGGACCAATCGATCTCGGCAGCGATCGCGGGAAAGGTGAGGGCGAGAAACGCCGGAAGGAACTGTTCGAAGGTCTCGTTCCAGGCGCGGTCGTAGCCGATGGCTTCGGTATCGATGCCAGGGTCTACGCCGACGGCGTTGTGGAGGTTACAGGGGATTGCCTCCGCGGGTGGCATGCGCTCATTCTCCGAAGGCCTATGGCGACCGACCCCATCGTTCAGGTCCGAGACCTCTCCAAGATCTACCGGCAAGGTGACATTGATGTCACCGCGCTCAACCGCGTCTCGGTGGACATCCAGCCTGGCGAGTTCGTGGCGTTGATGGGGCCTTCGGGGTCCGGCAAATCGACCCTGCTGCACATTGTCGCCGGCATCGATCGCCCCACCACGGGCGATGTGCTGGTCCAAGGCATCAACGTGGGGAACCTCACCGAGTCGGACCTGGCTGTCTGGCGCAACCAGTACGTCGGGTTCGTCTTTCAGTCGTTCAATCTCATTCCGGTGCTCACGGCGGCGGAGAATGTCGAGTTGCCGCTGCTGCTGACGGGCTTGGGGCGGCGCGAGCGTCAGACGCAGGTGACGGCGGCGCTCGAACTCGTCGGGCTCGCGGACCGGAGTCATCACCGGCCCGATCAGCTCTCCGGCGGGCAGCAGCAGCGGGTGGCGATCGCACGGGCGTTGGTGACCGATCCGGTCCTCATCGTCGCGGATGAACCCACGGGCAATCTGGATGCCCGTTCGGCGACGGATGTTCTGGAGATCCTCCGGTCGCTCTCCAGTCGGGCGGGGAAGACGGTGATCATGGTCACCCACGATCCGAAGGCGGCGGGGTATGCCACTCGAAGCCTGCATCTGGAGAAGGGGGAGATCGCGGCGTGACCCTCGCGACGTTCATCCTCAAGAACGCCCTTCGGAATGTTCGCCGGGCGGCCCTGACCATCTCCAGTGTGGCGGTGAGCACGGCATTGCTGGTTTCCCTGATGACTCTGGAGCGGGAGTTGACGGTGCCACCGGAAGCCGCCGGGGCCTCCCTGCGGATCATCGCGCGCAACAAGGTGTCGCTGATGCAACCTCTCCCGGCCAAACAGCTCTCGGCCATCCAGCGCATTCCCGGGATCCTCACGGTGACGCCTTTCACCTATTTCGGCGGGCTGTTCGCAGACGAAGATTTCACCAGCTTTGCGCAGTTCGCGGTGGATCCGTTGCCCTTCCAGTCAATCTTGGTGGACGGGCGGATCATTGATGGCAGCTACGACGAATGGGTGAAGAACCGGACCGGTTGTCTGGTGGGCGAGGACACGATGAAGCGGTACAAGCTGAAGGTTGGCGACCGGATGCGGTTTCGCGGCACGTTCTATCCGTGCGACCTCGACCTGCGCATTGACGCGGTTTACCAGGGGACGGTGGATGATCGGAACGTCTTCTTTCAGCACAAGCTGCTCGACGAGTTGAGCGGCGACCCGGGGACGGTCGGCACTTGGTATCTGCGGGCGGAATCGGCCGAGGTCGCCGATCGGGTGATCCAGCAGGTAAACGATACCTTCGCCAATACCTCGGCAGAGGTGCGCGCCGAATCGGAACGGGCCTTCCAGATGGGATTCGTCAGCATGTGGGGCAACGTCAGCAAGTTGATCCGTACCGTGAATCTGGTGGTGGTTTTCACTCTTGGCCTGGTGGCGGTCAGTACCATGAGCATGGCGGTGCGTGAACGATTCCGGGAACTGGCGGTGCTCAAGGCCCTGGGGTTCCAGCGGCGCGATCTTTTCGGGTTCATCCTCGCCGAGGGATTCGGCCTGTCCGTGCTGGGCGGGGCGCTGGGGATCGGCGGTGCGTGGGCCTTCTGGACGTTGTCGGACATTCAGGGGATGTCCAAGGGCATCCTTCTGGTGTTCGAGGTGACTCCGCGGATCATGGGAATGGCGGCAACCGTGGCTGCGACCCTCGGCGTGTTCTCCTCGGTCGGGCCGGCGATCGCGGTCGGGCGAATGAGCGTCGTGCAGGGACTGAAGACCCTCGACTGATCAGGAACACCGATGAAGCCGGGAATCGAATGGATCGAGTGGTTGAAACTGGCGCTGGGCGTCCTGGCCGGTGGCGGCTTGGTCTGGGGACTGGCGAAGTCAGCCGGCCTGCCCATCCAGTACAACGTCCGCAATGTCATCGTTCGCTGGCGTTCCTCCATCACGACCATTCTTGGCATTGCCGCGGTGGTTGCGGTCTTCGTGGTTCTTCAGGCAGTGGCGCGCGGCATCGAGTCGAGCTCGGGCAATACCGGAGACCCGCGAAACATTCTGGTCGTGCGCCGCGGTTCCCAGGCGGAATCTGGCAGCCTGGTATCCCGCGAGCAGTTCAAGACACTGGGCTATATGGACGAGATCGCCCGCAACGCGGAGGGTCAACCCCTGATTTCCGCCGAGGTGGTGCTCATCATTTCCGTTCCGCGCGTGGATGGGACCGGCGAGGCCAACACCCTGCTGCGGGGGGTCACTCCCCGGGGTTTCGAATTGCGTTCGCAGGTCCGTCTGGCGGAGGGACGCTGGTTTGTGCCGGGCAAGCGCGAGATCGTCGTGGCTCAGCGGCTTGCCCGGCGGTTCCGCGGGTTTGAAATGGGCGGGAGCGTGAAGGTCGGACCCACCCTGCTGACGGTGGTCGGGCACTTCGATGGACAGGGGAGCGCCTTCGACTCCGAAGCGTGGATCGACGCCGATGAAGCCCGGTCCATCTTCGATCGCGACCAGTATTCCAGCATCCTCCTCCGTCCGCGGGACGCGGCGTCGATGCAGATCCTCACCAACCGGATCGACACCGACAAGCGACTGGCGCTCCGGGCGGAGGGTGAGGTGGCGTACTACGAGAAGCAGACTCTCACCGCCCGCCCGATCAAGATGGTGGCCAGCCTGCTCGGGGTCGCCATGTCCATCGGGGCGATCTTCGCCGCCATGAATACCATGTACGCCAGTGTGGCGTCCCGGACGCGCGAGGTGGGCACGCTCCGCGTGCTCGGTTACTCGCGCAAGTCGGTGGTGGCGTGCTTCCTCATCGAGGGAGCCTGCCTGTCGGCGGCGGGAGGAGTGGTGGGGTGCGCCCTCGCGCGGACCACCGACGGGTTCAGCACGGGGACGCTGGACTTCCAGTCGTTCGCCGAGACGGTGTTCCAGTTCCGCGTGACGCCCGACCTGATGGGGAGGGGCCTGATTTTCGCCGTGGCCATCGGTTTGGTGGGCAGCCTGCTGCCTGCCGTCCGTGCCGCCCGCATTCCCGTGATTGCCGCATTGAAGTCTGTATGAGCCAGGACCCCTTGGAACGTCTCCGGATCGCCTCCCAGCAGAAACGCCGCCGGGGCAGTCCCACCACTTGGATTGTCATGGGCGTCGCGGCGGTACTGGGTTTGGCCATCTATTTCGCCGTGCCCCGCAAGGGCGATGACGACCGTTCCACGGACCAACCGTCGAACGTCAGCGCCGCTTCTGGAACCGGCCCGAACAAGGCTCCCGGTCAGTCGACTGGATCCCCCTCGACGAACGCCGTGCCGACTGTGTCCTCGCGGGTCGAAGGATCGATCCTGACCGCCACCGGATACATCGTGGCCCGGGAACGGATTGAGATCAGCCCGCGGTTCATGGGTGTGGTCGAATGGATCGGCGTGCGCAAAGGCGACACCGTCACCAACGGTCAGGTGGTGGTGCGCCTGGATGATTCGGAATACCAGGCGCGTCTGGCCGAGAACGACGGTCAGTTGGCGGTTGTCCGGGTCGCGGTCGACCGGGCGCGCACGGATCTTCGTCGGGCGGAGGGATTGGTGGCCAATCGGGTGGAAATGCAAAAGGTCCTCGACGATGCCCGCCTGGCCTTGGCTTCGGCGGAGGCTTCGGTGCGTCAGGTGGAAGGCGGGCGTCGTCTGCTGGAGACCTGGGTCGACTGGTGCATCATCCGTTCGCCCGTCAACGGCGTGGTTCTGGAGAAGTTGGTGGATGCCAAGGAACTGGTCACGCCGCAGACCTTTGGCGGCGGACGTGGGCCCAGCACCTCCCTCCTGGCGGTGGCGGACCTCACTGACCTCCAGTTGGAGGTGGATCTGGGGGAATCGGATCTCGCGAAGGTCCACATTGGACAACGCTGCGTCATCGCGCCGGAGGCCTACCCGGACCGGCGCTACGAAGGAGTGGTGGCCGAGATTGCCCCGGAGGCGAGTCGCCAGAAGGGCACCCTTCAGGTCAAGGCGCAGATCAAGGGTCCGGATCGGTTCCTGACCCCGGAATTGAGTGCCCGGATTGATTTCGTCGGGGATCGGTGAGCGGGGGATGGTTGAACGGGGTGAGCGTTGGCTGAACGCTCCAAGGCCTTGGTGCACGGCACGAAGTTCAGGGGCAAGGGGGGCACCGAGATCGTGCCCAAGCTGCTCAACCTCGAAAAAGCCGGCGTCGTCCCAAAGTAGGGCTACAGCGGTTCCTGCTGGGAGATGCAGTGGAACGATCCGAGGCCCCAGATCAGATCGGTGGAATCGATGCCGATCACTGTCCGTTCCGGGAACTCCGCCTGCAGGATCTCCAGTGCCCGGGCGTCGTTGGCGTGTCGGAAGGTCGGGACCACCACCTGTCCGTTGGCGATGTAGAAATTGGCGTAGGAAGCGGGGACGCGCTGGCCGTCCATCTCGATCCGGCCCGGAGTGGGAAGCTCCACGATCCGGAAGGGTTGGCCGTCCTGATCGGTCATGGCGCTGAGGCGCCGCAGGTTTTCCTGAAGGATCGGATGATTGGGGTCGGACGGATCCTCCTCGACCAAGGTGGCAATCGTTCCCGGGCTGAGGAACCGGGCCAGGTCATCGACATGACCATCCGTGTCGTCGCCTTCGATGCCGTCCCCCAGCCACAGGATGTTCGAGACGCCGAGGGCATCGCGCAGATGCTGTTCGATGGCGGTCCGGTCGAGATGGGGGTTGCGATTCGGATTCAGCAGACAGGCCTCGGTGGTCAGAAGGGTGCCACACCCATTGACCTCGATGGATCCGCCTTCCATCACGATGCCGGGTTGAAACAGCGGCAGTTGCCGGAGCGCAGCCACGTGGCGGGGAATGGCGTCGTCGAGGTCATAGGGCGGATACTTGTCGCCCCAGGCGTTGTAGCCCCAGTCGATGACGGCCCGTTCGCGACGTTCCTCCCGAATCCGGGCGACAAAGATCGGGCCATGATCGCGGCACCAGGGTTCGTAGGCTGGGAAGTGATGGAGGAACACCCGTTCCATCGGCACATTTCGTTCGATGAGGAGGCCGCGGACCCAGTCTTCGGCGGCGCGGTTCCAGACATTGATGTGGACCTCCTCGCCGGTCACCAGATGACGGATGAACTCGGCGTAAACATCGGGAACCGGCGCGTACCTTCCGGGAAAGCTGATGCCCTCCGGGCGTGGCCACGTCAGCCAGGTCGCCAGGTGGGGTTCCCACTCGGCAGGCATCCGATAGCCAAGGCTCGATGGAGTCACGGAGTCGCTCATGAGACGCGGATCATCGGGGGAGCCCAGCGGAGTTGGGAAGCGGGATTCTCGTGCCACGGAGGGCGGGCTTGCTCTCCTGAGTCCAGTCCGCAGAGTGGGCCTCTGAAATGTTGGTCGCAATTACAGGGCTCTTGGCGGGGTTGGTGCACGTGGTCTCCGGGCCGGATCATCTCGCAGCCGTGGCCCCGCTTGCGGTCGGGCAGCATCGGGATCTCTGGCGCACCGGTACCCGGTGGGGGCTGGGACACAGTGCCGGCGTCGCCTTGGTCGGCGTGATGGCATTTGCCCTCCGCGAGATGCTTCCGATCGAACGGATCTCCGTGTGGAGCGAACGGGTGGTAGGGGTCATGCTCATCGGGATCGGACTTTGGGCCCTGCGCCGGGCGCTTCGCGTCGAGGTGCACGCCCATCGGCACGAACATGACGGGGGTGAGCATGTACATCTCCACTTCCATGGGCCTGACCATCTGCACGCTGCCGAAGCATCCCATGCAAGGGGTCCGGGACATCCCCACGCGGCTTTCGGGATCGGGACCCTGCACGGATTGGCGGGGAGTTCCCATTTTCTGGGCGTGCTGCCGACGCTGGCACTTCCCGATTGGGCATCGGCGGCGTCCTATCTCGGAGGCTTCGCTGCCGGGACGGTGGTGGCGATGGGTGGCTTTTCTGTGGTCCTCGGGTTTCTGGGTCGCTGGTTTTCCCGGGATCATTTAGCGGTGTATCGGGGCATGGTGCGCGTCTCGGCGTTGGCGGCGATCGGGGTGGGATGTTGGTGGGTGTGGCAGGGGGCCTAAGCACCATGGGATCAATCCTTCAAGTGCTTCGCGAGGTCCTCGCGAGCTTCTGGTGGATGCGACCGCACCTGCGTCCGGGCCGCTGGCTGCTGGCTTCGGTGGTGGCCTGCGCCTTTCTCGGCGCGCCGCTGGAAGTGGCAGGCGTGGGGTTGCTCCTGCCCATGCTCACTTTTCTTCAGGGCAACGATCAGTCCAGGGAAGCTTTGTTGAAGGGGAGGTTGCTCCACCTGTTGCCGGACCTGTTCCCGGGGCGATCTGCTTCGTTCTACTTCGCCATCCTCTGCGGGCTGATCGTGCTGGCGTTGATTATTAAAAACCTCGTCGCCTACGTCGGGGCCAATCTTTCCTCGATGCTGATGAGCCGGTGCGGCGACAACCTGCGCCGTTCGTTGTTCCAGCGACTGCAGTTGGCCCCCATGCGGGTCTTCGAGGAACACAAGGCCGGCGAACTCGCTGCGGTTTTCACCGCCGAGACGGTGCGGACGGTCAACACGATGGATTTCATTCTCGGCCTGTTTCAGCGGACCAGCATCGGCCTGTTCATGTTGGCCACCATCTTCGTGATTTCCTGGAGGGTGTCGGTTGCCTTTCTGGTGCTGGTGGCGGTGGTGGCGATGCTGACCGGGTGGCTGCACAGCAGGTTGAAGACCCTGGGCAATCAGCGTTCCCACCTGTTCATGAAAATGGGTGGACGTCTGATCGAGGGCTTTGCCGGGATCCGTGTCGTGCGCGCCACGCACTCTCAGAGACATCAGACGGAGCTTTTCGACGAGACCAGTTCCGGTATCGCCATGGCCGAGCGCCGGGCGACCCGGATCGCGGGCGGAATGACTCCGCTGACGGAGATCCTCGGGGTCAGCGGTGCCATGGCGATCCTGATCGGCACCTACCACCTGTTGATCGTCCCGGGTGAGATGCCTTCGGAGGATTTGCTGTTCCTCGGCTTTCTCCTGATCCGCCTCCTGCCTCTGGTGGGACAGTTGCACGGATTTCTGGGTCAGTTGGCCTACAACTTTGCGGGCATGAAGGAGGTCATGCGCTGGCTCCAGTTGGATCCCTACCCGGTTCGTCCCTTCGGCAGTCGGGCATTCCCCGGCGTCACTGGTGCGGTTCGTTTCAAGGACGTCAGCTTCCGCTATCCGAATGGGAAGGTCGCCTTGGATCGGGTGAGCTTTGAGGTGCCCGCCGGGAAGACTGCCGCCCTGGTCGGTGCTTCTGGGTCGGGCAAGTCCACCCTCGCGTCGTTGCTCATCCGCCTCCGCGAACCGAGCGCGGGCCGGATCGAGGTGGATGGAGTTGACCATTGGGAGTTTGCCCCGGAGTCGTGGCACCGGGGGATCGGAGTGGTGGAGCAGGAGGCCTTTCTCTTCCATGAAAGCGTCCGCCAGAACATCTGCGTCGGCGCTCCTGAAGCCTCTGCGGGCGACCTCTCTGCGGCTCTGCGGATCGCCCATCTTGACGACGTGATTGCCGGGTTACCCGCCGGCTTGGATACGGTGGTGGGGGAGCGGGGAACCATGCTTTCAGGGGGGCAGAAGCAGCGGTTGGCCATCGCCCGGGCCCTGGTGCGGAACCCCCGGATCCTGGTCCTCGATGAGGCGACCTCGGCCCTCGACAACGTGTCGGAGCGACAGGTGCAGGCCGCACTGGACACGGCGCGGGAAGGGCGGACTTCGGTCGTGATCGCGCACCGGCTTTCCACCATCCGGAATGCCGACGTGATCGTGGTGCTGGAGGAGGGGCGCGTGGTCCAGCAAGGCACATGGAACGTGTTGGCCGAACAAGCAGGGCCGTTCCGCAAACTGCTCATGGCGGCCCGGGATGGGCATCTGGCCGATGGGGTGGGCTGAGGTGACTATGGATTTCCGATCCGAGGTGGTCCGGCCATGGCACCGGTTGCTGGATTGGACCGTCAGTCCTGCCGGGGTGCGGCGACTTTTGGGGTGGTCTGTCCCCAGAGAGGTCAGGACACCGGAACCTTTGGATCTTTCCCGGGTGGAGCGCCTCGGGGTCGTCCGCCTGGATGGGATGGGCGATCTGGTGGTGACCACGCCGTTCCTCAGGGAACTGCGCCGCTCCGCACCCCGGGCCCGCATCACGCTGGTCGTCCGGAGCGAATGGCTTCCCTTGATGCGTTCCTGCCCGCACATCGACGAGGTTCTCGGCTTCGAGTTGCCCTGGCGTCCAGACTACCGTCGGCAGTGGAACCTGCGGCATGCCTGGCGCTGGGCCCGACGCGAATTGCGCCCGCGGCGCTGGGATGCGGTCCTGGTGCCTCAGGCGCATTTCGGGATTATTGATGCCCGCTGGCTTGCCTGGTTTTCAGGGGCGCGGATTCGGGCGGGCCGGAGGGAGGGGGTTGGAGCCCATTCTGATTCCGGATGGAGCTTTCTCAACGACGTTTGGGAAACCCCGCCTTCCGGACACGATGTTCTCAACACCCTGTCCTGGCTGGAGGCGTTGGGAGGCGAAGTTCGGGACCAGTCGCTCTTCATTGATCCGGGCGACGCTGCCCGGACCGAAGCCGCGCGGCACCTTGCCGGCATTTCGTCTGGTCGCGTGCCGGTCGCCTTGGGAATCGGTGCCTCCCAGATCGAGAAGGTCTGGCCCCTCGAACGTTTCGAGGAAATCGGACGGCGGTTGAGGTCCATGGGGGCGACCCTGGTGCTGGTCGGTGGAAGCGATTTTGCGGAACCGGCCCGGAAATTGGTCGAGCGCTTGGGCGAGGGAGTGCTGGACCTGACAGCCCGGTTGCCTCTCGACGTGACGGCGGCGGTCCTGGGGCGCTGCCGACTTTACGTCGGCAACGATTCCGGACCCATGCACCTGGCCGCTTCCATGGGATTGCCTGTGGTGGAGATCGTCGGATGGTCGGCCGATGTTCCAGACCAGATGATCGGGACACCCAAGCGGATCGGACCGTGGTGCGAACGGCGGAGAATCGTCCAACCGGCGACGACCGTTGTCGGCCTTGCGGTCCAGATCGAGCGGGTCCGCGTCGACGAGGTCTGGGAGGCAATCTGTTCCCTGCTGGCCGAGTGGCCGGTCGCCGGGTTGGAGGTTGGGAGCGCGGGAAAAGGAAGGCTTCCATGAACGGGAACGGTGCGTCGAATCCAAGTGCCGCTCAGGAGGGGCATGGGGGGCGGATTCCGGGACTGGATGGACTGCGTGGGCTGGCCGCGATGGGGGTCGTCCTGTTGCATTCCCGTGAATTGCCGGGGTTCCCGGAGCCTCTGTGGGTGCAATCCATGGTCGGATGGCTTGGTGGACAGTCCGTTCCCCTGTTCTTCGTCCTCAGCGGTTATCTGATCACCCACCTGCTCCTGCGCGAGGAGGCGAAGCACGGACAGATCAGCCTGAAGAATTTCTATGCCCGTCGGGGCCTCCGGATCCTGCCCGCTGCCCTCTGCTATCTGGCAGGGTTGATGGCCCTCAGCCACTGGATGGGTTTGAACGTGAAATGGCGGGAGATCGCGGCTTCGGTGTTCTGGTATCGGAACCTGCTCTATGGCGGATGGGCGGCGTGGGAACCCAAGCTCCTTCTGGATGGAGCAGAGGCATTCACCGCACACTACTGGAGCCTGTCCGTTGAAGAGCATTTCTACATGGTCTGGCCGGCCTTGGTCGTGGTGATGCCTTCCCGATTCCGTTCCCGACTGCTCCTGGCACTCGTCCTGATCCTGCCTATCTGGAGGACCGCGAACATGAAGGTAGACGGGATCATGGGGATCAATTACTGGCGGACGGACTTCGTCAGTGACTATCTGGTTCTCGGTGCGTTGCTGGCGGTCCTGGAAGGACAATGGCGGGCGCATCCGTACT
The DNA here is from genome assembly GCA_041688515.1 of Verrucomicrobiota bacterium. Lineage (GTDB taxonomy): Bacteria > Verrucomicrobiota > Verrucomicrobiia > Limisphaerales > UBA9464 > UBA6176. Next base: position 11,578 of record JBDNHZ010000146.1, read on the forward strand.
GGCGACGATTCTGGAGTTCCCGCTGGGTCCTCGCGGTTTCGCTCGGCCTGCTTCTCTCCCTCAGGATTCTGGAATGGGCCAGGCCGGCCACTGGATTCCTGGCCAAGCCCCTGCTTTTCCTCGGAGCGGTCTCAGGTATCAGTCTGGCGGCGATGGGTCTGGTCCTGCTGGTCGGAATTGCCGTTCACGGACGTCGGGAGTGGCTCGATCGTTTCTTGAACTCCCGCACCCTGGTCTGGTTGGGGGGCATCTCCTTCAGCCTGTACCTGTGGCAGCAGATCTTTTGCGATCCGGGCATGCGGGTGGTGGGCTGGTATTTCCCCTTCAACGCGATGGCAGCGATCGGCGTGGCCGCCGCCAGCCATTACCTCATCGAGCGACCTTTCCTGCGATTGCGGCACCAGTTTCGATAGTCTGTCGGTTGCCATTCTCGCGGTTGGGCCACTACCCTCCGGGCCTCATGGATTTCTCCAATATCTCCCGGGCGGAACTGACCCGACTGATGAAGCTCATCGAGCGCAAGGAAGCGCTGCAGGCCCAGATCGACGCCATCGACCGTGAACTCCGTAGTCCGGGCACGGCACCCGCGGCAGGCCCCGCCGAGAGTGTCCCGCGGGTTCGCCGCGCTGCCAAACCCGCTCCAGCGCGCGCAGAAGGCGCGGCCTCGCCCAGGCGGGGTGCCGTCCGTGACGCCATCCTCGGACTCCTGCAAGCGGCCGGGCCGGGTGGTGCGAGCGTGAAGGAAATCGCAGAAAAGCTCAGCAAGCCGACCGGGCACATCCACACGTGGTTCTCGATCACGGGTCGGGGCATCGTCAACGTCCGGAAGCTCGGCGGCGGACGCTGGGCCTGGGTTCCCAACGACGCTCCCGCCACCTGATCATTTCCCCATCGACTGGATCAGGCGTCGGATCTCGGCGATTCGCGCCGACGCGGTGCGCTTGATCAATCGGGGGAAATGCCCGCCGACCGTGATGAGTTCTCCGTTGCGGGTGAGCTTGAGTTTCCCTTCCACCACTTCGATTCCGGTGACCCGGTGGCCGGCGGCCAAGATCCGGAGTTCGGCCAGTTCCAGGAAAAGTTCAACTGGAGGCGGCAAGGGGCCGAACCGGTCACGCAATTCGCGCCGAAGGCGGTCCATGGCGGCCTTGTCCCCGGCCTGGGCGAGCTTGCGGTGGATCTCGATGCGCTGGGCCGATTCCCGCACGTAGTCGAGGGGCAGATAGGCGGGCTCACGTGGGGCCGGACCCACCTCTTCCTCGACCTCAGATCGCTGACCCCGTTTTCGTTTTGGCCCCGAATCGCTGGAATCCGCGGTGCTCCACACGTCCGAGTCCCGGGGCACGCGAACGGTGAGACGGAGTCGGTCCGGACCCAG
>JBDNHZ010000147.1:0-4579 GCA_041688515.1 Verrucomicrobiota bacterium
AGGCCCGCGCTCTGGGACGGCCAATGCCGCGTCCAGTCTCCCGCGAGGGATGCGAAGTTTCGCGCTCCAAAACGCGCCTGCGAGGCGCCTGAGGCCGGGCCGGGGCCTTCCTGTAATTTCGCGCCGGCCCTCAAAAGCCTCTCCAGCACATATACCCACCAAAACAAGACGCGACATGCAGCCCAGCGCGGTGACGGGGCTCGTTCCGATTATATTCGGCGTCGGCGAGACGAACTTAGAAAACGCCCCAGACACCGTTGGCCCGGAGCGCCGCAGGTTCGCATCCAACAGATTGGTCAGGACGATCCCGCTCAACTCCCCGTCCGAGTGGCTCTCGCCGAGGGGAATCCCGGAATCATGGTACTGCCGGGTCGTGGTCATGCCGTTGCGCACGAGACCCGTCTGTTGACCCCGACGGTCGTAGCTGAAGGTGGTCGTTGGGGTGGTCCCGTCGTTGTAGCTCACCGACAACAAGTCGCCGTGCTCGTTCCCGCCGGTGCCGTCGTTGAAGCCATAGGTGTAGGTCGTCACGATTCAGCCGACCGCAGCCGGTTGGACAAAAGAAACGCAGAATCAAAAGAAGGGAGACCGCGGCGACCGCATCATCCCAGCGCTTGGATCCGCACCCATTCGGCTTCCCCTTCTTTCGTCGCCTTTCGTTCTTTTGGGCCGGTTCCCCTAGTTTCGGCCCAGAAGTTTCACCGCAGAGACGCGGAGGACGCAGAGAACTCATCCGCTTCTTCTCCGCGCCTCAGCACCTCCGCGGGATCAACCGCCCCCAAGGCCGGAGTTCCGTTGATCCTACGGGTTTGAAATCCGCCAACCGGTTCCCACCGCTTGCCGAAGGCAAAAGACGGTTGCAAGCCGACCTCGAATGGCGCGTTTCCCAATTCGCCTCAGGAACACAATGTCAACTCTACGGAACTGACTCCATGGCCCTTTCTCCCTGCGAACTCGGCGGTGAACCACTCTCCGCCGCACACCTCCCAAGTGAGCGTCCTTTGCGGTCGACCGTCCTGCCGGTGTCCCGCATCCCGCGACCAAAGCGGTGGCTGACGCCACGCGCACTCCAGGACGCTCCCGCGCCGGGGGTCAGTTTCGTTCAAAGGCCTGCCTTGTCCGATCTCCGCTTCTCCGCGGCCATCCCCACTCATGCCGCAACCGGGTTTGCCCCCAGAGCCACCGACCGATTGCGGAACCGATAGTGGCTGACGTGCCATTCGTTGCCGCTGCGAAAGCCCCAGAGTTCGGCGCAGGCCATGAAGAACACCCGCCAGTAAACCCACCATCGGGTGGAGTGATCTGCGCCGTAGGTCTCGCGGAAGATCGAACGGATCTCCGCTTCATTCGCATCCATGTTCTCCAGCCACTGATTGGCGGTGCGCTCATAGTGACGTCCGTTGACCGCCCAGTGCGCCTCGATCTCCAAGTCCCGCTGGAAGTACAACAGCAGATCGTCACTGGGCATGATGCCGCCGGTGAAGAAATACCGGGCCATCCAGTCGGAGGCATCCCGTGCCACAAAATGGTAGGCGAACTCCCGATGGGTGAAGATGTGCACGAAGAGCTTTCCCTCCGGCTTCAGCCAACGACTTATGTTTCCCAGCAACCGCTGGTAGTTCTTCAGATGCTCGAACATTTCGACCGACACCACCCGGTCGAATCGCCCGCGGCATACCCCTGACCCGGCGGATTGCCCGAAGACGAACGGAGGTTCGAGGAGATTGGCATCACAGGTGACCACCTGAACGTTGCGCAGGCCGCGTCGGGTGGCCTCGGCGTCGATGTGCAGTTTCTGAGTGCGTGAGTTGGAGACCGCGGTGATGCGGGAGTTCGGGTAGTGCTCCGCCATCCACAAGGTAAGCGAACCCCAGCCGCAACCGAGCTCGAGGATGTCCTGCCCGTCTGCGAGCGCGGCGCGTTCACAAGTCAGCGCCAGCATGATCGCCTCCGCCTCCCCCAAGGTCTCGCGGAAGGTCCGGTAGTAACACGACGAGTACTTCAGATGCGGCCCGAGGCAGAGCTGATAGAAGCGCGTCGGGACCTCGTAATGCTGTTCGTTGGCAGCGGCCGTCTCGACGGCGATCGGCGATTCCCGGAGCCCGTCGATCAGCAATCGCAATCGATCCTGCTGCGACTCGACGTCGCCAGTCGATTCCTCGCGGATCCGTTGGCGCAACAACTGGCGAATGCCGAACCGGATCATCGGATCCGGAATCACATCGCGGGTCAGAAGGAGGTCGATCATGGGGACGGAAGCGGCCGACGACGCCAGGGGAAGAATGCGCTGGTGGTCTGCTGGTAGCGGCGATAGGCGTCACCCTTCGATTTCACCGAGAGTGCCTCGGTCATGGGGATCCCGGTGACGTTCACCAGAAAGTGAAGCATCAGCAGCGGCGAGAGCCATCCGGTCCACCCCCACGGCGCGCCGCTGGCGAAGACGGCGTACCCGACCCATACCACCCATTCGAAGAAGTAGTTGGGATGCCGCGAGTACGCCCACAGGCCGGCCTGACAGACCTGACCCTTGTTGGCCGGATCGGCGCGGAACCGGGCCAACTGGGCGTCGGCAATGGATTCACCGGTGAGCCCGGTAAGCCACAGGATGATCCCGGCAACTCCGAGGATGCCGAGCGCCGCCGGCGGCGACGCGACCGAGTCATCAAGGCAGACCCAGGCAAACGGCAAGGCCAACAGCAGTTGAAGCACCCCTTGGAGCAGGAAGAATCCGTACATCTTGCGATCGGCGGCAGCTCCCCAATCCGTCCGAAGCTTGGCGTAACGCACGTCCTCGACCGGATGATGCGCGCGGACTCGAACGAACAGGTGGAACCCGAGCCGGATCGACCAGGCGACGACCATGCCCGTCAGGACGCAGGCGCGGACCGCATTCCACTCGGGATAGGCATCGAGTTTGGCGTCGTAGAAACGGCGCGAGGCGATGGCGAGAAACAGGAGGGCCAAGGGGGCGAAACCCGCCGACCAGACAATATCGACGATCCCGAAGTTGCGGAGCCGCCGGGCGGCAAACCAGGTGACGGTCATCTCGACGATCACGAACGCCAGACCGGCGAACAGCAGGAGGAACAGGAGTTTCAAGAGCGGCCGTTCACAGGGTTGGATTGTTGGGAACCGTCCACACACCCTGGACCACACTGATGTTGCGGAAGGCGAAGGCGGCCTCGCAGTAGGCGAGATAGTAGTTCCAGGTGCGGATGAAGTGGGTGTCGAATCCGAGCTTCACCACCTCATCCAGCCGGACGTTAAACCGTTCACGCCAGATTTTCAGCGTCTGGGCGTAGTCGGGCCCGAAATCGCGCAGGTCATGCAACTGCAGGCGTCCGGTACGGGCGATGGCCTGGTTCACCCGATTGACCGACAACAGCAGGGAACCCGGGAACACGTGCTTCTGGATCCAGTCCACCCCCCGACGGAGTTCGTCGTAGCGGGAATCCGGGCAGGTGATGAACTGGGCAGCAAACATTCCACCGGGCTTCAACAGGCCCTGGCACACGCCGAAGTAGGTTTCGAGAAAGTCGTCCCCGACCGCCTCCAGCATCTCGATGCTGGCAATGCGATCGAACCGGCGGCCGAGCTCCGGCAGTCGGCGGTAGTCGAGCAGCAGGACCTCGGCTCGATCGGCGATGGCTTCGCGTTGGAAGCGTTCGCGGGCGAAGCGCTGTTGTTCCTTACTGAGGGTGACCGTCGTCACCCGGCAGCCGTACTGGCGGACCGCGTGAGAGGTGAACCCGCCCCAGCCCGAACCAATTTCAAGGACTTCATGCCCAGGCTGGAGCCGTAGGTGACGGCAGAGCCGGTCGTACTTGGCAGTCTGGGCGGCCTCCAGTTCCTGATCCGGCGACTCGAACAGGGCGGCCGAATAGGTCATGGAAGGGTCCAGCCACAGCTCGTAGAACCGGTTCCCGAGATCGTAGTGGGCGTGGATGTTGTGCTTCGAACCCGAAAGCGTGTTCCGGTTGAGCCAATGGCGTACCCGGTTGGTCAGCGAAAACAGCCGCAAATGCCACGGCTGGTTCTCCGAACCTGACATCGTCGGGGCGCAATCCGTGTTCGCACAGAACCAGCCGATCACCGCACGGAGATCGTCCGACTCCCACTCCCCGGCTTGGTAGGCTTCACCAAAGCCGATATCTCCCGAGCGCGCACATCGGCGGTAGAACCGATGATCCCGCACCGTCATCCGTGCCTCCGGACCGGGCTCGATTCCTCCGAAGCAATCGACGGACCCGTCCGGCGCGACCATCACGAGTCGGCCCCGGCGCATGGGGGTGAGAACCTGGCGAACGAAACGTCGGGCAACGCGATCCGTCCACGAAGCAGTGGCCGGAGCGGACGCACCGAGGCGATCCGATCCCTCCAACCGGCTGAAAGAAACGATATTCTTCACGCGCAAAGACTCTGGCAGGCCATTTCGAGGCACGCCGACACCACTGATGGTACCGGATGCCCAATTCCGCAACTCCGGGACTGGGAAAAGCTGCGGCCGGGCAGGCCTTGAAAACTGCCCCCGATCGATCGGGCGGCGACCCAAACCTGGGTAGCTGCCGACGTGAGGAGG
>JBDNHZ010000148.1:0-5772 GCA_041688515.1 Verrucomicrobiota bacterium
GGCGATGGCGACACCCACTCCTACATACTGGAATCGCTGATGAAGTATCCCGGTCAGCGCGGAGTCGACGAACTTCTCCGAGCCCGAGGCTGTCACCTGACCCGGGTTGTACCCTTGGTCGGGGGTGCCATGGCCTTGAACGTTGCGGTCAAATCTGGACCTTGAATTCGTCGTTCTTGCGGATAGACAAGGCGAAGGCCGCCATCAACTCGGGAATGTACTCAAGGTCCCGAAGGTTCACGACTTCTACGGGCGAGTGCATGTAGCGATTCGGCAGGCTGATCAGGCCACTCGGGATTCCACCCCGCGTCCAGAAGATGACATCCGTGTCGGTGCCGGAGGATGCCGACATCGCTTCGTGCTGCAGGGGAATGGCCTTGGAAGACGCGACGGATTCCAAGCGGTTAAGGACCTCCACGTGGTTGCATCCCCCGTGCGTCAGGGTTGGCCCCTTGCCCATCTTGATCTCCCCGTGCTGGCGCGGGTCCACGGTTGGGTAGTCGGTGGCGTGGGTTACGTCTACCACCAAGGCTGCCGCCGGATGGAGGGAGTAGGCGATTAGACGTGCGCCGAGGAGACCCACCTCTTCCTGGACGTTGGCCACGGCGCAGATTTCCCACTGGAGCTCCGAGACGTGCGGGCGAAGCAGTCGCAGGGTTTCGGCCACGGCCCAGGTTCCGATGCGGTTGTCGAAGGCGCGTGCGACCGCGATATCCCCCCTCAGGAGATCGAATTCGTTTGCCAGGGTAATCGGGTCGCCGATCCGGACCAGTTGGAAGGTTTCGTCTTTGGATGAAGTCCCGATGTCGATGAACAAATCGTGGATCTTGGGGGGCTTGGGATCGCCTTCCCCACGCATGAGGTGGGGGGCGACGTTTCCAACCACGCCCTTCACCGGGCCGCTCCGGGTGTGAATGACCACCCGCTGTGCCTTGGTGATGGCGGGATCGATCCCGCCGGTGCGTCGCACGTGAATGAATCCCTCGGCGGTCACGTAGGAGACCGACATGGCGATCTCGTCGGCGTGTGCGGCAAGCATCAGGCGCGGACCAGCGCCCGGATTGAGGGTGGCAACGCAATTTCCGTAGGAATCCGAGTGGGTTGCCCCCGCGTGGAGACTGGCGTAGTCAAGCCACACACGGAGTCCCCGCGTTTCGTGGCCCACTGGGCTGGGGGTATTTACCAGGTTTCGGAGGAATTCGAGCGATTCAGCGCGCATGGCAATCAGTCTAACTGTTCCCCACGGGAATTTCAGGCATCCGTTGCACACTGTGGATTGGGGTGGAGACGATGCTGTGACGGATTTCACTCCCTTGGCCCAACTGGAGCGGGAGTTGAGTCGATTCCTGAGTGTGGGCCCCAGCGGCAACGCCCAACCGGAGGCCGGTCCGGTGGCAGCGCCTGCGACGGATGTCCGCGAGGATGACATGCATTACATCTTTGCGGTGGAGCTGCCGGGTCTCCGGCGCGAGGACGTTCAAGTCACGCTTCACGAAGGGGTCCTGAGTATCGCCGGCGAGCGCCGGCAAGAAGCAGAGGCGACCGAAGGGCGGTACTCTCGTCGCGAGCGGTTCGTCGGTCGCTTCGCCCGTAGGATCGATCTGGGATTCCCTGTGGCATCGGAAGGAATCAAGGCGAGCTTCCGCGATGGGGTCTTGACCGTGTCTGTTCCCAACTCGGAAGTGTCCCGACCGAAGACGGTTGAGATTACCGCCGAGTGATTCACGGGAGGCATCGCGGTGGACGGTCCGGGGCTTTGGCCCCGGGCCTACCCATTTTTGAGCTTAAGCAGTAGAGCCCGGTTGACCACGGCTTGAGGCGGGCGACACGCTGTGGGGGTGCATGAGCAGGAATGGGTTGTTTTTGATCTGGAGACGACGGGGCTTTCCCCGGACCACGATGACATCATCCAGATTGCCGCCGTTCGGATGCGAGGTTGGCTCGTATTGGAATCCGAATCGTTTGCAACCTACGTGAATCCTGGTCGCACGATCCCACCCTTCATCACGTCTTACACCGGAATCCGGCAGGCGGATGTTCGAGGAGCTCCAGCGCCTGCCGAGGCTTTGGGGGTGTTTTCGAGTTGGGTTGGCAATTCAACTCTGGTGGCCCACAACGGCCACCGGTTCGACATGAAATTCGTGGAAGCCACCTGCCGTCGCGGGGCCTGCGGTGTCCGACCTGTCTCCTACCACGACTCTCTGGCGATGTCCTGGCAGCTGTGGGGGCGAAGGGGAGTCCGTCACGGCCTGGACGCGGTACTTGGGCGGTTGCGACTGGGTGCGTCCGGCTTGCGAAGGCACGATGCCCGGGGAGACGTGGCGCTCTTGGGGCGTGCCATTCAGGCGATGCGCCACGAGCTGATGAGGCGAGGTGAGGAACCGATCCTGCCGCAGCATGGCGGGATGCTTCCCGCCATGGAGTAGACGGAATCTTGATCGGTGGTTCTCTTTCTCAAGCGGCCTTCCTTGGGCAGATGGAGGAACTCGCGGAGCTGGGCTAAATCCGGGCTTTCCAACGACGCTGGGCCATGGTTCCTTCGGCGAACCTCCCTGAGATCTGGTGTCAGCAGCGGGTGCATGCCTGTCGCGAACCTTGCCGTGCTGGTACCCTTACCTGGGAGGCTGATTATGTCTGTGCTCAAGACCCAACCGGAGTCGGTGCAAGTGGATGGACACAGCCTGCGTTGCCTGATGTGCGCGCATGAATCCTTCCATCGGCGCAAGACCCACTTTGGTACCGCTCTCCTCAGCGGGTTGAACCCCATCTGGTCAGAGTCCCAAGGGACCTGCCTGATCTGTGATCACTGTGGTTTCATCCACTGGTTCCTCCAACCGAAGGCGGGATGACATCCCTACCAGAACCAGTCACTTTGGATTCATGCGACGCGCACCAGAACCGAAGAGGAGGGGATCTGCCGGGACTTGCTGGATTTGGTTGCGGTTGATGGGGGGGTTGGTGGGCGGGTGGGCGATCACGGCGTTGGGTGCAGAGTCGGCCCCACCGCCGCGGGTGCTCAATGATGCCGAAGGCTGGCAGCGCTTCGCTGATCAGTTGGGAGATCAGTATTCGCAGGGAAGGACTCCCCCCCTCCTGGAGGTGCGGGCGCAGCTCAATCTCCGAAAAAGGGCAGTGGTCGATCTGGCGCGGGCGTCGCGACGATTGGTTTCCCCGTCCGACGTCTACGAGAATTGCTCGGCATCGGTGGTGGCTCTGGGGGCAATCTACAAGTGCACTCGATGTCCGCACTGGCATGCTGGGGGGACGGGGACCGGTTGGGTCATTGGGCGGGAGGGCGAGATTGTCTCAAGCTTCCACGTTTTTGCCGAAGGGCGAAACACCAATGTCGTTGCGATGGGTGCATTGACCCGCGATGGGCGGTGTTTCCCCATCCGCGAGATCCTGGCGGCCGACCGGGAGCGGGACATCGCGATTGTGCGGATCGATGCCCGGGATCTTCCCCGTTTACCGGTGGAGATCCGCGAGAGGGTGGGGAAGCCGGTTTCCATCATCGCTCACCCAAGCGGCGACCTGTTCACTTTCACTCAGGGCCATGTCTCGAGGTACATGAAGCGGGCGACGGAGTCGGGGGGAAGCCCCCTAGATTGGATGTGCGTGACAGCGGACTTTGCCATTGGTTCGAGTGGTGGCCCGGTCCTTAATGAGCGCGGGTCTGTGGTGGCCATGGTGGCCCGCACGCAAACCATCAATGCCGATCCCCATAGTGAATCGCCAACGACACAGATGGTCGTCAAACTGACCGTCCCCTCCGAGTCAATCCTGACTCTCGTCGTTCCGACCACCCGTGGAGGCCGGTCTGGGCGTTGATCTGCGCGAAATGCTGACTGTCTCATTATGCTGACTTGGTGGATTCAAAGTCGATCGGAGGCGCGGATTCTCGGGCTGGGTGGGGCAATCCTCCTGCTCGATCAGTTGACCAAACTCTTGGTCGTGTCGTCACTCCGACTTGGCGATCACTGGTCGGTACTGCCAGGATTCTTCCACTTGGTTCATTGGGGCAATACGGGTTCGGCCTGGAGCCTATTTCATGGGAACAACAGGGCGTTGGCCGCCTTGGCGCTCCTCGCAGTGTGCGCCCTCTGGTACTGGCGATCGCACTTCGAGGCCCATCGACCGCTGGGACAGATAGCCCTGGGGTTGCTCTTCGGGGGGACGATTGGAAACCTGATCGATCGTTTGGTGCCTTCCCGGCAGCACGTGGTTGACTTCCTCTATTTCCATCTCCGGCAACGGGGTGGAGGGGAGGTTGGGTTTCCCGCATTCAACGTTGCTGATGTGGCCATTTGTGTGGGGGTTGGCCTCATGCTGCTCCTTGGATTGATCGCCAAGTCCGAGCTCCCTGCCGACCCCAATGGACGGCCAGATGGGGCCGAATGAACCCTCTTCCAGTGGTCATCGCCGGGGCAACCGCCTCAGGCAAATCGGACGTGGCGATGGCCCTGGCTGAATTGCTCGGAGGAGAAGTGATCTCGGTCGACTCGATGCAAGTCTATCGTGGACTGGATATCGGGACTGCCAAGCCCACTCAGGAAATGCGGGGTCGCATTCCCCATCACCTCTTGGATGTGGTCGAGCTCACGGATGGATTCGATGTCGCTCACTTCGTTCGTCTTGCCCAGCAGGCGGTGGCTGAAATTCAGGGGCGGGGTCGAGTTCCGATCCTGTGTGGCGGAACCGGGATGTATTTCAATGCCTGGCTGAATGGGCTTGGAACGGCACCGGCACCGGATCCGAGGCTTCGAATCGAACTGGAGGCCCTGCCAACGGCGGCCTTGCTCGAGGAGTTGGCCCGGAAAGACTGGCAGACGTTCGATGAGATTGATGTGGCGAATCGCCGCCGGGTGGTGCGAGCGGTGGAGGTGATCCGCCTTACAGGCCGGCCTTTTTCCTCTCAGCGGGCTTTGTGGCCCGATCGTGCGCCCGGGTTGGCGGGGCGCAGCTTCGGTCTGGAGCGCGTTCGCGAAGATTTGGTGTTTCGAATCGAGCACCGCGTGGACCGTATGTTTGCTGAGGGATTGGTCGGCGAGACACAACGTCTGTCGGGACTCGGTCTGTCGGCGAACCGGACGGCTCTTCAGGCAATCGGTTACCGGCAGGTTGTCGAGCACCTCCGGGGCGAGTGTGGATTGCGCGATACCATCGAAAAGGTAAAGGCCAAGACGCGACAATTTGCCAAGCGTCAAGGAACTTGGTTCCGAGGTCAGATGGATCTTGAGTGGATCCGAATGGAGGCGGGGGAGACGCCACTAGCGGTAGCTCGGAAGCTGATTGAGGGCGGCTTAGGATAAAAAAGACCGGTGGCGTTGTCGAACGGCCACCGGTACCAGGAGGAAACTGAGGCGAAAACCTCAATGAATTTAGATTTTAGGCCGAAGCGGGGATAAGTCAAAGCGGAAGCTGGGGAAAGCAGCTTCGATAATGTTAACGTAACTCCCCTATCCGCGTGGCAGGTAGACCCGGGCCAATCCGAAGAGAATCAATACCAGCAGGATGAACAATCCGATGAAGCGGTTGCGGGCACCGCGCTTCTCGTATCGCAAGGGGCGCAGGCCGTGTACTGAACCCGCCGCGAGGTACTGGACCATGCGGGGGTTGTGGGTGCTCGGACCACGGAAGTGGTGTCGCAGTCGATGCCAGATGGGGGATGGGTCGAATTTTCGGATGCCCTGCGGATTGATTCGGGCATCGGCTTGCTGGTCGGGGGTGATTCCCGATGGGGGAGGAGGGGCGACGGAGGGGGGGCGAGTGGAA
>JBDNHZ010000149.1:0-4424 GCA_041688515.1 Verrucomicrobiota bacterium
GGAGTAGCGGACGTTAACAAGGGTGCGCCTTATCGCGGGGAGATTTATTTATTCCGGACCAACGGCACCTTGCTGACCACCTTTACCAATCCCGCACCGGCGGCGACGTTCAACGGGTTCGGCCTGCCAGTGGCGGCGCTCGGGAATGACAGGGTGGTCGCGGGAGCCTCTTTCGGAAATATAGGCGCCTCCCAGGCCGGAGCAGCGTATTTGTTCAACACCAACGGAACCCTGTTGACCACCTTCACCAATCCCGTTCCGGTGGCGAATGCCCATTTCGGCTGGGCCGTGGCTACCGTAGGAACGGATCGCATCCTCATCAGCGCGATTGACGGGGCGAATGGGGGGGCGGCTTACCTCTTCAGCACCAGCGGCACGTTGCTGACCACCTTCACCAATCCCACTCCGGCGGCTGGCGACTCTTTCGGCCAGTCGCTGGCGGCGGTGGGCACCAGCCGGGTGCTCATTGGTGCGAATTCTGACGACACAGGCGCGTTGAATACCGGTGCCGCGTATCTGTTCAGCACCAATGGCACGCTGATCACCACCTTCACCAATCAGACTCCGTCGGCTAACGATGCGTTCGGCTGGTCCGTGGCGGCAGTGGGAAAAGATCAGGTGCTCATCGGCGCGTTATTCGACAACGCGGGCGCGCCGGATGCCGGGGCAGCGTATCTGTTCGATCTGCCGTATCCCCCACTGAGCATCGCGCGGGACGGCTCCACGGTTTCTGTCCGCTGGCAGACGCCCGAAACCGGTCTGGACCTCCAGCAGGCGGGCTCGCTCGGCACCTCGAGCGGATGGAGCAACGTGGCCGATTCGGTCGCCGTCTCCGGCCAGACCAACGTCGTCCAGCAAGGCATCGCCGGAGCAAAAACCAACCGCTTCTACCGCCTGTTTCGGCCATGACTTATTGATCCGGGCCGTCCGGTGGCATTCGCAAAATCCAAGGCAAAGGAAACCAAACACAAAATGAAAAAAATCCACTCCATGCTCACAACCGGCGCTGTCCTCGTCGCCTTGGCAACGATCACCGTCGCGCAATCAACCAAGCCCGGCGCAACGATGCAGGCCATCAAGGTTTCTCTCTCCGCAGAGGATGACCGCGCCATCCGCAAGGTGTTGGTCGACTACGACGTGGCGTGGAATACCCACAACATGAAAGCGCTGGACAAGGTGTTTCGCGAGGACGCGGAGTTCATCAATGTGGTCGGGATGCATTGGCGCGGACAGGCGCACATCATCGCCGCCCATGCGGCCTACCACGAGACCATCTTCAAGAACAACGTCATGAAGACGGATGCCATCGTCCTCCGTCCGCTTGGCGCTGATGTCGTCATCGCCGTGGTCACTCAGACCCAGGATGCGTTCACGACTCCCTCTGGTCAGGTCGTGCCGAAGCATCAGAACAGACCCAGCTACGTGTTCACCAAAGCCGGAGGCGACTGGAGGATTGCGCACGGCCAGAATGTTCGAATTGACTCCGAAGCCGCACAGCATGATCCGGTCAACAGTCCTCGCAAATAGGAGGTGCAACTCCACGCCGGTTCATGACATCGCGCCAGGAAATCGGTCACTTCGTCGCCTTGCCCATGCGGGCGCGAAACTTCGGATCCAACTCGGGCACGTCGGTGTCTCGCCAATCGAAGAACCCAAGGAGCTTGTAGTGATGGAAGTGGGCGGCACCCGAAATCCCGCCGGTCGAATGGACGAAGCTTCCCGAGGCCCGGTCATAGGAAAGCAGCGCAAACCGGGCGGCGGACTCGGCCTTCACGCTCTTATACAGGCTGAGCTCAGGCGTCTGCAGCGTCCCCGCCAGCGGGACCGGAAGAGCGAGCGCAGGAATGCCGACCAGCGATTCGCGGGTCTCGATGCCCAAGCCGGCGCTCCGGGCTTCCACGATCGTTTCCGCGTCTTCTTTGGTGGAGACCAACAGTGCGCCGTTCCGGGCCAAGTGTTCCCGGATCGCCCCGAGCACATAGCGCTTGTCGTAACTCTTGAAGTAGCGCTCCTCGAAGTAGACTTTCCTGCCATGCAAAGCGCTGAGGTCGGCCTGTTGGATCGCGTGCTCGGCGGCGGAACTCAACAGGAACTGTTCTGTAATGGACCGCTTGGGTTCGGTGACCTTGATGGTATGACAGCCGGCCCAGAGCGGCAGCAGGCAGGAGAGGAGGACGGTCCGCCAAACAGGCGCGCCCGGGAAGGAGTGGGGACGTGGGAACGGTTTCATCGTGGATCGTCGTGCCCCGCCAACGTCTCAGAAACGGGGGGTTTTGGAAGCGTTGCTTCCAATGGATGTCGGCAGTTGAGCTCATGTGCTGTGCAATCGAGATACTCAGTCTGGCGGAGGAATCCGAGGGAGCGGATGGGATCTTCCAAGGCATGGACTGCGGGATCGCCTCCGAGTCCCGTGGTCGCATCCGCGCTCGGACTGCTGGTGGTTGTAAACTCTGTGTGCCGGAATCGGATTCTTCCTCGACCGTGCCTGGATCACCGGGAAGGCGTCAACATTGGCTCTGGCCGCGGTCGGCGCATTGACCGGCCCGCGTGACCTATCGGCCCGGGAGGGATTCGGTCCGCAGTGAAACTGATCGCCGATACCGGACTGCTGGTCGCATGGCTGAATCGGGGTGACGCCCATCACACTTGGGCGAGGAACCTGATCACCGCCGCCGAATTTCCAATCCTGACATCAGAGCCGGTATTGACCGAAGCGGCATGGCATCTTCGGAACGCTGAAAGACTGCTGGAATTGGTGACGGCAGACGTACTGCGGCCATGCTTGGAGTGCCGTCAGGAGGGGGCGGCCCTCTGGGCGCTGGGCCGCCGCTATGGAGATGGCCAGCCAGATTTCTGTGATCTGAGCGTGGTGCGACTTTCGGAACTGTTTCCCCAGCATGAGGTCGCTACCGTGGATCGGGGCGATTTCACGGTTTATCGAAGTTTCGGGGATCAAATCATCCCTTTCGTCTGCCCGGAGTAGATTGGCCCACACACACGCTCATCCGGGTCCATGCGGTATTGACTCCGAGAATCTTGTCTCGCAAAGCCGCGAAGAAAGGTCGTGGAACAGGTCTCCTGCGTGGGTGATTGGCGCACACTAGAGTGCGCCCACATTGCGCTCCCGGATTGGGAGTCATTCCTTGCAGATCCGCGTGAGATCTCTACTGCAGTGATACGGCTTATCCTGTCGGTCACGGCCATCATCCCGTCCCCTCATCCTGTCCATCAGTTCCCCATCCTGTCGTCCCTCGTGGTCCCCGATCCTGTTAGGACGAGGACCGCGGTCAGGGCGAGAGCCAGGCCCGCGAGCAAGACCACGCGAGTCATGGTGTTGGGTGCGTTCGCCGACTTCGCCTTCAGATGCAGGTTGAGATCGGTCCAGGTCTCGACCTGGACGGAGCGTTTGAAGGTCAACATCCGTCCCTGTTGGGGGATCGTGGCGCGGATGGCGGTCGGGGTGGGCAGGGCGGCGTCCTGTTGTTCGATGATGCGCTCGGCCAGCTTCTGCAGGGTGGCGTTTTCGGCGGCACCGTTGAAGGCGAAGAGATCCTTGGCTTCCTGCTGGGTATAGTTCGCTTCACCGCGATTGCGGAGTTGTCGGAGGTTGCCGGCGGCCGGTGCGGATTCGCCGGCGACGGATGCCTGGCGGACATTGAGGCCGACGAGCGCCTGTTGGACCTTGAGGTTGTGCAGTTGGACGCGTGCATCCTCGTTGAAGGCGTTGTCGTGGGTGCTGAGGCCGTAGGCGTTCTGGAAGGCGCGTCGTGCCTTCTGGGGATCGCCCTCGACGAGCAAGCGGTTGCCGATCTGGAGCATCTCCTCGGCAGCCTTGGTCTTGGCCTGGTTCTGCACCTGTTCGTGCTGGAGATAGGTCTGGACGTCGACATTCACGCCGGGCGCGTCTCCGTCGCCGGCCTGGAGTTGGAGGGATCCGGACCAGTCTTCGAGGGTCCACTTGGAGTTCAGGTACACCTGCCAGGTGATGTCTTCCAGGGGCAGATCGAACTTCGGACCGATGAGGGCGAGGTCGAGCTTGCGGGAGGCGGCGTCTCCGATGCGGCTGGAGTAGAAGAACTCCACGGTGGTGGGTTTGTCGGGGCGCGACTGTTGTTCGAGCGGGATCAGGATCTTGTCCTGTTCGCGCCAGGGCCAGACGCCGTTCTGATTGACGAAGGCGAACCAGAATCGCGCGTCGGGCGGGAGGATGAGCTGAAGGAGACGTTTGTCGCCGGGAACAATGTCGAGCCGGGCCTGGGTGAGCATGACGCCTTCGTCGGAGATGACCGAGGTCAAGGTGACCTGATGAACCCGGGCGGGAAGCAACCGTGTGGCCTCATGACGGACCAATCCGAGCGGCAGGGTGAAGCTGGGCTCGACGAGCCGCCAGGTGAGGTTGGCGGTGGCGGTGTCGAGATCCTGAA
>JBDNHZ010000150.1:0-2814 GCA_041688515.1 Verrucomicrobiota bacterium
GATCTCCTCGACAAAGTCTGGTCGCTCTACACTCGGGCCAGTTGCGTTTGGGTCACCGCCACCCCAATCGCCATCGCCCGTAGCTACAAAGTGCCAACCCATGCACCCGACAAGACGCCTCTCTCAAGCAACGAGCGCCACCTCCGCCGTCACGCCGAGTGGATCAAACTCGTCCGAGCCAGCCTGCGCGACATCTGCATCCCCCATGACCTGGCAGCCTCTTGCCAAATCCAACTCACCCCAAGCCCGATGCTCGCCGCTGCTGAGCGCGCAGAACGCTACCGGCCCAAAGCCGAAAGCATCCCCTTTCTCCATTCGCGCATCGAGTTTTCCCGCCGTGTCCGCGGCCCCCTATTGCTGGGCGACCGCCGTTATTGCGGCCTCGGCCTGTTCGTCCCCGCCTGAATCCATGCGCCGTTGATCCGCGCCACTCCCGCCTTGTACTTCCCGATTCCCCACGCATATAACCCAACCATGCCCAAGGAACTGCGAAGCGCCGAGCGAGGGGATCCACCGCTGCTCCCAAGATTGGAGCCACCCCCAGGCCCCGGGAATCCCGTCTTCGACAAGGCCATTGATATCCTCAAGGGCGCGCCCGGGCCGGCGGCGAAGGTCACGGATCCCATCCCCGCCCGGATGCTCAATGAGTTCGTCTATTGCCCCCGCCTCTTCTACTACGAGTACGTCGAGGGCGTCTTCGTCCAGAGCGCGGACACCGTTCGAGGAGCCACCCTCCACAAGCGGGTGGACGCCGGATCTGGCAGCCTCGCTCCTGCTGCTCAGGCACGGTCCCCCCTCCCCACGCCCGGCATCGTCGGAAGTCCCTCGCCTGAGGTCCCGGCGGAATCCGTCCCATCCTCTCCGCCCGAACAGATCCATTCTCGGAGCGTTTCCCTCGGGTCCGAAAAGCTGGGGGTCGTGGCTAAGCTGGATCTGGTCGAAGGCTGGGCAACGTCGGCCGGGGGCGGACAGGGCGACCTGTTCTCGGCAAAGGTCGTTGTTCCCGTCGATTACAAGGTCGGGCGACCCCGGGAGGGAAAGGAGTCCAACGAACTGTGGCCCGCCGATCAGATGCAGTTGGGCCTTCAGATCCTCCTGCTGCGGGACAATGGCTACACCTGCAACGAGGGCGTCATCTACTACCGCGCCACCAAACAGCGGGTCCGGTTCGAACTGACCCCGGAACGCGAAGCCTGGGTCCGATCCCAGATCGCCCTGGCCCGTCAGACCATGACCGGGCCGATTCCCCCGCCCCTCGTCCAGTCCCCCAAGTGCCGGGGATGCTCCCTGGCACCGGTCTGTCTGCCGGATGAAACCCGACTTCTGGCGCGGGCGCACCTGACCCAGGTGGACGCCCCACCCGCCGTCCCCGCTCAGGAGCCCTCCGCCGAATCTATCCCTCCCCGATCGACCCCCAGGCCATCCAGCGTCCCCACGGATCGGGATCCACCCCGTCGGTTGATGGCGGCCCGGGACGACAAGCGCGCCCTCTACCTCAACACGCCGGGCTTGCGCGTCGGACGGAAGGACGAGCTCCTGACCGTCAAGGACAAGGACACCCTGATCGATGAAGTCCGGATGAGTGACGTCTCGCACGTCGCGCTGTTTGGGAACATTCAGATCACCACCCAGGCCGTTCAGGATCTGTGCGAAGCCGAGATCCCGGTGACTTATTTCTCCGGGGGCGGATGGTTCTACGGGATTACCCATGGCCACGGCCTGAAGAACGTGTTCCTCCGCATTGAACAGTTCCGACTCGCCCAGGACCGTTCCTTCGCCCTGCGCCTCGCCCGCGCCATCGTCCACGGCAAGATCCGGAATCACCGCACCCTCCTCATGCGGAATCATGTTGAGGCCCCGACCGCAACGCTGCTCCGCCTCAAGTTCGCCGCCCAGGAAGCGTTGTCTGCCGAGGGCCTGGATGAGTTGCTCGGCATTGAGGGTTCCGCCGCCGCCGCCTACTTCGAACAGTTCGCCGGAATGCTCAAGTTCCCGGATCCTACCGAGGACGATCTGCCCGGACTGGATTCACCCCCGGTGCCGCCGGAGAAGCGAACGCTCAGCTTCGACTTCACCACCCGACACCGCCGTCCCCCCACCGATCCCGTCAACGCCCTGCTCTCCCTCGCCTATAGCGTGCTCTCCAAGGACTGCACCATCGCGGCGACCGCAGTCGGATTCGATCCCTACGTCGGATTCTATCATCAACCCCGGTTCGGTCGGCCCGCCCTCGCCCTGGATCTGATGGAGGAGTTCCGTCCGTTGGTGGCTGAGAGCACCGTCCTCAGCGCCATCAACAACCGCATGGTGACGCTGTCCGACTTCGTCACCGCCGGCGACGCCGTCAATCTGACCCCGGCCGGACGCAAGAAGTTCTTCCTCGCATACGAACAACGCATGTCGAGCCTCCTGACCCATCCGCTCTTCGACTACAAGGTCAGCTACCGACGCGCCCTCGAGCTTCAGGCCCGGATTCTTGCCCGGGTCCTGACTGGCGAGATCCCCGAGTACATTCCCCTCACCACTCGCTGACCCATGCGCATCACCTATCTCGTCTGCTACGACATCGCCAACGACAAGCGCCTCCGACGCGTCTTCAAGACCTGCAAGAATTACGGGGATCACCTCCAGTTCTCGATTTTCGAGTGCGATCTGAACGAGGTGGAGAAGGCCCGCTTCGAGGCCGAACTGAAGGAGATCATCCTCCATACCGAAGACCAGGTGATGTTCGTCCGCCTGGGGCCGGCCGAAGGTCGCGGAGATCGGGTCATCACGGCGATTGGCATCCCGTACGTCTCCCTGGATGCTCCTTGC
>JBDNHZ010000151.1:0-12943 GCA_041688515.1 Verrucomicrobiota bacterium
CGGCGTGCGGAACATCTGGGGATCCTGCACTTCCCCATCACCGGTGCCTCTCCGGATCGCACCCATCAGGAAGCAGGGCTTGGACTCGATAATAGTGACCTGAAGCTCGTGGCTGCGATTGCGGCGGAGTTCCGCCAGATCGCCTTCTACTGGATTGAATCGAACCAAGTCTTCCTGGCGTGCGATGGCTCCGGCTTCGGTTGGCGAATCGCGTCACTGGCCGATCGGTACTTTCAGGAATGATCCTGTCAGGGGCTATGGTTCCTCGCCGCTGACCTGGATCGAGAGAGACTTCGACGAGGCGGCAATCTCACTTTGAGGGTGGGGGCGGCGCGGCAGGAGGCTTCGGCGGTCCTTGAGAGAGATCGGTTCGTTCCAGGAACTCATATCCTTTTTCAGCCCCGCCGAGTTGGGCCTCGACGGACTCCGCCCGGCGTACCAGGAACCGATGAATCCGGTGCACGGGCCGGAAGGGATCGGAGAGGATCGACTCCGGTTCGGAGTCGGGCCACTTCTCCTCCAGCGAACGGTCGAAGCGATCCACGCGATAATCGGATTCTTCGAGAATCGTCGGACGGATCAAGGCACCGAGTTGCCGCGCCTGCTCGCGAAGTCGGGGGACGTCGAACTGCTCCCGGAAAATCCGCTCGGCCTCGCTCCGGTACAGGGCTTGAAAGGACGTCACGGCAAACAGTCGTTCCAGCAGGCGATGATCCGCCACCCAGGGCCGGAACAGGCTGGCCGTCTCGCGCTGCTGTCGGGTGCCCTGCAGCGGAAACTCGCCCCAGGCCCGGTCCAGATCCCAGGGAATGAACCCGAACCGACCCGAATCGTCGTCCAGATACAGGACAAAGTTCTGGCCGTTGTTGAGGAAGCCGTCGTAGCTCGATATCAGCGACGTCACCGCGACGAACCGCGCCACTTCCGTGAGGTCAAAGTAGTCGGCAGCGTGGGCCGCGAAATCCTCGTCGGAAGCGCTGCTGACGAAACGGGCGGTGTCCATCACCCGACGCTGCTGCTTCTCGGTCGGGCGGGTCTTGGGATCATAGATGGCGTCATAGGTGGACCAATTGGTCCCCAGGTCGGAGAACAACTCATAAGTGACCGGTTTGAAGAGAACGACTTTCCGCCCCGGAAAGGCGTCCTTGGCCCAGGTTTCATCGGCGTTCTCCACCAGCACATAAAGTCCGATCGGACGGCGCTGGAACTGACCTTCGATTCCGAGCAGCACCCGGCCATAGGCGGTTCGCGGTGCCGGAACTCCGGCACGACGATAAAACGCATAGGCCATGGTATCGCTGATGTAGGAGAAGTCGCCTTTGAGATTGTTCAGGTTGAGCACCGGGAATCCGGCCAACTCACGCCCTTTGGCACCGCGACCGAAGTCGATCTTGAAGGGCTTTTTAATACTCGCCAACGAGTCGAGGAGGGTGCCATTGCCCTTGAGGCGTACAGCGACATTGGTGAACTCGACTCCGCCCACCCGGACCCGGGCGGTGGACCACGGCTGGCTCATCCCCAGAACGCCAGCGAGGCCATTCCGTGCCGCTTCTGGATTGCGCAGGGGAAACTTCTTGGGTGGTGGGCCCAGCTTGAACCCGGGCGGGTTCGGCCGGACCTGGATGTCCTTCCATTCTCGGGCAGAGAACGAGAGCTCCACCTCCCAGACATTGGTTCCCCGGTAGAAATCAGCCGCGGTGCGCACCCTCGCGAGGGAGGGACGCGGCCCCGGCCATGGATCGGGCGGCTGCACCCCCGGTGGCGTTCCCGGCGGCGGCCAGGGCCGGTCCGAGGGAGCGGTCCGCTCGGTTTCCGCCGCGCCGCGGGCGACCATCCAGGACAACATGCGCCCCGAACTCCAAAGCCACCACGCCACCAAACCCGCCACGAGCAAGAGGCTCACCACAGAGCCAAGGGCCCAAAGAAACCACTTCAACAGTCGTCGCCACAGGGGACGTCGGGTCGGGGAGACCATCGTGACGGACGGTGCTACAGGGGAATCCACGACCCGAGATTGCCCTCAAGCCGACACGGCGTCGACACCGGGATGAGGTGGTGGATTGCTGGGGGGTTACGGACTTGCAGAGCTCGTCCCGGCGGCGGTCACCTTGAGATCATCGAAGCGCAGTGGGGTGCCGCTGAAAGGCATTCCCCAGACACCGGCCATGCCGGGAGGCGGGACTTCGGACGCGGCGAAGCGAAGGCTCCAATCGGCTGGCTCCGTCGTGCCCTGCCACGCCTTGCCCTGCACCAGGACGCCCTTGCCCTCGGGCACGATCCGTATTTTCAGGTGCGTCCACTCGCCGCTCTTCCAGGCGAAGGGGGTGGTCGCCTTCACTTCCATCCCGTCGCCCACCAACAGTTCCAACGCGTTCTTGGCGGGTGAAACCCGCAGTTTGTACCCGTTCACCCCGTTCAATCCGGCGGCAAAGGTGGGAAACTTTCGTCCGGTCTTCGTTCCGAAGATCCGCGCCTGCACTTCACGACCGTGAAGCGCCGCGCTGCCGAAGAGGACACCGAACGATTCCAGCGGAGCCCCGGGAAGTTCGAGGCAACGGTCTACCCCTTCGCCGTTCACGGTGAACTGGCCGTCCAGAAGCATGATGCCGTCGGGGAGATCCGTCCCGGTCACCGAGGTGAAGTCCTGTTCGAACACCGGGGCGGCATGGATCGGATGGGAAACCATCAACGTCAGCAGACCGAAAACCGCCAGCGCCATCGGGGAAGTGCTCCAGGATCGTTTCATGGGTCAAAAGTGTTGGGGCGAACGACGCCGGGCAAGCTGCGGTTGTTCAGACCGGCTTTCTGTGGGTCCGGAAGGCTGATCACACTTTGCAAAGGGTGATCAGGGTGCCGAGGGGAGGAGGCTGGCACTAGCCTGACGGGAAACGTGCGCGGGGCGGAGCGCGATCGAATGGAAGGCAGAGTCTCCTAAGGTCGCCTCCTGCCGTAGGCGACGAGGGTACGAGGCTCATTCTGATCGGGCGGGGGCAGCGTCAAGATCTGCCCGAATTCAGGGTGAACGGATGCACCGCCTTGACCCCACTTCCCCCTCCTGTTCTCCTGCGGGCCATCAATGACGCCGAATCGCATTCTCCCTGATCTCAAGAGCTCGCTCGTTTGCGACAACATCCGCCAGGAAGCCAACGGGAACCTCATCATGTTGGGGGTCCTGAGCCAGGTGCTCTCGCCTCAGTTTCCCATCACTGCCCAGCAACTGCTGATCGTCAACCGCTGGACTGCCGGCAAGGGTGCCTTCACCCAGTCCGTCCGGGTGCTCAGCTCCGACTCCAGCACGGTGCTGACCAAGTCCGAGTCGAAGTTTCAGCTCAACGACCCTGTGTTTTCGGCCACCACGGTGGTTGGCGTCCAGAACCTGACTTTCAAGGAGCCCGGACCCTACTGGGTCGAGGTCCTGGTGGATGACGTGATGAAACTGCGCTACGCCATCCCCGTATTCCTCGTGCAACAACCTGCCGGTGCGCCGGGCCAGACCGGCGGCGCCCCCGGGGGTCCTGCCCTCCAGGGCTGAGCCCCGATCCGGGTTCCCCCTTCGGATCCTGCACCACGAAATCGGCCGCCGGCTTTTGCCGGCGGCTTTTTTGTGGCCTGCGAAGCTTCGGCTCAGGGCACCTTGAGCAATTCGCCTTCCGTCCAGGAATCCTCGCGGTCCCCCGTCTGGCTCCGGGCCTTCTTGACGGCTTCGACCGGGACAGGAGCCGCGGTATTGCCCCATTCGCGACGCACGTAGGTCAGGGCGTCAGCGATCTGCTGGTCCTCCAGGGCATCCTTGAACGCCGGCATGTTCAACTCCCACTTCTGTCCTTTGACAGTGATCGCATCCCGAACGCCGTGAAGGACCATGCGGATCATGCGCTGTTCCGATCCGAGAACCCATTCGGACTCCTTCAGCGGCGGGGCGAGGCCCTCCTGACCGTTACCGTGCGGCTGATGGCAGGCACCGCAGACAATCGTGTAAAGCTCCTTGCCCCGATTCCAACTGGCCTCCTCCGATGCCGACATCTCGCGCATCTTTTCCTCGGCCGGCGTCCGCCCATCCCCTGCCCACGCAATCAGCGGAGCCAATCGTTCCAGACGCTCACGGACTTCCGGCATCTCCACCCGCTGCAATGCCTCCCAACCTTTCGGTTGCGACGGGAAACGCACCGGCTTGAGGACAT
Source organism: Verrucomicrobiota bacterium (assembly GCA_041688515.1). Lineage (GTDB taxonomy): Bacteria > Verrucomicrobiota > Verrucomicrobiia > Limisphaerales > UBA9464 > UBA6176. The sequence goes on from JBDNHZ010000151.1 coordinate 4,182, forward strand.
TGGGCGGACGCCCCTTCACGGCCACCGGAACCGTGCTGGCGATTCCGTCCAGCATGGCCAACTGCTGCCAGTCGCCGGTCTTGCGGGTGGACGCCATGTCCAGCAGGTGATCGATGCGGGCTGGCTTGCCTTCCAGGGTCACACACTGGGCCAGCCGCTTCACGAGCGCGGCATGCTCCTTCTTGTCCGGACCGCAGATCGGATCGGTGATCAGCCCTTCAAGAAACTCCAGTTCCCGCCCACCCAAGCCACTGATGGCAGCGTCCTGGCGGAGGTTGGAACCTGGCGCATTCATCAGCAGCACCCGCAGGATGGTATCCGCCTGGGGAGTGTCCGCCGTGGTCAGGGTGAAGAGCAATTGCAACTGCTCGGGTCCGGAGAGGAAACCCGCCCGGCGCATGAGGAGCAGCATGGCTTCCTCGCGCTGCGGCCCCTTCAAAAGTCCGTCCAGCAGGCGCAGACCGGCGGCCCGGACTTCCGGAGCCGGATCCTGCGTCGCCGCTTCGAGCGTCGGGAGATCGATCTGTTCCAACCCATCCAGCGTCCAGAGCGCGTGCAACCGACCTCGGGCGCTGGCCTTCGTCCCCGGCTTGAACTGGTCCCGCAGCACCCCCGCCACCGCCGGGTTGCGCCGTTCCACCAACCTCTGCTGGGCGCGATCGCGCCACCACCCGTTGGGATGATCCAGGCGCGCCACCCACTCGGCCTCGCTCGGTTGCGCCGCGAGGGACTCCGTCCGCCGTGGTTTCCCCGTGTGGACGATTCGATAAATGCGCCCCTGATCGGTTGGGGCCTGCAGATTCCGCGATTCGATCTGCTTTCTCAGGTAGGAGGTCAGATAGATCCGGTGCTGGATCAGGCCGCGGGCCATGTCCACCACGTAGAGGCAGCCATCCGGACCGTTGAACAGGTTGACCGGACGGAACCGTTCATCCAGTGAGGCGAGGAACTCGGTTCCTGGCTGGGCGTTGGTTCCGGTCAGGACCCCGTCCTTCTCCGTGATCTTCTCGCGTCGAATGAAATTGCCCGTCGGCTCACACAGGAACGCGTCTCCGCGGTACTCGGGCGGGAACTGGTCCCCTCGATAGACGACAGGACCACAGGCGCCGGTGAAGGTGGCCAGCTTGCCGTCGGGCGTCAGTTGGTTGGGTTGGTAACCCCGGTTCACGCCCGGGTTGACCCGCGCCGTGTAAACGCGCATGTCGCGCTCGACCTGCACGTTCGCGCCGTACGGTTGCCGCAGATTCGGATTTCGCTCCAGGTAGGAGGAAGGGACGAAATCCGCCCGAAGCGGATCCGAGTTCGAATTGTAGAACAGGCGTCCGAGATCGTCCTGCGTCAGCCCCCACTGCCCGCGAAAGATCGTCGCGCCCCGCTGCCAGTTCGTCCCTCCGCGCCAGCGGAACCGGACGGTGTGATTCGCGGAATAGATCCAGTTGTCCAGCGCCCAGGTCGGGCTGTTGCTGGCATGTTCCGGATTGGACTTCGCCCCGAGCTTTGGATCGTTCTGGGTGGCGTAATCGTCGGTGATCAACTCCTTCGAATCGCATTTCCCGTCGCCGTCGGTATCCCGTGCGAACCAAAGCCGCGGCGGCTCGGCGATCAGGGCGCCATCGCGGAACAGCATGACCGAGCGCGGCATCACCAATCCACCGAGGAAAACCGTCCGCCGATCCATCCGCCCGTCGCCATCGGCATCGGAGAGGATGACGACGCTGCCGGAGGGTTCGGTCTCGCCGGCACCATCTTGTTGGCGCATGTAGCCGGTCATCTCAACCACCCAAAGGCGGCCGAGATGATCGAACTGGGCGGCGACCGGCGAGCCGAGGAGCGGCTCGGCGGCCACCAGTTCAGCCCGGAATCCGTCGGGCAACCGGAAGGACTTGATCTGATCTTCCGGCGACAGCACGGGAGCCGGTGGAATGAGGTGGGCGGGAACCCTCTCGGCCTGGGCCTCGCCTGCCTTGTCGCCATTCTGTGCCAACAACGCTCCCGCGCATGCCAGCCAGCCTCCGATCCATCCGATCTTCATGCCCATGCAGTTTCCTCCGAAATCAGCCCTCCGCGCACTCCCGTCCACTCCCAAAGCCGACCGGGCCGGGGATGATGACACACCTCCCGGCCCGGTTCACCCGCTGCCCCGTTGCCGGTCAGACCGTGATGGTCTTGCCGGGGACGGCGATGGGATAGAATCCCTCGGCGTCCGGCTGGCTCTTGGGAACGGCGTCCCAACTGATGGTGTCGGGCGCCAGCGAGATGCTGGAATTCAGCGCGGCATCCCACTCGATGATCTTGCCGCTGTAGGTCGCGAGACGGCCCATGATGGCGGTGAGTGATGCCTTGGCGCCATTGAAGGCCTCGTTATAATCGGTGTTGCTGCGGATGGCAGCGAACAGGTCGAAATGCTCCTGCTGGTAGGGATCGACGTTCTTCGTCCCGCGGTAGCGCCAGGCATCCGATCCCTTCACCCGGATATTGTGTCCACCGACATCGGCGTCGCCCTTGGTTCCGACGCAATGTTCAGAGACCGAGCTCCAGGCACCCCGGATGTGGCGGCACTGGCTATACATGCGGGCACCGTCGGCGAACTCATACTCCACCGCGTGATGATCGAAGATCTCGCCGTATTCCTTGGCCGTACGGACCTGACGACCGCCCATGCCATGGCAGCGGACAGGGTAGGCGTTCTTGATCCAGCAGCCGACGTCGAGGTTGTGGATGTGTTGCTCGACGATGTGATCGCCGCAAAGCCAGTTGAAGTAATACCAATTGCGAAGCTGGTAATCCATTTCGCTCTGGCCGGGCTTGCGCGGGTTGACCCAAACGCCGCCATCGTTCCAGTAAACCCGCAGCGAGGTGATATCGCCGATGGCCCCGTCGTGGATGCGCTTGAGCGTCTCCAGATAGCCCGGCTGATGATGGCGCTGCAAACCGACGCCGACCTTCAGATTCTTCCGTTTGGCTTCTTCCGCCGCGGCGATCACCCGACGCACCCCCGGACCGTCGGTTGCCACCGGCTTCTCCATGAACACGTTCTTGCCCTGCCGGACGGCCTCTTCGAAATGATAGGGGCGGAATCCCGGAGGCGTGGCGAGGATCACCACATCGGCGAGGGCGATCGCCTGCTTGTATCCGTCCAGCCCCACGAACTGCCGGTCGGCCGGCACATCCACCTTTTCACCCTGCTCCTTCTTGAGGTTGTTGAGAGCCCCTTCAAGGCGATCCTTGAAGGCATCGGCCATGGCCACCAATTTGGTGCCCGGCACATTGAGGGCCTGGTTGGCGGCACCGGATCCGCGACCACCGCAACCGACCAACGCGATCTTGAGGGTGTCGCTGGCCTGGGCGAACGCCAGACGATCCACTGCGAGCGTTCCGGCGGCCACGGCACCCAGCGTGACACCCGAGGAGGAGAGGAAGCTGCGCCGCGTGATCGGCGAGCCCTAAGGAAGGGAATTCATACGCGTACGTTCGTTGTGTTCCTGACTGGCCTGTCCGACGCCCACTTCGGTGCGCCGATTCAGAACAGGTTTGCGGATAACCGCGGGGAACTTCCCGACGCTAACGCCCCCTCCTTCCCACCGGCAACCCCTAGTTTCAACGCCGCACCGCACGCCACCACACCAAGGCCACGACGAAAGCATCCGCCACCAGCAGCGACCCCTTCGGCACCGGCCCGATCTGGCTGAACAAACCCGCCCGTTGAAATCCCCAGGCGATCCCGCCGATCACCCCCGTGATCAGGACCGCCACCACCACCCGACCGATTCGTCCCGTGTTTTCCGCAGTGGACTGCATGGGTCCTCCCTACCGTCCGCGTCCGCCCACGTCAAAGCTCCATCGCTCTCCCGACTCCATCCGGGGACGCACCTGGTGCGAACTCAACCGACAGGCACCACTCCGAAACCGCACGGTCACCGCGCCCACCTCATCGGTGAACCACACGGCTCCGTCGGGGACCGCGTTGCGGAGTCGGGTGCGGACGGCCTTGGGGACCCGATGGGTGGCGGGACGTTCCCCCGCCAGCACCACCACCGCCCGAGGACGGAGGGCCGCCAGCAATTTCGGCGTGAGAGGCTCTCCCCGCCCCGGCATTCCGACGATTACCAGGTCGGACCGCAGCCGATCCGCCATCCGATCGACCAGCCTCGCCTGTGCCTCGGGGTTCAGGCTGGGGATGAGGCAGCAGATCACTCCTCCGAACTCCGCCCGCAGGACGAGGGCCTGATCGTCGGAACGGATCCCGGGCGCTTCCGCCGGGGGCCAGAGCACTTCCCAAGGGTCGACTCGACGCCCGGCCAGCAACCGTCGCACGGGGATTCCGTGGAGATGGGCGGCTTCATGGGACGCGCGCAACGCCCCTCCGCTCCGGCCCTCTGGCCCGGTCCACCAGGCCTCTACAGGAACTCCAGCGAACAGGCCCGGCCATCCGCCGGCGAAGCGGCTTTCGCCGGCCGCAGCGATGGCATCCTCCAGACGATTGATTCCCCGGATGCCCAGCCACTCGGGGAGGATCCGCCGGCTCCAATAGGCGGGGCCAACATCGATCAATTGATCCCGGGCCCACCCCTGCTCGACCAGGACCCCTGCGCCCCAGGGCAGGCAGGTGAGCACCGTGGTCCCGGCCTGTCTCCAGGTCAGGAACCCGGCAGCGGCGGCGGCAAGTGCGGCGGGCCAGATCCGCCATCCGGGAATCCTTTTGCCTGCCACCCACAGCGGCAACAGACCGAAGAGCATCCAGCCATACAGCACCCACCACCCCCACTCCGGAGACGCGACGTGCCAGTCACCGCCAGGAATTCGTGAAGCTCCAGCCCCGGCTTCCATCATGCCCCGCATCCACAGCCAGGCCGACTGGTTCATCCACTCCGAGAGGGCCGGGAAGAGCGGTGCAGCCGCCAGCGACAGCAGACCCGCCACCAGACAAAGACCGCTCACGGGAACGACGACCAGATTGGCCAGCAATCCGGTAAAGCTGATCAGATGGAAATAGTGCACGCCCAAAGGAAGAGAAGTGATCCAGGCCGCTGCCGAAGCCGAAAGGTTGACCCCGATCCAACGCGCCGGGCCTGAGCACCAGCGCCAGAAACGTCCGCGTGAGGCCTCCGGGACCAACGGATCCGGCTGCAGAAATCCGCCCATCCAGCCTTCCATGGGTCGCGACCAGATGGCCATTCCTGCCACCACCCCAAACGACAATTGGAATCCCGCCTGGAACAGTTGTCCCGGGTCCGGCCACAGGATCAGCCACGCCGAAGCCGCCAACGAATTCAGCGGGTCCGACGGACGACGCAGCGACCACCCCAACACCACCACCGAAGACATCACCGCCGAGCGCACCGCCGACGCCTGCCAACCGGTCGCCGCCACGTAAAACCAGATGACGGGAATGACGATCCACCCGCACCGGGCCCGATCCACCCGGACCAATCGCAGCACCTGAACCAACAGTCCCGCCACCAGCGCGATGTGCAGTCCGCTGATGGCAAACACATGCAGGGTGCCCGATTCCAGAAATGCCTTCCGCCATTCGTCCTCCAACCCCCCGCGCCAGCCCAGGACCATGGAGCGGATCAATCGCGCCGCCGGGTCATCCGGTAATCCCCGGGCCAGAACCCCATGCGCCCAGGGGATGAACCGATCCGACCACGAGACATCGATCGCGCCCGGAACCGGACGCCAGTCAGCGACTCCGTCTGCTTGGCCCACCCGATGGATTCCCAAGGCCCGGAGATGAGCGCGATAATCGAAACTGCCCGGCAACAACGGATGCTCCGGGGCACCAAAGGTGCCGAACACCTCCGCTTGCTGGTTCCGGATCGGATTCACTCCCCGGGCATCGCGGAAGCGGATCCGCACCGTTCCCTCCATCGTTCCCCAGGCCCCATTGCGGACGCGCCACTGTTCGGTCCGGAGCTCGAGCGTGCGGGTCACCCGGTCGCGGCCGGCGCTGGATTCGCGCGGTTCGCCCGGATCGGTCACCCGACCCCGCACCCAACCCAGCACCGGCTCGGAGGGAATGATCGCGGCGGGGTCGCGGGGTCCGGTCGCATCCGCCCAGACGGCATGATGCCCGAAGCCCACCAGCAGACAGGCGAGCCGCAATCGCCAGAGATTCGAGCCCCGCGGCCACCACCAGACCAGCAGCCCGATGAAGGCGAGCGCCAGCCCTGCCATGGCGGGAAGCGGCAGGAAATTCGACAGCGACATGCCCAGCATGAGGGCGAGCACAGGGCCAACAAAGGGACGTTCCATGTTTGGGGGCAGCCACTGTAGCGCCCACGAAACGCCCGTCGAATGACTCAGCGAATCCGTCTTCGTTCCCGGCGTTTCACCCAGACGGCGTACGCCATCGAACCGAGGGCCGCACCGGCGGAATCAATCCCAACGTCGATGACCGACCCCTGTCGGGTGGGCTGGAACGACTGATGAAACTCGTCAGTCGCAGCGTACCCCGTGGCCCCCAGCCACGCCGCCAGAACCCAGGTCCGGGTTCGACTCCCGGATTCCGGCCCCGCCCGCACTGCGCGCGCGATCAGGATCGCCAGCACCGCGTACTCCGTGACGTGACCACCCTTGCGGATCACCGCCCGCACCCCTGCCTCCGTCTCCGAGCCGATCCCCGGGACCAACCACCGGAGGAACGGCCCGAGAAATCGGGAGGTCCGATGCGCCGCCAGGGCGTCGGTCGATCCCCAGAAAATCAGCCCCATCCAGAGCAGGACCGGCATCCAGAAAAGCCAAAAGCGCTGCCGGCGACGTTGCACCCCCCCAGAAGACCAGAGCGACCTCCGAATCGCCAATCGGCAATTTCGAAGCCAACGTCGAGCGGGCGCATTCTGTCACTGCCCCGCTACACCTCCGGGACGAAGGCTTCCCTCCCGGGACGGCGGACATCCTCGCAGGAGTCAGGAGACTCTATTCCCCCTCCGGAGCCGCTTCGGCTTTTTCTTCGACCAACCCATCGACCAACCGGACCTCGCGTCCCGCACGGCGGGCCACGCGCGGATCGTGGGTCGCGATGATCAGCGTCATCCGCCGTTCCTGCCGCAGGCTGAGGAGGAGATCCATCACGCCATCGCCGGTATGGGAATCCAGGTTTCCGGTCGGCTCATCCGCCAGCACCAGCGCGGGATCGTTGACCAGGCAACGAGCGATCGCCACCCGTTGCTGTTCGCCGCCCGACAACTGGGAAGGGCGATGCCCGAGGCGCGCTTCCAATCCGACCCGACCCAATAGGGCTCGGGCGCGGTCCACCGACTCCTCCGCCGAACGTCGCGCCATCCGTGCCGGGAGATAGACGTTTTCCAGAGCGCTCAGGTCGGAAAGCAGATGGTAGGCCTGGAAGATGATTCCTACATGGCGATTCCGGAACTGGGCCAGACTGGAAAGGCTGCGTCCGGTCAGGAGTGTTCCGTCGAACTCGATGCACCCGGCATCGGGAACATCGAGGCCTCCGAGCAGGTGCAGGAGGGTGCTCTTGCCGGCTCCGGATGCCCCGCGCAAGGCGACGAATTCGCCGCGATCCACCCGAAGGTCAACTCCCCGGAGGACCTCCAGACGGCGATCGCCGATCTGGTAGGCCTTGGTCAGGCCGGAGGCGACGACCAATGGCACGGAAGCGGAAGTGGAACCGGAAATGAAAGTGGGCTCAGTCATTGCGCAAGGCCTCCACCGGCCTCATGGAGGCCGCGATCCAGGCCGGGACCACGCCGGCCAGCAGACACATGACGAGGGAGACTCCGCAGATCAGGGCGAGGTCATTGGGCAAGACCAAGGCGGGAATTTCGGCGAAGCTATAGATCGACTGGGGAAACAACTGGCGCCCGGTGATCCAGCGCATGACACGGAGGAAGTCGTTGCGGACCGAAACCATCAGCACGCCGGCACCCACGCCCATCAGGACTCCCACCACTCCCACCATGGAACTCTGGGCAAGGAACACCGCCACCACCTGCCCGGTGGTGGCGCCCATGCCCTTGAGCATCCCGATCTCGCGGGTCTTACGGATCACGAAGGCGATCTGCGAACAGATGATGCAGAACGCCGCCACCACCATGACGAAGAAGAGGATGATCAACATGGCGTCCTTCTCGACCTCGATGGCTCCCAGCAGGTCGCGGTTCTCATCCATCCAACTGACCACCCGGAACTCCGGACCCAGCCGGGCCCCGATCTCCTCCTGCCGCAGGCGGGTGTTCTCCACCGTCGAATCTTCGAGCATCACCGACAACCCGTTCACCCCCTCGCCCTGATTGAACAACTCCTGGGCATTCACCAGCGATACCGCGATGAACGACGCATCAATCTGGTCGTACCCGACCTGAAAAATACCCCGCACCTCGTAGTCTTCGGCAGGGACCAGTTCCGGTTCGCGCGTCTTCCGACTCTTCAGCATCCGGTCGAGGGCCGCGGTCGAGTGCAAGGCCACGCGATCGCCCACCGACACACGCAGTTGATCGGCCAGCGAACTTCCCACCAGCACCCCTGCCCCGCGCAAATCGAATTCCCCTTCGATCACCCGGTTGGTCAGCACGCTGACCCGACCTTCAAGCGCGCTGTCGATGCCCCGCACGATCGGCGCGAAACTCTGTGGCCCGCGCAGCGCCGGGTCTGGCTGCGTCTGCATCAGGACCTGACCCAGGATGAACGGGGCCACCCCCCGCACCCCGGGCTGCTTCTCCAGACTTCCCATCGTCGCCTCCCACTCCAGCAACGGACGACCCGGGGTAACGACTTTCAAATGGGCATTGAACCCGATC
>JBDNHZ010000019.1:0-7464 GCA_041688515.1 Verrucomicrobiota bacterium
CGCCGCCAGGCCGTCGAGGTCCTGGTTGCGCGGTGGGCCTCCACCGCCGATGCCATTGAAGACCTCGATGGTCACGCCATCGCCCCCGATCGCCGGCAGGTTTGTCCGCACCGCCAGGTTCTGGGGAACCACCACATCGGCCAACCGAACCAGAACCGAGTCCGAGGTCACTCGTCCGGCGGCGTTGGAGACCACCACGGAGTAGCTGCCCTCATCGCTGCCGTCGGCGGCTCCCAGATCCAGGACAACCCCGGTCTGCCCGGGGAGAAGTTGGGTGGCCCGATACCACTGGTACGCGAGCGGACTGCTGCCGGTCGCCGCGACCGACAGAACCACCGGGGCACCCGCCGTAACCACCCACTGGGCCGGCTGACGGGTGAGGACGGGCGGTTGGAGCGAAACGTCCCGGGTCGTGACCCGGACCCCAAACTGAGAGGCGGTGTACTCCGGATTCCAGGCCTGTCCGGCAGGAAGCGTGGGAAGAATCAGCTCGGTGAACTGCCCTTGCCGCACCGCCGATCGGACCAGCGTGAGCAATTGGTTGTCGGCGGGAAGCGTGCCCCCCGTCGGCAACCGCAGTTCCAACTGCCCAGCCAGTCGGACGAGGCCAAGGCCCAACAAGACCTCATTGGCGTCCGCGGCACCGTCCAAATGAAGGAGACCGCTGGATTCCTGAAAGAAGTCCCCGTTCAACTGAAGTTCCCCGGTGGATCCCGAGAGTTCGAGCCGCCCGGCGTTGACCATCCGGAACCCCGCCGGCACCACCTGCTGCGAAGGCGCGGCCAGGATCGTGGCCCCCGCCCGGTTGCTCAGCCCTTCCATCCACTCACACCCGGCTTCCACCACCAGTTCTCCGCGGTTCTCGACGGGCGCAGGAAAGATCCGTCGTCCGCCAGCCCCGCCGCGCACCCGCATTTGTCCCCCGACCTCGTTTACGATCCGCCCACCCGATTCGGGTTGAACGGTCGTCGACCAACCCGCGTCGACCGAGGTGAGCTCCATCACGCCCCGATTGGCGAAATCCGCGGGAACCCGCAGCACCGCATGGCCCCCCTGCCCGTTGGAGATGAATCGCACCGTCGTGCCTGCCGGGATCCCCGAAAGCAGGGTGTTACCATCGCCGAACACCGAGAATTGCGAACCCGCCACCGGTGGCGTCGAGAGATCGAGGGTGGAAGTGGAGAAGCGGACTTCCGGGGCGACAAAGCCGCCCAGCGAGGTGTAGGCCGCGACAAAATCCCATCCATGCCCTGCGATCGCTTCCATCCGACCGGCATTGCGCACGCCGACCCGGACCTCACGCTGACCACTCGATCCCAGAGCCGCCACGATGCGCCCCGTCGCAGCGTTCACGAGTTGCACCCCGGGATCCGAACGTAGACTCGAGTTCCATCCAGCCGACTCCGACTCCATCCGCAGGGTTCCTGCATTGACGGCTCCCGGAAGGACCGTCAGGCGGGCGTGACCGGCGCCGCGCCCACCGCCGTGGATCCGGAGGGTCAATCCCGGAGCCTGCTGGGTCACCAACCGGGATTCATCACCGCAGATCGACAGGTTCCCCGTTGGGTCTGGAGTGCTCACCTCGGTCTGGCAATGGATGGCGAAGACCCCGATCCCCAACTGGCCGCCGGTCAAAACGAATTGACCGGATTGAACCTCCATCGCGCCGCCTCCGATTGTCTCCACTTCGCCTGCCGACTGCTCGAAACGCGGTCCCCCGGTCTTGCGGACTTCCAGCGTCATCCCGTCTTCCATCTGGATCCGACTCCGGTTCCGCACATCCCCGATCACCCGGCGCGGTCCCCCTGAACCCCGGCCTGCGAGGATGAAACCGTCGTTGGCCAACTCCGAGCCATCCGGTCCTGGGAGTTCGAGGGCGGACAACCACCCTGCCCCGATCGACTCGAGCCTCAGGGTGCCCTGATTCCGGAAGGAGCGGGTGCTCAAAAGCGTCGCATGACCCCAGCCGCCGCCCCGGACATGCAGCGTGTATCCCGCGGGCACATCCGTCCCCAAGGTATTGCCCTCCCCGTCCAGAGTCAGGACGTCCGGCTGGGACGGAGACTGGACCAGCACAAGCCTGGAATTGATCAGGCGCCCCTCACCCAAGAACAATCCCCCATGGCCCTCATAGGTGCCGGTAAATGAGAATCCCACGCCCGGCTCGCCCTCCACCCGCCCGACATTGGCCAGCACCCCGTTGAACGTTCGCGGACCGCCGGCTCCCGGCCGGAAGAGCAGCCGACCGGAGATCGCATTGCTGAGGCGATGGCTGCCGGCGTCGAACTGGCTTCCCCACCCTGCATCCCGCGAATCGAAGCGCAATTCGCCCCGGTTCAACGCGTCCGCATTGAGGCGCAGCCAGGCATAGCCGTAGGCGCTGCTGCCCTGGGTGATGACCGTCGCGGTCGGGGATTCGTTGCCTTCCAGCACGGAATCGCCTGCGGCGTAGATCGAACCCAAACCGGTGGCACCGGACGTCACTTTCAGCCGGCCTGATGCCACCAGGAATCGTCCGTCCCCGATCACGGATCCCCCATCCCACAGCAATCGGCCGCGGCTCACTTCAAGGCGGGAGTTCGTCTCGAGATCCACCACGCCGCCGCGGTGTTCCACTTGCGCACCCGCAACGGCTTCCACCGCGAGCAGCGTCGCGGCCTCGACCGAAACGCGTCCGTGATTGATGAGATCTCCCTGCAGCCTGCGACCGCCGCCCGCCCCGGGAGCCGCGGTCAACACGCCAGAAGCCGCATTGTCGAAACGGACTCCTTCAAGGGCCAGGGTCGCGCTCCAACCAGCGTTGATGCTGTCGAGCTTGACCACGCCGCGGTTGGTTCCTCCGGTTCGCCAGGTCGTCCACGCATTCCCGCCGCTGGAGCTTCCCAGCACCGTCAACGCCAGGCCCATCGGAACATTCCCCTCCAGAACCGAATCGCCCCGCAGCTCAATCGGACTGGCCGCCGAGGCTGCGTCGGACAGGACGAGGCTTGCCGAGGTCAATTCCACCCGTCCATCGATCGCTCCGCCCTCGAGAACCAGCGAAGTGCCGCTCACGAACAGCCCCTGCGAGGTCGTGAGCCCGCCGCTCATGATCCGCAACGGACGCCGGACCGTCGCCCGCTGGACCACGGCTGTGGCACCGTCCAGCAGCACTTCGGTCCCAAGATTGAGAACCGCCTCGTCGGATACGCCGGGGAGCGTATTGCCCGTCCAGTTCAATGGGTCATTCCAACGAACCCCGTCCCCCCCGCCATCCCATGTCACGGTGGCGGCCCCGGCTCGGACACAGCACAAAAGGCCCACCATCCACGCGGGAGCCAGGAGCGAACGGAAAGACATGATCAGAGGGGGTTGCGAAAACAGGAAACTCGCGGATGGGATGAAAGCATTTCGGATGCCCTTCTCCAAGCTGCAAGATGTCAAGCCACCACACTCAATCCATCCGCATCCAGACCGTCTTCAGATAGGCGGGTTCCTCCCGCGAGATGGGAAAATCCGGGGGCTGGGGAACGTAATGCTCCTTCTGGACCCGGCGGCCGGCCGATGCCAGACCCGCCCGGACCTCGGCCAGGAACTGTTCCGGATCGAGCCGCGCCGCGTTGGTCGAGGCGAACAGCAGACCTCCGGGCCCAAGCAACCCCGCCGCCAACGTCACCAACCTGCGGTAGTCGGATTCCGCCCGAAAATCCCCACTCTCCTTCGATCGTGAAAAGGTGGGCGGATCCAGCAGGACCACATCGAACCGCCGTCCCTTCTTCGCCAGGCGCCGCATCCAATCGAAGCAATCGCCGTAGATGAAGTCGTGCCCCGCCGGATCCAGGCCGTTCAACCCGAAATTGCGACGCGCCCAGTCGAGGTACTTGCGCGACAGATCCAGGGTCGTGGTCCGCGCCCCGGCGAGCGCGGCGCACACGCTGAATCCCCCGGTGTAGGCAAAGCAGTTCAGCACCTCGCGCCCCGCAAGCCCTCCCTCCGGGAACGGGAATGCCGCGGCAACATGCCCGCGCAGGAGACGCCGCCGGTTATCGCGTTGATCCAGAAACAGGCCGTAGCTGTATCCCTCCGCCAGCGACCCCTCGTAACGCACTCCGTTCTCCCGAATTTCGAACCGAGCCGGGGCCTCGCTGCCCTCCATCAACACCGGGCACGTCTCTTCCACGGTCTTCATCCGCACATCGCGGCGCCAGCGCTTGGCATGGACCCCGGCCGGTCGCCATCCCGCCCATCGCTCGATCCAGCTTCCCGCCACGACTTCGTCCTCGGACAGGATCAGCAGTCGTTCTCCCAACCGTTCCGCGTAGATCCCGGGAGTGCCGGTCGCCGCGCCGTGGAGCACACGGAAAGCGTCGGTCTCATCCACGGGAAACATCGCGGCGGCCAGGCCCAACCCCTCCCCTGGCGGCGGGGCGAACGGAGAGGGCGCAGTGAATTCCACGGAATGCCCGTCCGCCGGGTGGGCGAAGGCAATGCTTTCCGAGTGCAACCACACCCGGGTCGAGAATTTTCCGCCGTAGAGCGCATCTCCCAGGATGGGCACGCCCATCGCCGCCGCGTGGACGCGAATCTGGTGGGTGCGTCCCGTCCTGGGCCGGGCCCGCCATTCGATGGCGGAGATCAGTTCGAATTCGGTGATCGCCTCGCGCCCGGCCATGCCGTGGGTACGGCTGACCTGCTCCTCCCCGGCACGCTCCAGCCACGAGGTGACGCGCCATCCGCCGCCCGCGATGGGTTGGACGTTGACCGTCGGACGGCGCGGCCCAGGCGGCGGGGAAAGCCGCAGGCGATAGCATTTGTTCACCGCACGTTCGGTGAACTGTGCGGTGAGGGAACGATTCGCGCGCTCCCCTTTGCCGAACACCAGGACGCCGCTGGTTTCCTTGTCGAGCCGATGCAGGAGGGAGAGCCCGGCCCACCGGGGTTCCCGATGACGAAGCCAGTCGTAGATCCCCTCGCCCGCATGCGGTGCCGGGGCGTGGGTATTCCAGCCGGCCGGCTTGTTTACCACCAACAAGTCCTCGTCCTCATGCAGGACGCAGGGTGGCAATGCGTCCGGCTTCCGCTTCGCGACCGGGTCCATCGAGGACATCAGCTGAACTCCCAGCGCCCCGTGCCAATGGCATAGCCGCTGATGGCGAGGTTGGTGATGGCGTGGGCCAGCATGGCATCGCCGAGGCGCCCCTTGCGGATCACAAGCCACTGATAGGACATCCCGCAGATCACCCCCGGCAGCCAGTGGTCGGTATGGGAAAGTCCGAAGAACGCCGACGTCATCAGGAAGGCCCCGAGGTGAAAGGTGGAATGGGCCACCGACTCGAATTCGGGCTTCACGATGTAGCGGTACATGAAGGATCGGTAGAAGACTTCTTCCAACGCCGGCACCACCAGGGAACGTCCCAGGACCCGGATCAGGACGAACCCCCATCCGAGGATCGGCAGGCCAGCGAAATGAACGATCGGGTTCCAGACTTCCAACGGCTTCGGCACCGGTGCGGCCGGTCCGCCCGTAGCTTCGCGGATGAGGTCCCAGATGCGGCCCAACGACGGAATGTGCCCGGACAATCCAAGCCAGAGCGCTGCAATGCCAAGGCCCACCCACACCGCCTCCCCACTGAAGGCCCAACGCATTTCCGGGAGACGCCGGCGCCACGCCCAGAGCAAGGCCCCCACCCCGATCGTTTTGGCCGCATACATCCAATACTCCGAACCGCTGAACGCCTTCCCCGCCAGTGCGCCCACTCCAAGAAAGAGCGCGAACGGCAACACCCGCGGCACTTCCGACATCGACATCAGAGACGGCTTCGCCCCGGCAGGTGAGGAGGAACTCATGGGGGAAGATTCCACGTCGAAGGTCGAACCCACCGCAAGCCCGATCTGAGAAACCTCCCACCCTTCGGGCGCAGGTCTCAGCTCGGCGGCAGGGAGGAGCGCTGCCGGCGAGAACGCCCGCGGTCCCGGAAGGGACCGTGTCTTGGTGCCCCCCATTTTGTTCCTGTTCCGCCGCTTGCCTTTTCGAAACCCCGTCCGCATGGTCGCATGAAATTGATTGAGCCAACCCCGCGCGTGCGCGGGGCCTTTTTTCTCTAATATGAGCGAACCGCAGGATCTGACTTTGGACCTCGAAAAGGCATTTCTCCCCTCTTGGGCGCAGAAGCCAGCCGACCCCAACCGCTTTGCGCGCTACGAGGGCCGCGATGACAACCGCCGCGATGATCGCGGTGGCCGCCGGGATGGCGGACGCCCATTCGGAGGTGGGGGTGGAGGCCGCCCCTTCGGCGGTGGCGGAGGCCGCGGTCCGGGCGGTCCCGGCCGCGGCCCCGGTGGCCCGGGGCGAGGGCCCGGTGGATTCGGAGGACCCAGTGGTCCCCGCCCCGGCACTCCTCGGACGATGGGTCAGCCGGGCGTTCCGGGTGGCACTCCCAATCTGACGTGGGATCCAGCCGCAGGCGGCCCGCGCCCGAACCAAGGCGACCGCGGTGATCGAGGCGGTCGTGGACCCGGCGGACCCGGCGGACCTGGAGGTCCCGGCCAGCGGCGACGCGACGATCGCGATGCCCGCCCCGAGCCCCTGATCCCGGTTGAGTGCGCCTTCACGCCGGAGCCCAACGGGATGAACTCCCTCGCCCGGCAGATCCGGCTCAGTTGCCGCGCCTTTCCCCTCTTTGAGGTGGCCGGCCTGGTCATCCAGAAGCCCGATCGCTACGACGTCACGCTCCGGACGCTCAAGGGCAAGGACGGCAAACCGCAGCAACCGCTGCTGGTCTGTTCGCTCGACGACACCGTGTGGCTCAGCGAAGCCGACGCGCAGCACCACATCCTGACGGCGCATTTCGACACCTTCTACTCCGTCGAGAAGATCGCCACCGAACCGCCCAAGGGCACCTACACCTTCGTCGCGCAGTGCGGCATCAGCGGTGAGGTCCTGGGTCCGCCCAATTACCACGGCTACCAGGAGAAGCTTCGGCAGATCCATGCCGAGCGCTTCGGGCGCATGCCGTTCGAGATGTACAAGTCCCGCGTCCGTATTGTGAAGGACGAGGCAGTCGTGAAGAAGTGGCTTGAAGGCCAGAGCTTCCGCTCTGAATTCACCACCCTCAACGTGCCCGAGGCCAGCAAGCTGGCCACCCACGAAGAGGTCGAACAGCACTTCCGCGAGGTCCATCTCCCGGTGCTGATCCGCAGCGTCGATTCCATCGTTCTGAAGCGGGAAAACTTCGGCAAGCTGCCGCCCCCCTTGCAGGCCCTGGTCCGCGTCACCACCGATCGCGAACGCCGCTTTCCGATCCGGATCGCCACCGCCCTGAGCAACGCCTTCGCCAATGCGGGCCTCCAGTTCTTCAAGCGCGACAAGACCATCGTCCACGTCGCCGTCGCCCGCCCGCACTACCTCGACCTCGAAAGCCAGGTGGTGTCCGAAGGCGTCACGAACATCATCGCCCACATCCAGGCCCACCCGGCCACCACCCG